>NZ_JBNIEX010000004.1:0-325314 GCF_051842325.1 Idiomarina sp. ST10R2A5 | reverse complement strand
TCGGTTGTTACTCATAAGCACCTCTTTTATGCCATTATCTATGGCTATGAGGTGTCTAGCAAATCAGTGGCGATTCAAAGTATCCGCTTCTTGATTGATTTGTCTTCTAGCGACTCTTCGATATAAAGAATCAAGCTCGTCATCATCGCACGCTCCAGAGTTAACCACCTCTGCTAGCGCTCTCATCCAATTAACGGTTCCTTGAAAAGCAAACCTCGGTTCAGCTTGGTCTCCACCATCAAACAATCTATCTAATAGCCAATTTGGCATCCGTGTTCCTTAGAAGTATAACGCTAAGCGCACCGGCGGCCCGACAGGGCCGTCCGAGTGACGCGACTTGTTAAAACGGAATATCCTCAACCAATTCTTCCGTTGATTCCTCGACTCTGAGAAAGTCCAGCCACTCTCTGTGTTGATCTGTTGGGTCAAAAATTTCAGATGTAAATACTCCAAAAAGAGCTTTTTTCATAAGCTTCAGTTCGTTGTTACTGAAAGCGTTCCAGTCTGTGTCAGAGTCATGTTGCACCACATGCAGGTGAACTTTATTCCTAAGTCCACGCAGGTAGTTCAAGTCCCTGTAAACCTGGCCATCCATACCCAAGAGCCTTTTCTTCTCGACTCGCCGAATCATCCACTGAAGGGACATCTCGACTTCAGTTGGTTCGTTGAGCTTTTTCTCGATCCTGTTCACAACTCTGAGCTCATCGTCCCCATCTCGATACGGCTGAGACTGTAGCTCAGCAATATGCTCCCAATCATGCTTGCGATTCCATCCTTTTCGCTTGAGCAAGTACCAAGACACCGCCTCAATAATACCCATGCCTGCGATGACGAAAGACTTGAGCGTATGGGTGTATACAGTTGCGTGAAGATTCACTTCGCGAATTTGATAGTCGAGGAACTGAAGGTGCTGAAGGCTATAACCCAGATTACTTATGAATGCGCGCCTGTGGCGAAGAGCACCATCGTCTGGGACACCTCGCGAAAGGAAGTTACGCCATTGATCGATTAAGTTAGGACACCAGAACCCTTCGTCTTCCATGAACTACCTCTTTTTGACATTTGTATATTGTGCGTGCGCATTTAGAAACTCGTCCAATTAATAGTTTTCTGTTCTTAACTTACTGATCAAGTTGGTATTCCTGACTTGAAAGGTTCCGAGTTAGCAAAGGCAATTTGAGCATACTCAGTTACACTCTACCGAACGCACAATATCCAACCTTTATTTTTTTGTTATGTAATTGACAATAAACGACTTAAATACACAGCACAACAACAAAACGCGCGTTATTGCCGAAGTGAATGTGCCGTGCATAGTTAGCGACACCCACACTTACTAATAACGGGACGGCTAGCCACTGGTTGGAGCAGGCTGAAAGTCAGAAGGCCGCTGCTCGCTCTTAGCGGACATTGACTACCTGCGCCAAAATCTGAAGAAAAAACTTATTATCGTTAGATGCTGTGGTTTTGACTTGCCTAAAGTTTTGTGTCTTACTCGGTCAATAGACTCGATTGGGGTACGAAATGCTTAAAAATAAACTTTTAATCCTAATCGTCGCTCTGTTGGCGTTCCCCGCAGCTGCTACTTTTGTCCAAAACTCTGAAGAGGAGAACACGGAAATTGGCGATTACATTATAAAGGTCAATAACATCAGAGTACGTCTCGAACCTAGTTATCAAGGTAAGGTAACTAACACCTTGCATAAAGCTATTAAAGTATATGTTTATGAGTTTAAGTCGGGTTGGGTGGACTTCCCAGGCTACTAATACCAACTGCAATTAAAGAAATTCACAGTGATGAACAATTGAGAAATAGTATGTTTAATAAAACAAATCTTCCCTGCATAGGTAGTATTGATAGGTATTTCGAAGCCTATAGTCAAAGCCACACATGCCAGTTCCCGTGTCGAATTTTAAACTCTCATAGCTATGATTGCGCGGGTAAGTTAGGAGGAGGAAACATAAAGGATAATATAGTTGCCCTTCCTACCAAGACTTCTAGCATAGAACTTCATGTAAAAGCAGAAGTTTTTAATATCTTTGAAAATTTTCAAATAAACTTATTTTTTACAGATAGAGAAATTGATCATTTTGATAACTTCGAAGCACAGCTAGAGAGATATATTAATAAAGGATTAGTGGTTGTCGCAAGATCAAGCACCCACTCATTTATTGATGGTGAAATAACCCTATATAATCCCGACCTAGAAGCTTTTAAGGATAATTTCTCAGAGCTATTTGGAAGTCAGGCTTGATAGAATTCTGATTCTAAAAAGCATAGAAACAGAGTCAAGAGAACCAGTAGTAAAATAATCAGACTGTTTAGCTCTTTTAGTCCATCATAATTGAAAAGCCGGAAAAACAGCCATTAATAGCTCCACTCTGATTCAAGCAAATATTCTAACGCTCTTGAAACTTTTTTTTCTTGAGGGCCTGAAGCTCTCCCCAAGACATCATGTAACCGGAGCCAACTTCTCCTGTCTCTCGTTTTTCCTTCGCTTGCTCTAACCTTGCTTTAAAAAAGCTATCTTCAGAACTAGAAAATTTCCTTTTGCTTTTAAGGATTTTGACCATAGGTATCAAGCTACCCTCAGTAATAACAGGTAGGCTACTTATCTTAAAAGCACTAAGCGTATACTCTACATTCAGCTCTTTCCACTGAGCGGCTGAAAGTTTTAGTAAGTTCAGCGTGAAAGATATCGAGGGATCTTCTTTATAGGTAAAAGTTATGACATCTTCGTTTTTACTAACCTCAGTCTCTAGTTTCTGACGAGTTAGGCTCTCTTTCAATAGGCTCCAGTGTGGCTCGAGGATAAAGATATCAAAGTCCGTTGTCATTTGCCGGACACAATGAAGTGAAAAAGGTAAGTCGCCCGCAAAGCAAAATTTAACTTTTTTTGCCTGTAGTTTTTTTATTAGAATTGTTACCGATTCTAATAGTTCCTTTTTCTCTCCGTACATGGGCTCGATGAAGTCGAAATATAAATCAAAGTTCATTGTTAATAATTTTCCTACTGCTTTCCAAGTCACTGGTTTGGGCTATTAATAAAGAATATGACTCACTTGCTGTTTGAGATTTAAAACCCAAGCAGTGAAAGCGTCTTTCCATTGATTCAAGCCAGGACAAATCGTAAGCCTGCTTTCTCCCTTTGGGTTTGTAATAAGCCTCATTCCAAAGGTTAAGGTTCGTTGGACGCCAGGTGTCTGCAAGTAAAATGCCCTTTACCTGCTTTATCTCTCCAAAAGATTCGCTATATACGTCGGTTCTATTCATCATCAAACGAAAGCTAATAGCTAACTCTGGCGACTGTATTCGTTCGTAGTCTGCTTTTATTTTTTCCAAAAAACTTGCCGCCGGATAATCACGCTTAGCTTCTATTAAATACAGTGTTCCATTTACATAGATAAAAGCGTCAATATGATTTTTCCAGTTTTTTTTCAAAACATCATTTTCTATAAGATCAGATGTTTGATTATGAGTAAAGATGCTGGAAAATTCGACCTCTTTATCTGCACTCGCAAAAGGTATTTCAACCCCCCAGCGAATATCAGGGTTATTTTTTAAGCACCCCATTAGAAATGCCGTTACTAAGTTTTGCTCTAACACTTCACCTCCCGGCTTACAGGGGCGGAAAACACTCATAGAGTTCTCGTAGAGCTCGCGTAAATTAGTAAATCCCTTTTCAACAAACTCGTCCATCATTTATTTTTCCTCAAAGGCCAATGGTTTAAAGTCAGCTTCCAGTATGTGTGAGTGCACCTACAGTCAAACTAGAACGCTTTTATGCTTCGACTACGTCTTTTCGGATCTTGGTCTGCGTATAGTTGATAGGCGGATATTCGCAGTGGTTTTGGAAATACCACCATAAAAGCTGCCCCTCAGCTTCTTTATGTGTATTGCCATATTTTCTATAGTCGCAAACTCTAACTGTAATTGGTCCGTAATTCTTAATTATTGCTGCATACTTTAGGCTATTGGCTTTTGAGGAAACATGAAGCTTGGCGTCTTTTAACCGTCTAGTTTTAAAACTAGATTTCGTTTGACCTATATACAGAATGTTGCTCTTACCAATTAATCGAGGAATGGGCTTGTGACTAAGGAAAACGTAAATTATCTCTTTCGCATTTGCAGCTTCTTCAGAGCCGTATACACTCTCAAAAGCTTTCATTGACAACTCATCAATTGATCCAGGCAATTTTGGAAAACGACTGATCTCATCATAGAGATGAGTAAAATCTATTTTATTCATATTAAACCCCAAAAAAGAGCTCTTAGATTAAGACAGTTCAAAGTGAATTGCCAATAGTTAAATGGACACGTGCACCGAGCGAGTGGAGTGAATAAGGCTCTGAGCATTTTCGTCAATAACACTAGACACGTACCCGCTTTGAACGAACAGCAGAAGCGATTAAAAGTTTTTAAAGAGCCCAATTCATCCCAGTTTGCGCCATTAGGAAGTCACTGAACTCTCTTCTCCTTTAACAAAGAGTCGACTTTTCGCTCTAGCTCCGGCGAAAGCTGCTCGATGCGACTTTTTACTTCTCTAAGGTATTCAGGGTTTTCATCAAATGGCATACCCACTTTGTATACGTCCGCCATTGAGCGCATGAGTTGCTTATCATATTGGTCAAACAGATTAACAATGTCCGTTGCTGCGCCTTTTTCAATACCCAGAACTTCTAATGCGGAGCGTCCAATGCGGAGTGAGCTATCGTAAGTTTCACGAATAATATCCCGGCAGCCATAATAGTAGAGGTCATACACATGGTGCCGATGCACAGCTCGGGCGGTGACATGAATATGCGGGTAGTTGTCACGAGCATAACGCACTAGCTTGGTAATTTGATCTTCTTCGTCCAAAGCAACAATTAATAACGAAGCTTCTTCAATGCCTGCTGCATGCAATAAATCGGGTCGTGTGGCATCACCATAGAAGTATTTAAAACCAAGCTTTGACATGCTCTCCAGTTGTTTGTAGTTGTAATCAATAACGGTGGTTTCAAAGCCCCCTACCCTTAGAATACGATCCACCAGACCACCGACACGGCCGGAGCCTGCAATAATAATTTTTTTGTCGTTGGGTAAGCTCGGTTGTGGCTCTTCATCGTTGCCAGCGATATATCGAGGCGCAATAAGTTTCTGTTGAACAATAAACAACAAGGGAGATAACGCCATTGAAAGCGTCACGACTAAAAGCAGCGAATCAGCTATTGGTGGAGGCAGTACGCCGCGAGCAACGGAAAATGCTAATAGAACAAAACCAAACTCCCCAGCTTGAGCGAGCCCCAACGCCATCAGCCAGTTTTCAGCGCCTTTTACTTTAAATAGCTTACCTAAGGTAAAAACAACGGCCGCTTTTACGAGCATTAGACCCAGTGTCATCAAAAGCACTGTCTGAAAGCTATCAGCCAAGAGCGAAAAGTTAATGCTGGCACCGACGGTAATAAAGAAAAGCCCCAGCAAAAGCCCTTTGAATGGCTCAATATTGCTCTCCAGTTCGTGCTTATAAGGTGAGTTGGCTAACACCACTCCGGCGAGAAACGTACCCAGTGCCGGAGAGAGCTCTACCAGTGACATCAGAGCCGCAATGGCAAAGACAAAAAGCAGTGCCGTAGCCGTGAGCAGCTCTCGTAAATGTGCGGATGCAACAAAACGAAAAATCGGTTTCGATAAATAGATGCCCCCTAATACCACCGCGGCAACTGCAATGAGCATCACAACGCCACTCTGCCAACTGGATAGGCCTGCGACCAGGCTCAGTGCTTGGCCGTGCCCACTAGTGCTTTCAGAGGCCACATTATTACCGGAGGTGAGCATTTCTGGCGCAACTAACAACGGAATGATGGCAAGCATTGGAATAACCACAATATCCTGCGTTAACAGGACCGAAAATGAGGCTTTACCGCCATCCGACTTCATCAGGCCTTTTTCTGACAGTGTTTGCAGTACAATAGCCGTAGACGAAAGCGACAAGATCAAGCCACAGACCAATGATAACTGCCAGCTAAAACCGAGCAGAATGCCTATTCCTGTAAGAATGGCCGATGTTAATAGCACCTGCCCACCGCCAAGGCCGATAAGTTGTTTCCGCATTGACCATAATGCTTTAGGCTCAAGCTCCAGCCCGACAATAAACAACATCATAACGACACCGAATTCGGCAACGTGTTGTATCGATTCAACGTCGACATGAAGAGCCGCAAGTAGCGGACTGATAGCAACGCCCGCTAATAAGTAGCCAAGTACGGAGCCAAGTCCCAGTCTGCTGGCAATTGGCACGGTAATGACGCCGGCAATCAAAAAAAGAGTGGCTATTACCAAAATGTCTGTCATTTTTCTCGCCCTTGTTAGGTTATCTGTTTAAGGCAGTGGAATATAATCTTCGGAATCGCCCGGTACTTTTGGGAATTCTTGTTGTTGCCAGCGCTTTTTGGCGTTCTCTATTAGCTGCTTGTCGGTTGCAACAAAATTCCATTCTATAAAGCGAGAGCCCAGTGCGCCGCCGCCAATAAGAGCGAGCCGAGTATTGGATTGAGCTGTAACCGTTATTCCCTGCTCTTCATTGAAAACAGCCATATGATGGTCTGCCATATTGAAACTGCCTATCTTGAGGTTGCCCGATAGAATATAAAGAGCAAGCTCCTCAATGTGGGGTAATTGAATGCTTTCACCCTCATTAAGATTCACTTCGGCATAAAGTGTTTCTGAGAAGGTTTTTACAGGAGAGCTGCAACCAAAAGCATTTCCAATGAGTACTTTTGCTCGTCCACCGTGTAGATCAACGGTTGGAAGAATATCTCTGTCGTAGTGATGGAAACTTGGCTCACAATCCTCATACGCTTTTGGTAACGCTAACCACAGTTGCAAACCATGAACCTTGTGGGCCTGCTGCGTCATTTCTCGTGTCTGCCGCTCAGAATGAACAATGCCATGACCGGCCACCATGAGGTTAATATCGCCCGGGAGCACAGTAGCGTCTGTTCCGAGGGAATCCTTATGCTGAATCTCGCCTTCAAATAAATAGGTTACCGTGGCCAGGCCTATATGCGGATGGGGTCTGACGTTAATACCGTCACCAGCATCGAAAGTAGCAGGTCCCATATGGTCAAAAAACACCCACGGGCCGACAGATTTCACTTCTTTCGAAGGGAGTATGCGTTTAACTGAAAAACCACCTAGGTCACGTGATTTCGGGCTGATGATTCTTTTTAATGCGCCACAGCCAGATACAATCTGGCATTCACTTTCCAAAGACTTCGCTAAGTTACTCATAGTTGCTCTCCTGCTTAAAAACCGGAGAAGCGGACTTCTCCGGCTACTATCTTTCAATAAACGACAATTACTTGTCCTGTGTCAATGTTGAGTAACTGGTAATGAGGTTACGATAGTCTGGAATATGATTTGAGAATAGCTCGCCCAAGCCCTCAATGTCATTTCTCCAGTCGCGATGCAGTTCACAAGCAGTACCAAACCATGTCATTAACTGAGCGCCGGCTTGGGACATGCGGTCCCAGGCAGCATCGCGAGTTAGCGGGTTGAACGTACCTGATGCATCCGTAATAACGAACACCTCAAAACCTTCTTCTAATGCTGATAAAACGGGGAAGGACACACACACTTCCGTAACAACACCGGCAACAATCAACTGTTTCTTACCGGTTGCCTTCACAGCCTTTACGAAGTCTTCGTTATCCCAGGCATTAATTTGACCCGGACGAGCAATATAAGGCGCATCCGGAAACATGTCTTTTAACTCCGGGACCAGTGGGCCATTAGGGCCGGTTTCAAAGCTTGTGGTCAAAATAGTCGGTAAGTTGAAATATTTTGCCAAGTCACCCAGTGCCAGAACATTATTTTTAAATTTGTCAGGATCGATGTCACGAACCAATGACAGTAAACCTGCCTGATGATCAACAAGCAGCACGGCTGCATCGTCTTTATTTAAACGGTTGTATTTAAAGCTCATAATATTTCTCCAAATGTTGTGTTGTGGGTTATTACACCCGGTTTCATATCACTCGCTTGCGAAACGACCTTGTGAATAGTCGGCAAAAGCTTGTGATATTTCTTGAGCCGAGTTCATGACAAATGGGCCGTGACCAACTACCGGCTCATCTATCGGTTCCCCGGAAAGAATAAGAATTTGACTCTGATGTTCAGCATGAAGAACAACTTCCCCTCCTTCGCGCTCAAGCAAAGCCATCGTTGAAGGTTTCAGCGAGGCGGAGCCGTTCACTCGAACAGATCCGTCCAGCACGATAACTGCGTTGTTCCACCCCTCTGGTATGTCTAGACGCATTTGACCTCCGGGTTTTAACTGGACATCAAAAACATTGAGAGGAGATACGGTTTCAGCTGACCCTGCAGTGCCTTCATAATTTCCGGCTATGACACGCAAGGTTCCAACATCGTCGGGTAGCAAAACGACTGGAATGTCAGCCTTTTCGATCGCCTGATAACGAGGCTGCATCATTTTGTGTTGCCGAGGGAGATTTACCCACAGCTGAACCATTTGAAGTGGCCCACCTTGTTGACTGAAGCGAGTAGAATGAAACTCTTCATGCAATATTCCGGCGCCGGCTGTCATCCACTGCACGTCGCCCGCGCGAATAATGCCACCTTCACCAGAAGAGTCTTTATGAGCTAGCTCCCCTTCGTAGACAATCGTAACGGTTTCAAAGCCGCGATGAGGATGCTCACCAACACCTCGTTTCACACCATCTCCCGGAAACTCAGTTGACTTCGCGTAATCCAACAGCAAAAAAGGACTCAACGCCTCAGCAAAACGGTCATAAGAAAAAATGGTTTGCACGGGGAACCCATTACCCACCCAATGTGGGGCCGCTGGTCTTACGATAGCTTTAACTTTTTTCATGAGCGTTTCTCCGAAAATAACTTTCTTTAAATCATATAAGTGATACGCTGAATGTGTAGAGTGCAAAAATAAGAAAGGTTGTCCTAAAAATAGAACAGTAAAATGCAAGATTTAAACGACCTGTATTACTTTGTAAAAGTGGTAGATTCTGGTGGCTTTGCGCCCGCCGGACGGGCATTAGGTATTCCAAAATCAAAGCTTAGCCGCCGCATTGCTAAGCTTGAAGATAACCTCAATGCAAAACTGATTTACCGCTCAACCCGAAGCTTTCATTTAACCGAGGTGGGTCAAAAGTACTTGCAGCACTGCCGCGCTATGTTGGTAGAAGCCGAGTCTGCGCAAGAGGCTATAGACTCGTTGCGCTCTGAGCCAAGAGGGGTAATTAAACTCACCTGTCCAATTGCTCTGCTTAATGCCCATATAGGCTGTATGTTGGCGGAGTTTATGAACCTTTATCCGGAGGTTGATATTCAGCTTGAAGCTTCTAACCGTAGAGTGGATGTGATTGCCGAAGGTGTTGATGTCGCCATCCGCGTTCGTCCTCCGCCGTTAGAAGACAGTGACTTGGTTATGAAAGTTTTATCAGAGCGCACTTTGTGTATCGTGGCGAGTCCAGATTTAGTTAGTAAGTTCGGAACACCGAAGCATTTATGTGAAATCGCTGACTGGCCGAGTCTGGGGTTAGGTACGCCTCAAAAACATTTTACCTGGTCATGGACTTCCCCGGACGGACAGTCGTTTGAAGTCCCCTTTAAACCAAGGTTTATCACAACCGATATGGTCGCATTGCGGGATTCGGCTCTGGCGGGTGTTGGCGTTGTGCAAGTGCCAAAGTTAGTGGTCGCCAATCAAATTAATGACGGCTCATTGATAGAACTTTTCCCGGATTGGAAAGCGCCGCCCGAAATTATTCATGTAGTTTTCCCGTCAAGAAGAGGCTTGCTGCCTGCGGTCAGAACATTAATAGATTTTCTCGCAGACAGATACCGCTCTTTTGATGAAGAGTAAGCACATAGTTAACGGTTTTATCAATTGTATTCTACACTTGTACTTAGGTTAACTCGTTAACTCTCATTTCAACTAACGGCTAACTTCCATGACAAAAAACCGCGACAAGCAAATTAGCGAAGCACGGTTCCACAAGTTGTTTGATGACACACAAGCAATGTCTATTCAAGGCTACAGTGCCGACGGCACGGTGGTCTACTGGAATGGTGCCTCAGAAAAAATCTACGGTTATTCACCTAGCGAAGCGCTGGGCGGAAGTATCTATGACTTAATTATTCCTAATGATATGCGTAATGAAGTCGAACAGGCGGTTGCCTGGATGTTCGAGCACCGACAAGGCATTCCCCCGGCTCGACTTAACCTTAAACATAAAGACGGCAGTATAGTTCCCGTGTACTCAAGCCATACCGTTGTGGCCCTGGCGAATGACGAGCCCATTATGTTTTGTATGGACGCCGATATGCGCGCGTTAGAAATGGCTGAAGCCGAAGTGCAGCGCCTCTCATATTATGATCCTCTCACAGACTTACCCAACCGACGCCTAATGTTAGAGCGCATTGCTAGTATGGTACGAGGTATTAAAAGCGAACGTTCAGTTGCCGCATTGCTCATTATCGATATTGATAACTTTCATAGTATCAATGAGAGCCTTGGTTACAGCAGTGGCGACCGAGTTCTAGTGCACTGTGCGAAGTCATTACAACGGTTTAGCTCCTCTCACGATGATCTCGCCCGTCTTGGTAAAGATGAGTTTGTTCTTTTATTGCCATGCACTGCACCGTCGTTCGATGCCGCTGCAACAGAAGCAGAGCAACTGGCAACTCAAGTCATTGAAGAGATAGAAACACCTCTAATGCTCGAAAATGATATTCATCAGCTCAGCGCTTGTGTTGGCATCACTTTATTTCATTGCCCAAGCAACTTACCCAGTGATGAGTTAATCCGCCAGGCAGATATAGCACTTAAAATGGCGAAAGGCTCTAATACCAACACTATTCGTTTCTTTGATCAGGAAATGGAGTCGGCCGTCAAAGAGCGCTTACAACTCTCTCAGGCACTTAATCATGCTGTTGAAAATAAAGAGCTTGCTTTAGCCTTTCAGCCACAGGTGAATACACACCGGCAAGTTATTGGCTTTGAAGCCCTACTTCGCTGGCAGCACCCTAGTTTAGGGACTATCTCCCCTAATGATTTTATTACTATTGCTGAAGCTACTGGCAGTATTATCGGTATTGGTGACTGGGTTCTGGAAAAAAGCTGTGAAATGCTTTTGCAATGGCAGGCATATAACGACTGCAAACACCTAAAAATTTCAGTCAATGTGAGTTCCGTTCAATTTCGTCGCGGTGACTTTGTCGAACGCGTACAGAACATTCTTGAGCGCACAGGAGCAAACCCTAATAACTTATGTTTTGAACTAACAGAAAGCCTAATAGCTGACGATATAGACTTTATTGTTCAACAAATGAAAAGCTTGCGCCAGTTAGGTGTGTCTATTTCCTTAGATGACTTTGGCACCGGCTATGCGTCTTTAGCCTACCTCACACGGTTGCCTCTCGACGAACTTAAAGTCGACCGCGCATTTGTCAGCGATTTAGATGAATACAGCAAGGGTGCCTTGTTAACCGAAACCATTATTAGTCTGGGTCGTAGCATGAACTTGGCCATTATCGCAGAGGGCGTTGAAACAAACGAGCAATTCAAACGCCTGCAAACTATGGGGTGTCAGTTTTTCCAGGGTTACTTGTTTGGCAAACCACAGACTGACGTTGAACCCTACCTACCGAACAAGTGACGAACAACGTAATTTGCTTGAAAGTAGATTCAACACCCCCTTAAATGAAATGCGGCGTCCGCCTCTCTGGGGTAGAATACACGCTCTAATCCCCATTAAATTGCACATTAATACATGACTTTTTCTGATCTCGGACTTTCCACGGAAATGCTTACCGCCCTTTCACGTCAGGGTTATAGCCAACCTACGCCCATTCAGGCACAGGCTATTCCTTTGGTGCTTGCAGGGAAAGACGTCATGGCAGCAGCGCAAACGGGTACAGGCAAAACGGCAGGCTTTACGGTGCCTATTTTAGAGCTTCTGAAAAGTAACGAACGTGCCAAGGCAAACACAGCGCGTGTGCTTATTTTAACGCCAACTCGCGAATTAGCAGCTCAGGTGGGTGAAAGTGTTGCGAACTTAAGCGCCGGTTTGCCATTGAATTACGCGGTGGCGTTTGGTGGTGTGAAAATTAACCCACAAATGATGAAGCTTCGTAAAGGCGCGGATATTCTGGTGGCAACCCCAGGCCGCTTGCTGGATTTATACAAACAAAACGCGGTTCGTTTCCCCAAGTTAGAAGTGCTGGTGCTGGATGAGGCCGACCGCATGCTCGACATGGGCTTTATTAACGACATTAAGAAAATTATTAAGTTACTGCCACCTAAGCGCCAAACGCTTCTGTTCTCAGCGACGTTTTCCAATGACATTCGTGAGTTGGCTAAAGGCTTGCTTAAAAGCCCGGTAGAAATTGCCGTGGCACCGCCCAACGCAACAGCCGAGCCTATTAAGCAAACAGTGTATGAAGTACAAAAAAGCCAAAAACTGGGGCTGTTATTAAAACTGCTGAAAAGCCTCGACTTACCCCAAGTCCTTGTGTTTTCACGCACCAAGCAAGGGGCTAATCGATTAGTTAAACAACTGGATAAAGCCGGCTTCTCGGCAGCGGCTATTCACAGCGCTAAAAGTCAGGGCGCCCGTACTAAAGCGTTGGCTGACTTTAAAAGTGGCAAGGTGCAAGTGCTTATCGCAACCGATATCGTCGCGCGTGGCATCGATATTGAAAAGCTGCCGTACGTGATCAATTACGACCTCCCTCATGTTGCGGAAGACTACGTCCACCGCATTGGCCGAACCGGTCGTGCCGGTCAAACTGGCCATGCTATTTCTCTGGTTACGGACGAGGACTCCCCCGCGCTGAAAGCCATTGAGGAGCTTATAGGCCAGCCGATTGAACAAAGTAAACCGCCTGGCCACGGGAACATCTAAAAAATCAGAATTTATTCGGAAGCTTGAGCCTGTGACAGCTCGATACTGCCAGAACGATAATCCAATAACAGTCTAAAGTGTTTCAGTGCCTCATAACCTATGAGGCCTTCCACTCGACGCCCTCGAATTCTGGAATGCTCTTGCTCGTACTGACTGGTAATACGAAACAGTCGATTAATCTCAGGGACAGCTACCTGGACTTTTTCAACTTCATACGGGCCCAGCTTTATCTTTGGTAAGTCAATAACATTGTGGTAACCCATACTGTTGACTCCCATCACTAACGAGGAACTAGAACTAAAGCGCTCGAACCAGTTATTTTGTGTCGCAACTCTTTTTTCCAAAAGTACACCGCCACTATGAGCAGTATCCAGAATAACCCAACGCTCATCTTCATCGTTTAAATTGACTAGAATAATAGGGTAGCCTGTCTCACGTTGCTTAGTGAATGGAACGTTACTCACAAGGTCAATTTCATCGCGATTGGAAAAAAAGCGGATTCTTTGGTTGCGATAGTCAATATCAACAACAACATTCTTTAAAAAGTCTGCGCCGAGCATCACAGCATTTCTAGGTGGGCCAAAACTCACTTCATAGAGGTTTTGTTGATAGGTAACACCATTAATTTCTATATCGACATCTTTATAACGAGGTCTTCGCTTGTCTCCAAAAATGCCCGATACTTTCACATAGTTTAATACGTCAGTGCTTAATTTTTTGTCCTCTATAAAGGCCTTATTAACTGAACTTCTTTCCCTTCCAGTATCAACAATTGCATAGCCTTCAACACCTTCAACATAAACTTTAAATTTGATTAAACCCTTTTCCAAAATAAAGGGTTGCCAGCTTGGTTCAGCAGCAACAACAAGAACCGGGCACGCCAATAGTAGTATGAAAACAATAGCTTTTTTCATCAGAATCCATTCCTCTTGGTTATATTGTAATCACTAACCTAGCATTAAGTTTTCTTTTTGTAAGCCTTTTTTGCTTTAATTTCAGCTATTCGATTTAACTGAGAAACATAAACCATGTCCGACAATTTAAAGCTCAATGAAGCCATTATGCCTGCTATAACGGCTTCAACGGTGACATCAAGTCCCAGCTCTTGCTAAGTTTTTAATATAGAGTAACACGCACTCATTACTGCGACTGTTCAACAAATAGCTCTAAAAACTTTAACGCCAGTGGGTTCCTTTCTATTTGTGCGCTAGTCAGACTATTAACCTCGTGTCGCAGTCCGTCGGTGTTTCCGAGCGCCACTAAGGTTAGTCCATCATCAGGTGCCTTTAGTAGGAGTCCGGCATACGCATCCGGCCACCAGCCACCATGCCAAACTAGCTTATGCCCTTTCCAATTCTGGACAAACCAGCCATAGGCATAAGGCATTGGGTTACCCTCTTTATCCTTTGCCGGCGTCCACATTTTCTGTCTCAAAGATTCAGGGAGAATTTTTTCTTCACCCAGGGCTATAGAATAATGAGCAAGTGCTTTTGCGCTGGCGATAATGCCTGAGCTTGCGTTAAGTTCAGTGTTTGGTAATACTGAATTTGCAAGCCCATCAGACTGTTCAGGCGCATGGCGAAAAGGCGGTGCAATATGAGTCAGTACCTCACTGGCAGCCGGGTCTCGCCAACCAGCGGCTATACCCTCTAAATCTCCGGCTTCAATAACGTATTTTTTCATCCAGTAGCGCCAACTTTTATTCGTGTTTTCCTCAACCCAGTTAGATAAACGGCCAAACACAATGGGGTTGTAGAAGAAGCTTGTGCCTGGCTCACCCTGTACCTGATGTTGAAGGACATGACGCAGAGTTATCACTTGGTCACATTCTACCGTGGGTACTTGATAGCCGTTATCCAGAGTGCCTCCACCAAAGATAGTGCCGCTTGTTGTCAGCCAGTGGCAGCGTCTGCCCCAGTCACTTAAAGTCGTAAAGTCCGCATCGAGATCAATGTGCCCGTCAGCCTCCATGGCCAGTAACGTCGCACCCGTGAACGTTTTTGTGATAGAAGCAGCAAGGTACGATGTGTCTTCCGTCGTTGATTCTTCGGCGTCGTGATCTTGAAAGCCAATGCTCTCAAGCAGAATAATTTCACGGTCTTTTACCACCGCAACGGACAAACTTGGAATTTTGTTCTCTTTACGAAAGTCACTCAGATAAGACTGAAATTCCTGAATTTTTTCATCAGTAACTTTGGACTGTGCTACCGCTTCACTTGCTGAAAAACAGACAAGCGTAGCCAGCAGCAAATAATAAATTATTGCTTTCATGATTGTTCCTTTATTAAATCGTTTTTAAATGGAGAGCTTTGCTACCAGCTATTTTTTGCCAAGGAAAGGAATACTGGGGTAAAAATACCTTCGTGCTTTTATCACAGCGATAACGTTAGCCAACATAACTAAGGCGGTATAAGGGATCACGGCAATAAAGAATAAAAAGCCAAACCCTTCGACGCTAAGTAGTGCAACAAAAGCAAGTGCGTAAATGAGCATCATGGTTATTTGAAAGTTAATAACCGCACGGCCATGAGCGTCATACAAGGGGTTATCTTCACGCTTATGGATCCAAATAAACAGCGGGCACAAGATATTGAGAAATGGCACCACAAAACCAATAAATGGCGATGAGTGCATTAATAGCAGCCACTTTGTTTGAATATTCTCGTTGCGAGGGTCATCCAGTTCAAGCAAATCGTCAACATCTAACTCGAGTGCCGCCGCTAGTAGCTTTACTGTTCTTAAGTGGGGTGTGACCTCACCTTTTTCCAAGCGTTGAATGGTACGTACGGTTACCCTGGTGCTCTCAGCAAGCTGTTCCTGCGAGAGTCCTTTTAACTTGCGCTGGTAAGTTAACCGCTCTGCGAATTTGGTATTTTTCATTGTTGTATTCAGCTCTGTTGCCCGATAGTTCGGATAAAACATTATCTAAAAGCACCGGACATTGTTACGACATTGCCATGTCATGTTCCTGTCATTCGCTTTGATCGCTCAAAAAGTACACTTAAGCAACAATATACCGACAGTAACTCCAAAGAAAAAATTTAGCTTAAAAACATCATATTATTCTTATGCTTTACATGCAGAACTTTTAACCCTGACTTGCCGTATTGCTAAATACACTTAGTAATTTGAGGCAATCATTAATGTTTGGACTTTTTAAGTCAGACCCTACGAAGAAAATGCGCAAAGACCTAAAGCAACTGCAAGAAAAAGCGATGGAGATGCAGCGTAACGGGAACATTCGCGATAGCTCCCATATCAGTCAGCAAGCAGACGAGCTTTGGAATAAAATTCAGGCACTGGAAAGTCAGAATAAATAAGCTTGCAGTGGTGGGTTGCTAACTGGCAACCCGCTTTTAGCCTACCGCACTTTTAGCAATAACCTAAATCCCCCTTGTCTTCATTGCTCGTCAGCTTCCTTAATTCCAAATTCAACAACCATACATTTTGACATAAATATTTTATTCCCTGTGAACCAAATTTCTCACCGGCTCGTAATGTGACACGCTCAATAAGAGCAGGATAAAGAGTTTCTGAAACCGAAGTTAAATAGTTGATATAAATCAATTATATATAGCCGAATTGTAAGTGTTAATAACCTTAAAATAACGCTAAAAATAGAATTGAATCTACACTCAACTTAATTGCGATTCAGATTATATTTCAGTTTTTTGAGTCTTAGCACTTCACAAGGTACACATGAAGACGAACCTTCCTATTACTGGTGTAGAACTTGAATTCTCGAACCGGTCTAATATTCTTTCGACGACTAATCTTAAAGGTCAGATTACTTACATAAACCAGGATTTTATAGATATTAGCGGCTTCTCAAAAGAAGAGCTTATTGGCAAGAACCACCATATTGTCAGACATCCCGACATGCCTTCACCCGTTTTTAAAATGTTTTGGGCTGATCTTAAAGCAGAAAAATCATGGATGGGTATTGTCAAAAACCGTTGTAAAAACGGAGATCACTATTGGGTTGATGCTTACGCTACACCTATAAAGAAAAATGGTCAGGTTGAAGAGTACCAATCTGTTCGCCGTAAGGCCCAACCTCAACATATCGAGCGAGCCAAAAAAGTCTATGCACTCATTAATAAGGGTCAAACACCCCGCGGTGTTAAAACCTCCACCTCTTTAACAACTAAGTTATTGGCGAGTATTGCACTGCCAACGTTAATACCTATTGTAACTTACCTATTACACGGCTCCGGTATAGCGCTTCTAGTCGCTTGTATTATTGCCTCGCTCATAAGTGCATTTTTCACTCTGATATGGTTAGCCCCCCTGAGAGCAGCACTTAAGCAAGTTAAAAAGATAACCGACGATAAAGTCGCTCGCTATGTCTATACCGGCCGCTCTGATGAGGTCGGTTCAATTTTGTTGACTATAAAAAAGCTAGAGTCCGAAAATGCGGCCCTAATTGGCCGAATAAATGATATGTCAGAAGCGCTAAACGACAACGCCACAAACTTGAGTGCGGCGGTGAATCAATCTGAAACTTGGACTATGCAGCAGTTTGAACAGACTGAGCATGTTGCTACTGCTGTTGATCAAATGTCAATGAGCATTGGTAGCGTGGCCGACAGTGCCAAAGAAACATCGACTGCATCAATTCGCGGACTAACGACAGTGAAAACCGGCAAAGATGTCGTCGACGCAAATGCCGCTGCAATATCCGAATTAAAGGCACAGATTAATAACGCCTCACGCGTCATTAATGAAGTTTCAAAAAGTAGCATCGATATTGAAAAAATTCTTGATGTTATTTTGGGTATTGCCGATCAGACAAACTTATTAGCCTTAAATGCGGCTATTGAGGCTGCCAGAGCTGGTGAGTATGGGCGTGGCTTTGCTGTTGTTGCTGACGAAGTAAGATCATTAGCTAATCGAACGCAAAATTCCACCAAAGAAATAAGACAAGTAATTGAAACACTGCAAAATGGTGTCAAAAATGCAGTGAGTGTCATGGAAGCGGGCGAACTAATGGCGGAGGACAGTGTCAGCAAAAGCAAGGAAACAGCCTCCCATTTAGAGGAAATTCTGAAGGTGATCAACACCATTTCCCACATGAGCGACCAGATAGCACAGGCCGTTGATGAACAGAGTAAAGTTGCGCAGAGTATCGGTGAAAGCGTGACAAGCATTAAGACAAGCTCTGAGCAGAACCTGGACGCAGCTAAGCTAAGTAGCGATGTAACTGACAAAACTGTCAATATTACAAGGCGACTCGATCAGTTAACCAATCAATTCTGGGATACTCAGCAAGCCAATTACTAAGGCTCCTATGTATGACACTGGGACTACTCCCGGTGTCATAACTTTGAATTTAACTCCCCCCAAAAAAAACTCTACCGAATTCTAATTACTTTCTAACTGCAGTTTAATATTTGAAAAACACCACACAACTTCTACTTTAACTATTAGAAAGAGAAGAATTTTCGCAACAGTAGAGACTTTTATCATGAACAGAAGCTTTAGCTGGGGCGCAGATACATTATTCGTTTTTAGCCTTAATGAATATCAGCAAGTATCGCACTGCCCAGAAAATATTCAGGGTCTGATGAAAAAAGACAAAGACGAGTTACTGAAAAAACCTTTAACTGAACTTGTCGACAGTAACGCTCTACCCGATAAAGTGATTAAAGAGGTCAATACCTCATTAAAACGCGAAGTCCCCTGGCGAGGCATTGTCCCTTTTAATGTTCCCGAGCGAGGCACTGTTTGGTTTGATGTTATTGTTCGCGGAATATTCCGCCGTGGCAAAGTCACAGGTAGTCAATGGTTAATGCACCAGGCAGACAGTGAATACGCTTCAGCAGCTAAAAATGTTTATAGAAGGCGAACTCATTGGTTTCAATGGCTAACTCGTCCATTTCGTAACTGGAAGAACACACGTAGGTGGACAAAAGCCTTAGCCGATGCGGATGGTTCTACTGCCAAAACTCAACACGAGATATTCGGTAGTTCTTCTCCAATGGGAAGAGCGATGTATGAGCTTGCCTTGCGCGACTCATCATTACTTGCTCTTACCGCTCGTCTAAGTGAAGGTAATGACGTGTTGGCGGAATCGGTCAATTCAACCGCCGAAAATGCATCAAAGACAGCGGATGCTACCGAACAAACGGTGCAAGACATTGAGCAAATTGCTACTTCTATGGAGCAGATGGGGCAAACCGTTGATGAAATTGCGCGCAACGCAAATGATTCCTCCAGTGCCTGCAGTGACGTTAGCAAGCAAACTCAGAACGCAGCTGATTTTATTGCCGATAGCAGCAAGAAAATTACTAAGCTGGTAAGTGTTGTTAGCGAAAGCGCCAGACAAACAGAAGAGCTGTCTCGTAATGCTGACTCAGTGAAAGAAGTCAGCGAAAAAATTGACGCAATAGCTGAACAAACGAATCTATTGGCTTTGAATGCCGCTATTGAAAGTGCCAGAGCCGGCGAACATGGTCGCGGCTTCTCCGTAGTTGCCGATGAAGTTCGTGCCCTTTCCCAAAAAACACAACAGGCCGTTGATCAAATAGAAGAGACCGTAAACCGCATGACCCAGTCAATGAGTACGTGGCGTAATAAAATGTTTGAGCAACGCGATCTGGCAGAGGAATGTGGAGAGTTGGGCCGAAAATCAGAACAACAGGTTTACGAAGTCACTGAAGCCGTAACGGGAATTAATGATCGTATGACGCAAATAGCCGTTGCCGCAGAAGAACATACAAGTGCTGTTTCAGAAGTAAAAGACAGCATGATATCCATCAACGACAACGTGCGTAGCGCAAACAAACTCACCCGTGATACAGAAGGTGAAGTTAAAGCGATTAAAACCCGCTTACGTGAGTTTCGTTCGCTGGTTGAAGCCTTTGAAGAAGACTAGCTTTTCAATTCGCCAGAGGACGATTCAATATGCGCCCGAACGAACCACTGAAACTGCTCGAGCTCTGCTAATTGCCCGGTTAACATGTCTTCTGATACCGGGTCGAGCTCAGCTAATGTTTCCATCGCTTCGCGGTGGTCACCGTTAACGCCATTATAAACCTTATCCAGAGCAACTAAATGCTCTGCCACTAACCCTTTACCTAAAGAGTAGTCTTCCCATCTGCGACGCTCTGCAATCGCTTTAGGCGTACCTACTGGAACTCCACCTAAAGTAGCAATTCGCTCTGCTATGGTATCGGTCATTTCACGTACGGCGTCGACCTGAGGGTCTAACATCTCATGCACACCAATAAAATTTGGTCCTACAACGTTCCAATGCACATGTTTTAGTGTTAATTGCAGGTCAAGCAATGCGACTAAGCGATCATCAAGAATTGCTATGACCTTATCCGCCGACTCACTGTTCATTCCCGGTGCTGTAAAGTCTGCAACTTGGCTTGCATTATTGCTACTCATATTGCCTCCTGATTTATTAACGTATCAACTAAGCTTACGCATAAAATTTCCAGGAAGATCGCTTTGTGGCTGAGCGCGGTAAAGGCGGAGTAAGACAAGGGCTGGTGTCTGGTGTTGTAGTTTTGCTATGTCAGGGTGTCGAAGGCCATGGATGGCCTTCGTCAAGCCCACACGGAAGTGCTCGTAGCGTCCCTGACATAGCAAAACTACAACAACCAACCGGTTCTTGTCTTATTCCGCCTTTCTTCCTTATAAAGCAGACACAAAAAACCCGGCGCGAAGGCCGGGTTTTGTTTTAGCGTTGGCGGGTTATTACCAGCCAGTTTTCTCTGCAACAGCTTTGCCAATTTCGGCCAGGCTGCGTACAGTTTTAACGCCTGCTGCTTCAAGTGCAGCGAATTTCTCGTCAGCAGTACCTTTACCGCCGGCAATGATGGCACCAGCGTGGCCCATACGTTTGCCCGGAGGAGCAGTAACACCAGCAATGTAAGAAACAACCGGCTTAGATACATTGTTTTTAATGTACTCTGCCGCTTCTTCTTCTGCTGTACCACCGATTTCACCAATCATTACGATAGCTTCGGTTTCTGGATCTTTTTCGAACAGCTCCAGAATATCAATGAAGTTAGAACCCGGGATAGGGTCGCCACCGATACCAACACAGCTAGACTGACCAAAGCCTGCGTCAGTAGTCTGCTTAACCGCTTCGTACGTCAATGTACCTGAACGTGACACGATACCCACTTTACCTTTCTTGTGGATGTGGCCAGGCATGATACCGATTTTGCACTCGTCCGGAGTGATAACACCCGGGCAGTTTGGACCAATCATACGCACGCCTTTGTGCGTCAGGTATTCTTTTACGTAAAGCATATCCAGTGTAGGAATACCTTCAGTAATACAAACAATCAGTTCGATACCAGCGTCTGCTGCTTCGATGATTGAGTCTTTACAGAAAGGTGCTGGTACGTAGATAACTGATGCAGTTGCGCCAGTTGCTTCTACTGCTTCTTTTACTGTGTTGAATACAGGCAGGCCTAAGTGCTCTTGACCACCTTTACCAGGTGTTACACCGCCAACCATTTGCGTACCGTAAGCAATTGCTTGCTCAGAGTGGAAAGTACCCTGACCGCCAGTGAAACCCTGACAGATTACTTTGGTGTTTTTATCGATCAAAATGCTCATTATTGACCTCCTGCCGCAGCAACCACTTTATCGGCAGCATCAGATAAGCTCTCTGCAGCGATAATGTTCAGGCCACTTTCGTTCAATTTCTGGGTACCCAGTTCAGCGTTGTTACCTTCAAGACGAACAACCACTGGTACTTTAACGCCCACTTCTTCAACAGCACCGATGATACCTTCAGCAATCATATCGCAACGTACGATACCGCCGAAGATATTAACAAATACGGCTTTAACTGAGCTGTCAGACAGGATAATTTTGAACGCTTCAGAAACACGCTCTTTTGTCGCGCCGCCGCCTACGTCAAGGAAGTTAGCTGGCTCGCCGCCGCTCAGTTTAACGATGTCCATCGTACCCATCGCCAAGCCTGCGCCGTTAACCATACAACCGATGTTGCCGTCTAACGCTACGTAGTTCAGTTCCCATTTAGCTGCTTCCGCTTCACGCGCATCGTCTTGTGACGGATCGTGCATTTCACGGATTTTAGGCTGACGGTACAATGCGTTGCTGTCGATGCCGACTTTCGCATCAAGACAGTGAACGTTGCCTTCGTCAGTGATAACCAATGGGTTAATTTCTAACAGGGCTAAGTCGTACTGTTCGAACATTTTAGCCAAGCCTAAGAAGACCTTAGTAAATTGCTTAACCTGGTCTGGAGTCAGACCCAGTTTAAAGCCTAATTCACGACCTTGGTATGGCTGCGCGCCGACCGTTGGGTCAATTTCAGCTTTCAGGATTTTTTCCGGTGTTTCTTCAGCAACGGTTTCGATTTCTACGCCGCCTTCGGTCGATGCCATGAACACGATTTTGCGTGAAGCACGGTCAACAACTGCACCTAAGTAAAGCTCGTCTGCGATATCAGTGCAGCTTTCAACTAAAATCTTAGCAACCGGCTGACCTTTTTCGTCGGTTTGGAAAGTTACTAAGTTTTTACCTAACCACTGCTCAGCAAATGCGCGAACATCGTCTAAACTTTTCACTAATTTCACGCCGCCCGCTTTACCGCGGCCACCAGCGTGAACCTGACATTTGACGACCCAAATGTCGCCACCAATACGTTTTGCCGCTTCTACCGCTTCATCAGCAGTGTCGCAAGCAAAACCTTCAGATACTGGTAAACCAAACTCTTTAAAGAGTTGCTTACCCTGATACTCATGCAAATTCATGATGCTCTTCCGATTCGTTGAAACAACTTAAGCAGCGAAGTGCTGCCTACCCGAATACCGCGCCGAATTTTAACGTGATCGGCGCATAATTAACAGCCGCAAGCTCAATTAGCGTTGCGGCTGGTTCTCAGCGTCTTTAGATATCCAGGATAAGACGTTGAGGATCTTCCAATAACTCTTTCACGGTAACCAGGAAACCTACCGATTGTTTACCATCAATGATTCGATGGTCATAAGAGAGAGCTAAGTACATCATCGGTAAGATTTCAATCTTACCGTCCACCACCATGGCACGCTCCTGGATTTTGTGCATACCCAGAATAGCGCTTTGTGGTGGGTTCAAGATTGGTGTCGATAACAGCGAACCAAATACGCCACCGTTAGTGATGGTGAAGTTACCACCCTGCATTTCGTCCATAGTCAACTTACCGTCACGACCTTTAATGGCCAGGTCACGAATACCGTTTTCCATGTCCGCAATGCTTAGGCGGTCAGTATCACGCAGAACTGGCGTTACCAGACCACGAGGTGTCGATACAGCAATACTGATGTCGAAGAAGTTGTGGTAAACAATATCGTCGCCATCAATGGATGCGTTCACGTCTGGGAAGCGTTTCAATGCTTCTGTTACAGCTTTGACATAAAAGCCCATAAAGCCAAGACGCGTGCCGTGCGTTTCTTCAAACACGTCTTTGTATTTCTTACGCAAGTCCATAATAGGCTTCATGTTGATTTCGTTAAACGTGGTCAACATGGCCGTGTCGTTCTTCGCTTGCAACAGACGTTCTGCGATACGTTTACGCAGACGTGTCATTGGTACGCGCTTCTGGTCTCGGTCACCTGAAACTGCAGGCTGTGAAGACTGTTGCTTGCTGCCACTGTCAGATGATTTAGACGAAGACTGACCTTTCACGTGTTTTTCAACGTCTTCTTTAGTGACGCGACCGCCTTTGCCTGTGCCTTTAACGTCACTTGGCTTAAGACCGTGCTCACCTAACAAACGACGAACCGCAGGACCAGCTACTTCATTGTCACCACCGTCGTCTTTGCTCTCGTCTTTACTTTCTGAGGAAGACTCAGATTTACTATCGTCAGACTTACTTGAACTGCCACCGGCAGAACCGCCTGCTTCAACAATGCCGATGACATCGTCAGCGCCAACAGTGTCGCCTTCGTCGTGCTTAATTTCAGCCAAAACGCCGTCCGCCGGAGCTACAACTTCCAAAACTACTTTATCGGTTTCAATATCAACCAGGTTCTGGTCACGTTTTACCGCATCACCAGCTTTAACGTGCCAGGTAGAAATTGTCGCATCAGAGACAGACTCTGGTAATTGAGGAACTTTAACTTCCATCTTCTCGCCGGAGCCTTTCTTGTCTGAGCCTTTGTCGTCTGAAGAATCAGATTCTTTCTTTTCTGACTTTTCTTTTTTGTCGCCTGAATCTTTATCTTCTGATTTATCTTCAGAAGCTGATTCGCCATCGCCCTCTTCAATTTTACCGATGACTTCTTCAGCGTTTACCGTTGTGCCTTCTTCGGCAGTAATCTCACCTAGCACACCGTCCGCTTCTGCAGTGACTTCAAGCACAACCTTGTCGGTTTCGATGTCAACCAGATTCTGGTCGCGAGACACTTTATCGCCAGGTTTTACGTGCCATGTTGCAATGGTTGCATCTGCAACAGACTCGGGTAATTGAGGAACTTTTATATCAATCGCCATGGTTCATCTTCACCTATTTAATGGTTAGCGCTTCGTCAACAAGTTTTTGCTGCTGCTTGTTGTGCTCTGATATGTATCCGACCGCTGGTGCGGCTGACGCACTACGACCACGATAAGACAACTGAGCTCCTTTCGGAATTGCGGCCCAGAAGTGGTGCTGGCTGCTATACCATGCGCCTTGGTTCTGAGGCTCTTCCTGACACCAGACAAAATCTTTAACGTGCTGATAATCTTTCATAATTTCTGCCACTTCTTCCGCAGGGAACGGGTAAAGCTGTTCAATACGAATAAGGGCAACATCTTCTTGTTCGCGTTCGCGACGTTCTTTCAGTAAATCGTAGTAGACTTTACCGGAGCAAAATACCACGCGTTTTACCTTTTTCGGATTCAGGTCGTCAATTTCCGCAATCGCGTTCTGGAACCCGACATCCGCTAAATCGTCCATTTCTGAAACGGCTAACGGATGACGTAATAATGACTTCGGTGTCATCACAACTAACGGTCTGCGAACAGGACGTAAGTGCTGACGACGAATCATATGGAAAACCTGTGCCGGTGTCGTTGGCACACACACAGACCAGTTGTGATCAGCTGAAAGCTGCAAGAAACGCTCTAGCCGCGCCGAACTGTGTTCTGGCCCCTGACCTTCGTAACCGTGCGGTAACAATAATGTCAAACCACACAAACGGCCCCACTTCTGTTCGCCAGAGCTTAGGAACTGATCAATAACAACCTGAGCACCGTTTACGAAGTCTCCGAACTGAGCTTCCCACATGACCAATGCTTTTGGTTCCGCTGTGGCATAACCATATTCAAAGGCAACAACCGCGGCTTCTGACAGCACTGAATCATAAATTTCAATCTGGCCCTGCTCTGATCCCAGATTATTCAGAGGCATATAAGTTGAAGCGTCTTCCTGATTATGCAGCACCGCATGACGGTGGAAGAACGTACCACGCCCACTGTCCTGCCCGGTCAGACGAATATGAGTACCGTCGTTTACCAGGGTGGCATAGGCTAAGGTTTCTGCAAAACCCCAGTCCATAGACTTTTCGCCTTTCGCCATTTTCAGACGTTCCTGATAAACCTTTGCAACGCGGGAGTTCAGCTTATGTTCTTCCGGGTATGTCGTAATTTTCTGACCCAGATCTTTCAGCTTTTTAATCGAGACTTTGTAGTCATACTCAACATCCCAGTCATTTCCAATATACGGTGACCAGTCAACGGAGTGTTGACGCATAGGGCGGTGTTCATCAACGACAACTTCGCCTTTATCTAATGCGTCACGATAGTCAGACATCCACTGTTTGGCAGTGTCTTCATCAACTATCGAGTTTTTAATTAATTGTTTGCCATAAATCTCACGAGCAACCGGCTGCTTTTTCACCTTAGCGTACATTAAAGGCTGGGTTGCACTCGGCTCGTCAGCTTCATTGTGCCCGTGACGGCGATAACAAACCAAGTCGATAACGACATCTCTCTGGAAGGCGTTTCGATAATCCAGGGCCAGTTGAGTCACAAAAACGACAGCTTCAGGGTCATCGGCATTAACGTGGAAAATTGGCGCCTGTACCATTTTTGCAATGTCAGTACAGTATTGAGTAGAACGCGCATCTTCCTGTTTTGCGGTCGTGAAACCAACCTGGTTATTCACAACAATGCGGATTGATCCGCCAACACGATAAGCCCGTGTTTGCGACATATTAAAGGTTTCTTGTACTACGCCCTGGCCAGCAACGGCGGCGTCACCGTGAATGGTAATTGGCAGTACTTTTTTGCCTTCTGGATCTTGCAGGCGGTCCATACGTGCGCGAACCGAGCCCATAACAACCGGATTAACAATTTCCAGATGCGATGGGTTAAAAGCTAATGCTAAGTGAACATCGCCGCCCGGTGTTGCATAGTCAGATGAAAAACCCATGTGATATTTAACATCACCTGAGCCTTTAGTGCTGTCATGCTTGCCGGCAAACTCGTCAAATAGGTCCTGAGGTTTCTTACCCAGAACATTCACTAATACGTTCAGACGACCGCGGTGAGCCATGCCAATGACCACTTCTTTGGCGCCTTGCTCACCCGAGCGTGAAATAAGTTCTTTTAACAACGGAACCAGACTGTCTCCGCCCTCTAACGAGAAGCGTTTAGCGCCAGGGAATTTAGACCCCAGATACTTTTCCAGCCCGTCTGCTGCTATAAGCTCTTTTAAGATTTTGGTTTGTTGCTCTTTTTTAAATTTAGGCTGACCAAGAACACCTTCCAACCGTTGCTGAATCCAGCGTTTTTCTTCGGTTGAAACAATGTGCATGTACTCGGCACCAATAGAGCCACAATAAATATTTTCTAAAGCTTCGTGAATGTCACTCAGCTTCATTGTGTCTTTGCCAACGGCTAAAGAGCCTACATTAAACTCGCGCTCTAAGTCGTCTTTGCTTAAATCGTGGAAGTTTAATGAAAGGTCTGGAACGGTTTCCTGTTTCCATAAACCAAGAGGATCAAGATTGGCATGCTGATGACCGCGGAATCGGTAAGCATTGATAAGTTGTAAAACCTTGACTTGCTTCTGATCGGCGGCGGTCGTGCTGCCGGTTTGAGACTGCTTGAGCTTATTCTTTGCTGCTTCTCGGAACTGCTCTCTCACTTCGCTGAGTTTGGTATCAACAATGTGATTCTCTTTCGGCAACGCATCGAACATTTGACGCCATTCATCACTGACTGCCGTCGGATCATCCAGATACGCCTCAAACATTTGTTCAATGTAGGCAACGTTACCACCGGCTAGATGCGATGTTTCTAACCATTCACGCATTACACCATCTTGCATTGCGTTTCCTTCACCTGAATAGATAAACCGTTTTTATAAAAAAATAGCCATCCTTGTGGGATGGCTATCCACAACATCAACCGTTCAAATTGACGCGACAATTTAACAACTTAAACTGCGCGGTTCAAAAGCATCGATTTAATGTGTCCAATAGCCTTAGTTGGGTTCAACCCTTTAGGACAAACGTTGACGCAATTCATAATTCCGTGGCAACGGAACACACTAAATGCATCGTCCAACTCGTCTAAACGCTCGTCCGTTGCTGTGTCACGACTATCGATTAAGAAACGATAAGCGTGTAACAACCCTGCCGGACCAACAAATTTATCCGGGTTCCACCAGAACGACGGGCATGATGACGAACAACATGCACATAAGATGCACTCGTACAGTCCGTCAAGTTTAGCACGCTCTTCTGGTGACTGCAGACGCTCACGCGCCGGCGGCGTTTTATCATCGTTAATCAGGTACGGTTTAATCTTCTCGTACTGTTGATAGAACTGGCTCATATCAACAATTAAGTCACGAATAACCGGTAGCCCAGGCAACGGACGAATCACAATCTTGCTGCCTTTCAATGCAGAAGTTGGAGTAATACAAGCCAAGCCGTTTTTGCCGTTCATATTCAGACCATCTGAACCACAAACGCCTTCACGGCATGACCGCCGGAACGCCAACGATGGATCTTGCTCTTTCAGTTTGATCAGCAAGTCCAGCACCATCATGTCCTGATTTTCTTCCACCTCTAGGGTGTAATCTTTCATGTACGGCGCGTCATCAACATCCGGGTTGTAACGATAAATCGAAATATTCAATGTTTTCATCGTTGAACCCCTCTATTAGTACGTACGAGCTTTCGGAGGGAAAGCTTCGCGCAGTTTCGGTGCCATATTAACCTGACGAGTCACCATATCTTCAGTTTCTGGCCGGAACACAGTGTGAACCAACCATTTCTCGTCATCACGATCTGGATAGTCTGCGCGACTGTGAGCTCCACGGCTTTCTGTACGGAAGTTTGCGGCAACTGCAGTAGAGAAAGCAGTTTCCATTAAGTTATCAAGTTCCATACATTCAACACGCTGAGTATTAAACTCTTTAGACGTGTCGTCTAAGCGTGCGTGCTTAAGGCGCTCACGAATTTCTTTCAACTCTTTAAGACCATCAGCCATTGCTTCACCTTCACGGAATACCGAGAAGTTCATCTGCATACAGTTCTGTAGGTCTTTCTTAATTTGTACTGGGTCTTCGCCTTTCTGCGTATTTTCCCAACGGTTGAAACGAGCCATTGCCTCATCAACGTCAGACGCTGACGATTCACGTGCTTCGCTGTTCGCCGCTAATGTTTCACCTAAGTGCATGCCAGTCGCACGACCGAAAACAACAAGGTCAAGCAATGAGTTACCACCTAAGCGGTTAGCACCGTGAACAGATACACAAGCGATTTCACCACAAGCAAATAAACCAGGTACAGGCTTGGTTTCACCCTTTTCGTCAACTGTCAGAGCCTGACCGTTAACGTCTGTCGGGATACCGCCCATCATGTAGTGACAGGTTGGTATAACAGGAATTGGTTCTTTTACCGGGTCAACGTGAGCGAAGGTACGTGACAAGTCACAAACGCCCGGAAGACGACTTTCCAGAGTCTCTTTACCCAAGTGATCCAATTTCAGTTTCAGGTGAGGTCCCCAAGGGCCTTCACAACCACGGCCTTCACGAATTTCTGTCATCATTGAACGAGCAACAACGTCACGTGAAGCAAGGTCTTTGGCGTTTGGAGCGTAACGCTCCATGAAGCGTTCGCCGTCTTTATTCAACAGGTAACCACCCTCGCCACGGCAACCTTCAGTTACCAGACAGCCTGAACCAGCAATACCAGTTGGGTGGAACTGCCACATTTCCATATCCTGCACTGGAACGCCGGCACGTAGCGCCATACCAACACCATCACCGGTGTTAATGTGCGCATTTGTTGTTGAGGCATAAATTCGACCAGCACCGCCGGTCGCAAGAACAACAGATTTAGCTTTCACATAATAGACTTCACCAGTTTCAATATTCAGCGTAGTAACACCCGTCACTGCGCCGTCCTGGTTTTTCACTAAGTCTAGTGCGTACCACTCAGAGAAAACGGTCGTTTTGTTCTTAACGTTTTGCTGGTAAAGCAAGTGCAGAAGTGCGTGACCAGTACGGTCAGCGGCTGCGGCCGTACGAGCTGCCTGCTCGCCACCAAATTCTTTTGACTGGCCACCGAACGGACGTTGATAAACTTTTCCGTTTTCAAAACGTGAAAATGGCAAGCCCATATTTTCCAGTTCAAGAATTGCTTCCGGACCTGCTTTACACATGTATTCAATAGCGTCCTGGTCACCAATGTAGTCCGAACCTTTTACGGTATCGAACATGTGCCATTGCCAGTCATCTTCATGCGCATTACCTAAAGCAACGGTAATACCACCTTGTGCAGAAACTGTGTGAGAGCGCGTTGGAAACACTTTGGACATCAACGCACAGCTCATTCCCTCTTGGGAAATTTGCAATGCTGCTCGCATACCAGCACCGCCAGCACCGATCACCACTGCATCATATTCTAAAGTTTTAACGTTCACTTAAACACCCCACAGTACGAATAAGCCAGTGAGCCAAACAGCGATAAGACCAACGCTGAAAACTAATTGGATAAAAGCTCTGAGACCAGCCGCTTTTACGTAGTCTGTTGATACCTGCCAAATGCCAA
Source organism: Idiomarina sp. ST10R2A5 (assembly GCF_051842325.1). Classification (NCBI taxonomy): domain Bacteria; kingdom Pseudomonadati; phylum Pseudomonadota; class Gammaproteobacteria; order Alteromonadales; family Idiomarinaceae; genus Idiomarina; species Idiomarina sp. ST10R2A5. Next base: position 295,366 of record NZ_JBNIEX010000004.1, on the reverse strand, counting down.
TCCAACCGTGAATCAACACAGCGGACAGTGCGAGCATAGTAAAAACCTTCATCCAGATACTGGCAAACAAGCCACTCCAGACTTCATACGTCACGTCTGGTGTAGAAAGGAAAAAGCCAGCCATGAACAGTGTGTAAAGAACCATAACGATCGCGCTGGCTCTCAACAAGATAAAGTCATGAGAACCGCTACGACCAAACGTTGCTGCTGCTGTTACCATAGCCAAACTCCTACTAATACGGAAAGAATGACAGAAAGAGCAATTGAAATATTTGCACTGATTCTTCCCGAATCGAGTTCTTCCCAGTAGCCCATATCCATCACTAAGTGACGCAGACCGATGATTAAGTGAAATCCTAGCGCTGTCAAAATACCCCAGCCAATAAACTTCGCAATAAAGCTGGTCATGATACTCTCGATTTGAGCAAAGCCTTCAGGGCCACTAAGTGACACAGCAAAAGCCCAAATTAAAAATGCCAGAGAGAACAGCATAACAACACCCGAAATACGGTGCAGTATGGATGCTTTGGCAGCGGCAGGAAACTTGATAGTTGATAAGTCTAAATTAACAGGTCTTTCTTTTTTCACGATAGATTGCCTTTTAATAAAGCACAAAAGAAATGCAATTTTCGTTTGCGCGACACAGATACATGCCACCAATACGGCGCAAAGTATATCGAGCCAAACCATTAATTACAACGAGAAACTCAGATTTGGACGCTCAGTTATTACGGCTTACTACTAAAGTCTAACGTAACTCAATAATTGTTCAATCTGAGTAATCTTTTCGTCATGTTTATTACGTATGTTTGACTATAATTGGTTCATGTTCCCCGATTAAAATTGACATTTAAGGGCATGATCGAGTTAAATTAGCGCACTTTTTCAAAGTAGACAGTGAGGAGAATTCCTTATGGCTGATCGTAAAGCCACTTTACAGATTGACGGCCAATCCATTGAGTTGCCGGTACTTTCACCAGCGGCAGGCAAGGATGTAGTTGACGTCCGAACTTTGGGCAAACATGGTTACTTCACCTTTGACCCTGGGTTCCTGGCTACAGGCTCTTGCGAGTCGGCTATCACCTACATCGATGGTGAGAACGGAGTTTTACTGCACCGCGGCTACCCAATTGGTGAGCTCGCAACAAAAGCAGACTATCTAGAAGTTTGCTATATGCTGTTACACGGCGAAGCGCCGGACGAAAAACAGTACACCGAATTTAAAGACACCATTACTAAACACACTATGGTGCACCAGGGAATCCATAACTTCTTTAATGGTTTCCGTCGTGACGCACACCCAATGGCGATGCTATGCGCAGTAACAGGTGCTTTATCATCTTTCTATCATGATGATTTAGACATTCACGATGAAAACCAGCGTTTACGTAGCGCTTATCGCCTAATTGCTAAGATTCCAACCATTGCAGCAATGGCCTACAAATTCAGCATTGGCCAACCTTTCGTTTACCCACGTAACGACTTAGGTTATGCAGAAAACTTCTTAAACATGATGTTCTCTGTACCAGCTGAAGATTATAAAATTAGCCCTGCAGTTGCCCGTGCAATGGATCGCATCTTTACTTTGCATGCCGACCACGAGCAAAACGCATCAACTTCAACCGTTCGTCTTGCCGGTTCTTCGGGTGCAAACCCTTACGCCTGTATTGCGGCTGGTGTTGCTTCTTTATGGGGACCTGCACACGGTGGTGCAAACGAAGCGTGTCTGCGCATGCTGGCTGAAATTGGCTCAGTAGAGAACATTCCAAAATACATCGAGAAAGCAAAAGACAAGAACGATCCGTTCCGTCTGATGGGCTTTGGTCACCGTGTCTACAAAAACACTGACCCTCGCGCTACCGTTATGCGTGAGTCATGCCACGAAGTATTGAAAGAACTTAACCGTGACGATCCATTATTGGACGTTGCAATGGAACTTGAGCGTATCGCTCTGGAAGACGATTACTTCATTGAGAAGAAATTGTTCCCGAACGTTGATTTCTACTCAGGTATCGTGCTGAAAGCTATTGGTATTCCGACCAACATGTTCACTGTTATCTTTGCGCTGTCACGTACTGTTGGCTGGGTTTCTCACTGGCACGAAATGATGGGCGAAGCGAACCAAAAAATTGGTCGTCCACGTCAATTGTATACCGGTTATACAAAACGCGAATTTACACCAATCAAAAAGTAAAATCGTCATGTTTTAAAAAAGCGCTCTCATGAGCGCTTTTTTTATGTCTATCGCTAATTAGTTCGTGTACATCGCTTTTTATCCCTTACAGAACGTGCAACTTACCCCCAATTTCTTTATACTACGTCGCATTTCGTTGGTCGCCCAAGAGCTGACAGACAAATTCATTTTCAACGTGCTTTTAGCAGGTTGCAGATAATTACAGAGAGGCTTATGCAGCAAGTAGTCAATGTACAACAACCCATCATTACGCCACGTAAGTTCAAGGTATATCAGCATCGCCAGTTAGATAAAATTGAGGCGCTTAAAAAAGTTCCTGCTGACATGCGCTTTGAAATGAAAGTCGTTGCTAATGTCCTGCCGTTCAGAGTTAACGAGTATGTGTTTAATGAACTCATTGACTGGGAAAATGTACCCAATGACCCGCTGTTTCAACTAACATTTCCACAAAAGGATATGCTGGAGCCGTCTGCCTATCAGCGCATGGCGGATTTGATGTCAGGTAAACACACGACTAACGAAGTGTTTGACTTAGCAACTCAGCTACGTGATGAAATGAACCCTCACCCTGCTGGCCAAATGCAAATGAACGTCCCTCATGTTGACGGTGAACCTTTGCCTGGCATGCAGCATAAATACCGTGAAACGGTTTTATTTTTCCCGGCTCAGGGGCAGTATTGCCATTCTTACTGCACCTTTTGCTTCCGCTGGGCACAATTCGTGGGTAAAGCAACACGCTTTAACTCTAATGATGCCGATCAATTACATCGCTACTTAGCTCAGCACAAAGAAGTGACCGACCTACTGGTCACCGGTGGCGACCCTATGGTTATGCGCACACGTAAGCTGGCTCACTACCTGGAAGACTTACTTAAACCAGAGTTTGAGCACATTAAGACCATACGTATTGGCACTAAGTCGCTGACCTTCTGGCCTTACCGCTTCATTACTGACCCGGACGCAGACGACATGCTGCGTCTATTAGAGCGTTTAGTTGCCGGCGGCAAACACGTATCCATTATGGCGCATTTAAACCACCCTAATGAACTGCGCACGGAAGTCTGTCAGGAAGCTATTCGTCGCCTGCGCGCTACCGGTGCACAAATACGCTGCCAGGCTCCACTGCTTAAACACATTAACGATGACCCCGATGTCTGGGCTTCTATGTGGGAGAAACAAGTACAGTTAGGTATGATCCCTTACTATATGTTTGTGGAGCGGGATACTGGTGCCAAACGTTACTTTGAAGTGCCACTGGAACGCACCTGGGAGATTTTCCAAAAGGCTTACCAGCAGGTATCCGGCATTGCTCGCACGGTTCGCGGCCCTTCAATGAGTGCAGGCCCGGGCAAAGTGGAAGTTCAGGGTGTGACCGAAATTGCAGGCGAAAAAGTTTTTGCTTTACGCTTTATTCAGGGACGCAACCCGGACTGGGTTCAACGCCCCTTCTTTGCTAAGTACGACCCGGATGCAACCTGGTTACATCAATTAAAGCCGGCTTTTGGAGAAGAAAAGTTCTTTTTCGAAGACGAATACTCAAAAATGGCAGCGATGGATTAACCATCGACTGCCCGTTCTCGTGCCCGCTGCAGGTCTTCTTCTGTATCAATACCAGCAGCCGGCGCGAGAATAGCTTCGGCCACGTGAATACGCTCCCCGTGCCAAAGCACTCGCAACTGTTCTAGGGATTCAAGCTGCTCTATAGGGCTAGCCTGCCACTCAATATAACGTCTGACAAAACCTGCCCGATAGGCATAAATACCAATGTGTCGGTGGTAATGATCGGCAATGACATTGGTATCCCGCTCTGCAGAAAAGTGCTCTCTGTCCCATGGAATAGCCGCACGACTAAAGTACAGTGCGTATCCGGCCGCATCGGTAACCACTTTTACTGTATTCGGGTTAAAAATATCTTCAGCGTCGGTAATAGGAACGGCTAAAGTCGCCATAGGCGCCTGCCGTTGGTTGGCTAAGTTATCCGCAACCTGCCGAATAATCTCAGGCGGAATGAAAGGCTCGTCGCCCTGCACATTAACCACCACTTCGTTTTCCGCAAGCGCCAACTGTTCAATAACCTCAGCCAGGCGCTCAGTACCCGATGAATGTTCCGTTGAAGTCATCATGACTCGGCCGCCAAATTTCTCAACGCCCTCTTTTACCCTAAGGTCATCAGTTGCGACAATCACCTCCGCAGCGCCACTGGCTTCAGCCCTTTCAACCACATGCTGAATCATTGGTTTACCACCAATGTCAGCCAGAGGTTTACCAGGCAGTCGGCTGGAGCCATAACGTGCGGGAATAACAACGGTAAAACTCATGAAGGAACCTTCTCTAACTCTTCTGCAGACAATTCGCGGGCTTTATCGGCTAATAAAACCGGAATGTTTTCATCAATAGGATAAGCCAGTCGCTCGCCCCGACAGACCAGTTCATTTTTTTCGGCATAGTAAGTCAGCTTACCTTTGCACTTAGGGCAAGCTAAAATCGCTAATGTATTTTTATCAATGGGCATTTTTCTTCCTTTCCAGCTCTGCCAGTAAGTTAGTTTTCATTATCTCGGGCAGTTGTGCTTCTATTGTTTGATAATACCAGTCCGGTTGCGCGAATGACTGACACTTTCCGGCGTCTTTCTCTGTCATCAATATAGGCTTACCGTTTAATTGAGAAAAGTCTTCTTCGCTAAAAACATGATGATCAGCAAATGCCTGACTTTTCTCAACTTGTACCCCTTGCTCAGACAAAGAGTTAAAAAATCGCTGGGGGTAACCAATACCGGCAACTGCATTAAAACTACTATCCGTTTCTAGCTCAACTTTTTCATCGTTATCAACCCGATACCAGTGGCCTGGTGTAACATCCACTACATGACGCGCAAAAGCATGACGACCGTAATTAGAAATAACCCAGTCCGCACCTTTTAAACGCCATGGTCCTTCACGTAAAGGACCTGCCGGCAGCAACCAGCCATTTCCTGTGCCTCTTTCACCGTCAATCATAATCAGCTCAATATCGCGTTTTAATGCATAGTGCTGTAAACCATCATCACTAATAATGACATCGACTTCGGGATGTTGTTCGGACAGGAGCTGCGCGGCCTCGGCTCGTTTAGGTGCGATCACTACCGGACAATCGGTTCTCCGGCGCATAAGCAAAGGTTCATCGCCAACATCTGCGGCATTATCATTTTCTGCAATCGAATGAGGAAATGGACCTTTTGCACCATAACCACGGCTAATAATGCCCGGCGTCCAACCCTCATCTTTCAGCCATTGGCATAGAGCAACCACCATTGGCGTTTTCCCTGTACCGCCAACGCTGATATTACCGACAACGATAACAGGCACTTCTGCTTTATAGCGTTTCATCAGGCCTAAATGGTAAAAACTGCGGCGCAGGTTGGTCAGTAGCCAAAACAGCAATGACAGCGGTGCCAGCAAAATTAAAAGAGGATGCAGGTTGGCTTTATACCACTGCTTTTGTAGCCACACTAGGCGCCTCCGCTAAACTGCAAGTTATGCAATTGATAATACGCGCCTTCATGATCCAGTAACTGCTGATGGGTACCTCGCTCAACAATCTCGCCGTTATCCATTACGATAATTTCGTCCGCATTTTCAATGGTCGACAAGCGGTGAGCAATAACAATGGCGGTCCGGTTTTGACGCAAGGTGCCTAAAGCATCCTGAATATGACGTTCAGACTCCGTGTCCAGCGCCGATGTAGCTTCGTCCAGAATCAGGATAGGAGCGTCCTGCAGTAATGCTCGAGCAATAGCAATACGTTGCCGCTGCCCTCCGGATAACATCACTCCGTTTTCGCCGACCATGGTGTCCAGCCCTTTCGGCATGTTATCAGTAAACTCGGTAACGTAAGCCTGCTCTGCTGCTTTAGTGATTTGCTCCCGTGACAACTCTTTCGCTGCACCATAAGCAATATTATTGGCGATAGTGTCATTAAACAGCGTCACGTTTTGTGAAACCAGAGCAAACTGGCGACGCAGACATTTCAGTTTATAGTCGTTAATGTTGTAGCCGTCGAGCAAAATGCGACCCTGCTCTACATCATAAAACCGGGTCAGCAGGTTTGAAATCGTCGATTTACCACTGCCCGAGCGACCCACCAATGCAAGGGTTTTGCCTTGTTTTACGCTAAAATTAATTTGCTGAAGTGCTGGCTCATCATCTTTTTGATAAGCAAAAGTCACATCTTCAAAAACAATATCCCCGGCCGCACGATCAATAACTCGAGACCCTTTATCAATTTCAATGGGCTCATCAAGAATATCAAACACACTGGTAGCCGCGGCTATACCTCGTTGGAAATCACTGTTCACGTTCGTTAGCTGCTTTAATGGGCGCAGCAACATAATCATGGCTGTCAGCAAAGTAGTAAACGCACCGGCTGAGAGCTCTCCCAGCATCTCCGGAAAACTGGCAATAACCAAAACCATGGAAAGACTTAAAGAAGCAATAAACTGAATAACCGAAGTACTAATGGCCCGGGTATTTACCAGCTTCATATTCTGGTTGCGGGTAATATTATTGATCTCGGAAAAACGTGCAGACTCACCTTTTTGTCCTTGATGCATTACGACCACTTTGTGGCCATTAATCATCTGTTCAGCGGTTGTTGTAACATTGCCCATAGCCGTTTGGATACGACTACTGACTTTTCTGAAGCGCTTGGACACGACCCCAACAACTTTAGCAATTAAAGGACCTACAACCAAAAATACTAACGACAGCTGCCAACTTTGATAAAACATCAACCCAAGCAAGCCAATAACAAACGCACCTTCCTTAATCAAAACCAGTAGCGCGCGGCTACTGGCTTCGGCTACTTGCTGAGTGTCATAAGTTATTTTGGAGATTAAGTCACCGGTTGAGTGCTGGTCATGAAAGCTGACAGGCAGCTTCATCATATGGTCGAATAACTGCTGACGCATTTTAGTGACAACTTTAAAACCAACCCAATGCAGAAAGTAACTGGAAGCTACGTTTAGTAACCCTCTAAGGATAAAAACAAAAGGAACAAAAAGCGCACCGTAGAGCAATATTTTAGAGTCTTGCTCAGTTAAACCGTCATCAATTAAAGTTTCTATTTGGGACAAAAATAAGGTATCAATGGCCGAATAGCCAATCATGCAGATAATAGCAAGAGTAAAGGCCGCTTTATAAGGTTTGATGTAACCTAACAAGCGCTTGAAGGTCGTCTTTTTTTTAATCTGAGAATCCATGTAGTCTCAATTAAGTCATTAACACTTTTGGTATTCTACCTGTTTTCAAAGGGTAACTCCAAACTCCATGTACTGCCGTCACTCACAATGGTTAATTGTCCACTCTTCATCGTCCCAAGCCAGGGGCTATTCTTTCGCGCAAGTCTTTCCAGAGTATATCGGTGGGGAAAACGGTACCCACGATGCCGACCATAGCTTATCAAGTAGATATCCGCATCTACGGCCTGCAATAATGGCCAACTGGTGGACGTTTTACTGCCGTGGTGCGGAACTACCATGACATCGGACTCTATTTCAGCAGGGCTTTGCAACCGCTCTAACAGCATTTTCTCGGCAGGCATTTCAATGTCCCCGGGCAAAAGCACGGTAAAACCCCGGAATTGAACCAGTAAAACACAAGAACGATTATTTTTACTTAATGCGGTTGAACCTTGATATTCCCTCGAAGGCCATAGCACTCTCCATTGTAAGTCATTCCAGTGCCCCGTATCCCCCGCTAAACACGGTTTATTGCTGCCTTCCCCCTGCCACTGCAAATTGGGATAGCGTCTTGATAAGAAATCACGCCCGCCGTTGTGGTCGCTGTCTCCGTGGCTGATAAACGCAAGCTCCGGAACAAGTCCATGGTAATTTAAAAACGGTTCAATCACCGACTCGGCCACACTAAAACCAGAATTAAATTCAATACCTGTATCGACCAGTATGGCTCTGCCATTTCGCTCCAGCACTATAGCCTGGCTTTGCCCCACATCCAGAACGTGAAGGCGCAATTTCCCGTCTCTTTGATTTAGGAGCACCGAAACAGAAAGAGGCAAACATAAAAGCAGCACTGTGCGTTGCCAGGCGTTCTTAAGCGGCACCAGCAGCACGAGGATTAACGCAAACAAACCACCGAACCTTGCCTCACGGCTTACAGGCCAGACATCTAATTGCAACCAGGTTACTGGCTGCTTCGCTAAAAAACCGATAAACGGATTCAAATATACAATCGGAAGCTCTGCTAATTGCCAAAGTGTTGAAGCGAAACTTAAATCCAAAAGTACGGCAACCGTTCCGGCTAACGCCAATGGCAACAACCAAAAGCTTATAACCGGTAATATCAGCAAGTTAACTAACGGTGCCAGCAGCGAAAACCCGCCAAATAGCAAAAACGACAAAGGTGCCATAACCACCAGTAACAACCACTGCACGGACCAAAGGCTCTTAATAGCAGAGAGTTTTCCGCGGGCTTTTTGCCAACGCCAGCTTGCCAGGAACAATGCCGCAACCGCTGTAATCGAAAGCCAAAAGCCCGGATCCTGCAAAGCAAAAACATCAACCACAAGTACCGCAACAGTAACTCGTAACAGTAAACTTAGTGGTCTTAATTTCAGGCTTAGCGTCAGGTGCAAAAGAACGACCAAAAACATGGCCAGCGCTCTTACTGTCGACACGGGAAAACCGGCCAGGGCGGCATAACCTGTTACAACAAAAGCCGCCAAAACTAGCGACCAGAAACGGCTGTTAATGAGTTCTCTGGTTTTCAGGCCAACAGGGAGAAAGCGAAAGCAGAGGCGAAAAAAGAATACAGCGGAAGCGGCAACCATCCCCAAATGTAAACCCGATATAGCCAGGCTGTGAGCCAAACCGGTTTTTTGCCAACTTTCCCGGGTTTTTCGGCTCAGTAAGCTGCGTTCACCAATAGTTAAGGCAGCCAGTATGCCGGGTTCGTTCAGATCAGACTCCTGTATCCAATCAAAGACTTTTTGCCGAAGACTGATATCAGAATCAAGCTTAACGCCCTCTTTAATACTTCCTATTGCGTGTATGTTATTGCGCAGCAAATATTGTCGATACCGAAAGCTCCCATGGTTACGATAGTCTGTCGCTTCCTTTAAGCGCGCAACCAGCTGCCAGGTTTCTCCTGCTTTAGGGGCTTGTTTAAGATTCGCCCGGTACCAGTTCAACCGGACTCTGGATTGCTTCCAAATAGGCAACGCGTTGTCTGACAGCGTTTTAACCCTGCCCGTTATCCGCACGTGGTAAGGGTAACTCCGGGATATTTCATCCACCTCGATATTGAGCTTAACGTCGGAATTGAGAAAAGACGCCGGTATTGCCCGTATATTTTGCCAATAAAGGTTGGCATTAGCCCATAAAATACCGCAAAATAACGCCATCAGTAGTCGTGCGATCGATCGCCGTTTTGCTTTTTTCGGGCCGGCCCCCATGCGGGTGTAAGCTATCGCCAAAAATAGTAATGCGATAGTTGAAACAATCAGCCAGAATTTAATGTCAGAGTGAGTAAAGGCGAACAAAATTCCGCCTGAAAACACGAGTAACCAGCGATCCATCGTTGCTCCTTCCTTGGGGCAGTAACAGGATAGGTAATAAACGTCACATTATGGCCAGACGCTTCATTAAACGCTTAATGCCTGATCACCAAAAAGTGCGCGAGTCAAAAGCGATCCGCTTATTTGGCAGCCTTTTGCATGACGCAAACTTGTGGCACCTGAACAGACGCTCGGCGTCAGGAGCCTTTGCGGTAGGCTTGTTCTGCGCTTTTATACCTGTTCCTTTTCAAATGTTATTAGCGGCAGCATCAGCAATTCCCTTTCGCGTAAACCTGCCACTCTCAGTTGGTCTGGTATGGGTCTCCAACCCTATTACCATGCCCCCCATGTTTTACCTTTGCTACCTGGTAGGAAATGCTCTGTTAGCAGAACCACCACAGCCCTTTGCTTTTGAAGCCAGTTGGGAGTGGTTAATGCACAGTATTTCAACCATAGGTCCGGCTTTCTTGCTTGGCTGTTTGGTTTTAGGAACGTTATCCAGCTTTATTGGTTACATTGGTATTCGTCTGCTGTGGCGCCAGTCTGTGGTCAAAGCCTGGCGCCGCCGTAACCCTTAAAATTAAATGCTTTGGTGTAAAGCTTTAGCCGGTTCAACTTTCACTGCTCTCCAGGCCGGATAAAGAGTCGCAAGCAAGCTCATTAGTAGTGCTACCCCCGCCACCAGAAAAACATCCGACCAAATCCATTCAGAAGGCACTTCACCGACAAAGTAGATATCACTGGAAAGCACATCAAAATTAAACCAGGTTTCCAGCGCCAGCATAATATTGGGTAAAAATTGGGCCAGCAGTATTCCGCAAAAACATCCGATAACAACGCCATACAACCCGTTCATAACCCCCTGCAGAACAAAAGACTGCAATAAGGTTTTATCTTTCATACCCAAGGTTTTCAGCATTGCGATTTGGCTGCGTTTTTTGGCGACCGTCATAATTAACGTCGATACAATGTTAAAACAGGCAACCGCCATAACCAGAATGAGAACGAGATAGACCACCCAGCGCACAAGTTCAATATCGCGATACAAGTGCCCGTGACTTCGCGTCCAGTCGTCAAGGTACACCAGTTCAGGCAGTTCATTACCCACTTGTCTGGCCACAGCCGGCGCAGAAAACACATCTTTTACCCGCAATCGGACAGAACTGACATCGCGGGCAAAATCCAGCTCATTTATCGCTGTATCGAGTGAAACGTAAGCGTTGTGGTAATCAATTTGCCCACCAAACTGAAAAAGCCCCGTCACTTGCAGCCTGACACGCTCGGGAGAGCGAAAACCTCGTTCCGATTTTTCGGGGGTTAACAACGAAACTGAGTCGCCTACTTCTAGATCCAGTTTTTCCGCTAACCCGGCACCTAATAGCAAGCCGCCCTTTTGCTGCCAGCGCTGCCAGTCTTCCTTACTGACGTAGTCCGATAAAGAAGAAACTTTTTGTTCATGCTCTGCCGAAACGCCCCGAACCTGAATGCCATGAAATGTCGACTGGGTTTGTACCATTACCGTGGCATTGACACCCGGTGCGGTAGCAACAACCTGAGGGTTCCGTTCAGCAATTTCTGCCACGAGCTCCCAGTTATCCAAAGCCCCTTCAACGGCACTGTATTCAATCTGAGGTACAACCGCTAAGAGCTTATTCTGTAACACCTGGTTGAAACCATTCATCATTGACAGTGCGGCAATTAATACTGCACACCCAAGAGCAATACCAATAGTTGATGACGCCGATATAAACGACAAGAAGCCTTGTTTGGATGTTCCCTGACGAAAGCGACGGGCAATTAACCAGGCAAGCCGCATTAGTCTTCTTCCTTATGCAAAACACCGTTCTTCAAGACTTCTACGCGCTGCAGTTGCTCTGCCAGATGCAAATCATGGGTTACCACAATAAAAGCCGTGTTGGTTTCTTTATTCAACTCCAACATTAATTGATAAATACTCTCTGCGGCCTCGCCATCGAGATTACCGGTAGGCTCGTCAGCAAGCACAATTTGAGGTTTATTCACGAAAGCCCGGGCAATAGCAACCCGCTGACGTTCTCCCCCCGACAACTGCGCAGGCCGATGAGATAGTCTATGCTCTAAACCTACTCTGGTCAGCAATTGCTTTGCCTGCCGCTTTGCCTCGGCCGGACTTTTACCCGCTATCATTTGCGGCATTGCGACATTTTCCAGTGCCGAAAACTCGGGCAACAAATGGTGGAATTGATACACAAACCCAAGGTTCTGATTACGCCACTGCGCCAGTTTGTCGGCTTTCCAGTGCGTCATTTCATCAGTTTTATAAAACAATTGTCCGCCGGAAGCTTTATCCAAGCCCCCCAACAAGTGCAGCAAAGTACTTTTCCCCGAGCCGGAGGTTCCGACTACAGCCACCATCTCGCCAGCCTGAAGGCTAAAGTCTATATCTTTTAAAACGGTCACTTCATTATTACCGTCCTGATACGATTTACTCAGTTTTGAGCAACGCAACAGCGCGTCAGTCATAGCGTAATGCCTCCGATGGTTGAACATGAGCTGCCTGTGAAGCCGGGTATAATGTTGCCACCAGAGTTAACAGAATTGCAGCAACAGCCGTAGCAGTAACCTGGAAAAGGTTGATGGTAATAGGTAAGCCTTCCTCAGTGCCTGAAACTATATGAGCCCCGAATAAATCCAGAATGTCATTTAAATACCAACTCAAAAGAAGTCCTAAAATAATACCTAACAAAGACCCAAGAACGCCGTTATAAAGCCCCTGAAGTAAGAACACGGTGCGAATACGGCCGTTAGATAAACCCAGTGTTTGCAGTATGGCAATGTCATGGCGCTTATCATTTATCACCATAACCAGAGCAGACAATGTGTTAAATGCAGCCACGGCAATGATCAAGGCCAGCATTAGCCACATCATGCGTTTTTCCATGCCAACAGCCTCAAACAGCTGCCCATAGCTTTGGCGCCAGTCATCAACACTTAACTTGGTCTGGTTACGCAGGGTTTGAGCAACTTGTGGGGCATCAAAGGCATCATTTAGAAACAGCTGCAGGCCGGTCACTTTGCCTTCGGGAAGACGGATTAATCGCGCCAGGTCGTCACCGTGAGCGAACACAACCGACTCATCAACTTCGGAGCCCATAGCGAATAAACCACTGACGACAAAGCGACGTTGCGAAGGTACCAGTCCAAAGGGGGTATAAACGCCACCCTGCGCGGCAATCACTCTGACAGTGTCCCCCGGGGCGATACCTTGTTTTTGTGCCAGCCGCTGACCAATAACCAAGTGGTAGCTTCCCGATTCCAGACTTTCCCAGTTGCCGGCAACCATCTTCTCGGTAAGTGAAGGCGGCAATGCGCCCTTGTCCGGGTAGACGCCCTGTATGTTGGCAACGGACATTTTATCCGATATTTGCAGTATGCCCTGCGTTTGTACAAAAGGGACAGAACCCTTTATTGTCGCCAGTTCAGGCAGTTGTTGTTGAACCTCCTGCCAGTTGCTTAGCTGCGTGCTACTGTCCGGATCCGTTACAGTGACCTGCGGCACGGCACCTAAAATACGGCTTTTCAACTGTCCTTCAAAGCCATTCATAACCGACATAACAACCACTAGCGCCATTACGCCCAGCGCAATACCTGCAAAAGCAAAGCGGTTAATAAATGCCGTAAAAGCAGAGCCCTGCCTTGCCCGGCTGTAACGCAGGCCAATAAACAGCACAACCGGCTGAAACATATACCCTCAATTATTTGATGGTTGCTAATTCATAACGAGCAAGGATAATGAGTTGTATTGAGCCTGACAACTAAAAGCCGAAACAATGACGCAATCGCAGACATCAATGACATCGCCAATAGGAGATTTCTTCACGGTAAGAGATCACTTCCCGGTCAATTTAATTGCGCTGGACTCGGCCGACAACATACCGGACGAAGACGCGTTTATTGCCGAGATCCCGGAGCTGTTTACTATTGCGTCCAGTATGGCTGAAAGTGATCAGCAACAACTACAAAGCATTAAAGTTGAACAGTCGTCAGGCAGCGCGCTGGTGGCTTTTCTGGAGCAGCAGCACAAGCGTATGAACATATTACTCGGTTATATGCTCCGCAATGAGAATGACCCCGAGTACCGGTTTGAGGGTGTTGAATATGGCGGCGGCGGCATTCGTATTGTCAATGACTCGCCATTAACAGAAGACCAGACGTTCCAGGCCAAATTGTTCTTCAAAGAAGAAGCTCTGGCAATTTACTGCTACCTGAGAGCTGAAAAGTCAGAGCCTGAAGAAAATGGTGATACTTACCTTTGCACTCTTAGCTTTGCTCAAATTCGGGAGGAAGATCAGGAACTCTTGATTCGTGCCAGCCTTCATGCCCAAAGCCGCCAGCTTAAAGAACGTTCAAAACAGCGCAGGGAGCAAAAAGAAAGCGACTCCTTGTCATCCAAATCCTGATTGATTTCGGTATAATACCGACGTTTTTCCAAACCATTTGAGTAGTCATGACTAAGGCATCTGTATTAAGACCCCCTTTCCCACCGGCAGCAAATAAAGATCTCACCTGGCAGGAACTGCACGGCAGTGCCCCTGCACTGGCCATTGCTAAGCTAATTGATGCGACTCCAGGGCGGGTACTAATTGTTACTGCAGATGCTAACCAGGCCTACCGATTAGAACAGGAAATTAAATATTTTGCCGGTGAACACACCGAGTATCATGACGACATAACGCTTTTCCCTGACTGGGAAACGCTTCCTTACGACAGCTTCTCTCCGCATCAGGACATTATATCTGATCGTTTGCGTGTGTTAGCACGCCTTCCGGAAGCTAAGCGTGGCGCACTGATTGTCAGTATTAATACCTTGCTCCACCGCATTGCACCAACGTCTTTTGTTCAGGGTCAAGCACTACAAATTGAGAAAGGCCAGCAACTCGACAGCTTGAAGCTGCGGCAGCAATTGGAAAATGCAGGTTACCGCCACGTAAACCAGGTTATGGAACATGGTGAATTCAGCGCCCGGGGGTCAATCTTGGACCTTTATCCTATGGGCAGCCAGACCCCATACCGGCTCGATTTTTTCGATGACGAAGTTGATAGTATCAGGCCTTTTGACCCGGAAACTCAGCTATCGAAAGACCCTATAGAAGGCATTAATTTACTGCCCGCGCACGAGTTCCCGTTAACCAAAACGGCAATTGAACGCTTCCGCGCAAACTACCGCGAACACTTTGAAGCAAGTACTGAACGCGAATCGGTCTATCAGCAAGTCAGTAAGGGTCAGTTACCCGGCGGGATTGAATACTATCTTCCGCTATTTTTTGAAGAAACAGCAAGCTTATTTGATTATCTTCCGGACGACACCGTACTGGTTACCTTCGGCAATATTCAGGCGAGCCTGGAGCGCCTCTGGCAGGATATTAATCATCGCTACGATCAACGCCAGTTTGATCCGTTACGGCCATTGTTACACCCTAATGAACTGTTTCTTCCCGTCGATAATATTCATGCCGGTTTCAAGCAGTACCGTCGAGTGCGAGCCAACGTACCGGCAGAAATGGCACAACCCGGGCCGACACCGTTTCTTACAGAAGCCGTTACAGAAATAGCTGCAGATCATCAGCAAAAACAGCCTTTTGCGAAACTGAAAACCAAATTAGAACAGGCGTTAGCAAATAACGACAAGGTTCTGCTTTCCGCTGAGAGCGCAGGCCGTCGTGAAGCTCTGCGTGAAATTGTCAGCAAGCTCGGTTTTCCGGTTACGCTTTGCTCAGGTCTTGAAGAGTGTCCGACCAAACAAGTCGGCTTAATTATCAGCCCCATTATTAACTCGTTTTATTTACCCGATGCCAAACTCTGGTTTATTACCGAAACTGAACTGTTTGGTAACCGCGTGGTACAAAGCCGCCGACGTCAGCAAAAAGCCACTGTCAGCGCCGATACACTCATTCGCAACTTAGCAGAACTGCAGGCTGGCCAGCCGGTTGTTCACCTGGACCACGGTGTTGGCCGCTATCAGGGGTTGACGACTCTCGATGCCGGTAATGTCACCACGGAATTTGTCACCATTGAGTACGCAGGTGGCGCCAAACTTTATGTTCCGGTAGCAAACCTGAACGTTTTAAGCCGTTACAGTGGCGGTGAAGAAAGCCATGCTCCTTTAAACAAACTGGGTAATGACAGTTGGGAAAAAGCCAAAAAACGTGCTGCAGAAAAAGTGCGAGACGTTGCGGCAGAACTGCTCGACATTTACGCCCGCCGCGAAGCTAAGCCCGGCTATGCATTTAATATTAACGAAGAAGACTACCAACGTTTTGCCGCCGGCTTTCCGTTTGAAGAAACCATTGACCAGCAGGCCGCAATTGATGCTGTGAAACAGGATATGCAACAGCCACGGGCAATGGACAGGCTGGTTTGCGGCGACGTGGGCTTTGGTAAAACCGAAGTGGCCATGCGCGCGGCCTTTATTGCCGTTAATGAAGGTAAACAAGTGATGGTGCTGGTTCCAACCACCCTGCTGGCCCAGCAACATTATGAAAACTTCAGTGATCGTTTTGCTGATCAGGCCATTCGGGTTGAAGTGCTCTCACGCTTTAAAACCGCCAAGCAGTCAAAAGGCATTCTTGAAGATTTATCTAATGGCAAAGTCGATATTGTTATTGGTACGCACAAGTTACTGCAAGACAATGTTAAGTGTCATGACTTAGGTCTGCTCATTGTCGACGAAGAACACCGCTTTGGTGTAAGACAAAAAGACACGATTAAACGCCTGCGCGCTGACGTAGATATTCTGACGCTAACAGCTACGCCTATTCCACGTACCCTGAATATGGCCATGAACAACATTCGAGACCTGTCAATTATAGCCACGCCACCAGCGAAGCGACTGGCAGTAAAAACCTTTGTCCGCGAATACGACGAGCCAACGGTTCGGGAAGCCATATTACGTGAGATTCTGCGCGGTGGTCAGGTTTATTTCTTACACAATAATGTCGACACTATTGAAAAAACCGCGGCCGATATTGAAACCCTGGTTCCGGAAGCGCGTGTTGTGGTTGCTCACGGGCAAATGCGTGAGCGTGACCTGGAACGCATCATGTCGGACTTCTATCATCAGCGCTTTAATGTGCTGGTTTGTACCACCATTATTGAGACCGGTATCGATATACCCAGCGCCAACACCATTATTATGGACAGGGCTGATCACCTGGGTCTGGCGCAGATGCACCAGCTGCGAGGCCGCGTCGGACGTTCCCATCATCAGGCTTATGCGTACTTATTGACGCCACACCCCAAACGCATGACCAAAGACGCACACAAGCGCCTCGAAGCCATTTCTCAGTTGGAAGACCTGGGTGCCGGCTTTATGCTCGCAACTCACGACTTAGAAATTCGTGGTGCCGGTGAGCTACTTGGAGACGATCAAAGCGGTCAAATTGAAAGCATTGGTTTTACTTTATACATGGACATGCTGGAGCAAGCGGTTAAAGCCTTAAAAGAAGGTAAAGAACCCGCGCTTGCGCAATTGCTGCACGAACGTGCTGAGATTGACTTAAAACTTCCGGCGCTTTTACCTGAAGCTTACATACCAGACGTTAATAACCGATTAAGCTTGTACAAACGAATAGCCAACTGTGAAACCAGTAAAGAACTGGATGATTTGCAGGTGGAATTAATTGACCGTTTTGGGTTACTCCCAGACGCAGCCAAGAACTTGATGCGCCAAACACAACTGCGTAATAATGCCGAGCATTTGGGTATCCGTAAAATTGATATTGGTAATCAGGGCGGCATTATTGAGTTTGCCGACGATACAAAAATTAACCCGGAAATTATTATAGGGTTGATTCAAAAAGCGCCCAATTACTACAAACTGGATGGCCCGAACCGTTTACGTTTAAGTCAGTCACTGGAAGATACTCAAAGTCGGTTAAAACTGGTAGAGTCTCTGTTAGAAGAATTTGCAGAACAATCTCAGGCGGCGTAACACAGGAGTGAATAAATGGCGCTGGTGCATCGTGGATTAAAATCGGTACTGGGTTTAACAACAGCACTAATGACATTGGTGTCTGTTGATGCGGTAGCTCAGTCTGATAAAGACTACTGGCGCTGGTTTGAAGTTGAAGTTCTGGTCTTTAAACAGACCATCACCGACCAGTCCGGTGAGACTTTTCCTTTGACCATACAACCAATAGCCGTTAATCAAAGCCGGGATTTGCTGACCAATTATCATAGTCTACAGAACCGCCGCCTACGCAGCGCCTTGCCGGTTTGCGAGCCACTTTCAGATAATCAATGGCAAATTGATATTGCTTGCCAATATGAAAACGAAGACCAATGGATACCCATTACCGGAAACCCTTTTGCCCCAGTTCATGCGTTGTCAGAGCTCAGTAATACTGAGGTTGTCATTGACGGCCCTGGTGGTGACATTCAGACAGCTTCACAACCTTTTTTAATGCCAAAAGACGTTTTAGAGCTAACACCTGTTAGTGAAGAGTTGGAGCGCAAAGGTCAAGGTAAACCGTTACTTCACCTGGCCTGGCGCCAACCCGTTTTTAAACGTGGCGAAAGTCGTAAGTTTCGACTCTATGGCGGCAAAAACTACAGCGAAACGTTTTTCTACAATGGCTTTCCAAGAGAGCAAGAAGAACTTACTACGCCATTATCAAACGCCAGCCAGAAACAGCGGATGGATAATATTGAGTACCTTTTGTCGGCTATAGAGCAAGGCTCAGAACCTTTTAATCCGTTAAACGAAAGAACACCGGTACGTCCTCCTTTAATAGCAGCAGGCCACCCCAGCCTGGCTTGGGAGTTCGATGGACTCATCGATATTTTCCTGGTTGGTAATTACCTGCATATTGATGGCGAATTTAATCTGCGTGAAAAAGACAAAATAAAACAACTCGCCAACGACATCGAAACGCAGGCATCGCTGGCCTTAAACAACGCAAACGAACAAACACCGTATCTGCGTAGTTTCTATTTCTCACAGTTAAGACGGGTTATCAGTCACGAGACACATTACTTTGATCACCCTAAGCTGGGTGTTGTGGTTCAAATTCGCCGTACTGACCTGTCAGCTCCACGGTACTAGTTGGTTTCGGGGAAACTATGGAAAAGTATGAAGAGTTACTACTGGCACTTAGGAAAGTCATTCGTGCAATCGACTTATATTCTAAACAACTCAACAAATATTCCGGATTAACAGGACCTCAGCTGCTCATTTTACGTGAAATTAATGCCGCAAATGGCATTACGGCCAGTAAAGTTGCGCAGAATATCAATTTAAGTCCCGCTACTGTTTCGAATGTTATCGAACGTTTGGAACACCGTAACCTCATCCACAGACACCGAAGTGAACAGGATAAACGCCGGGTTTCTCTGTACCTTACTGAACAGGGCTTAAATCTACTAGAGAAAGCACCTCAGCCCCTTCAGGAAGATTTTATTGAGAAATTTCAGGCATTGGACGAGTGGGAGCAATCGCTATTGCTTTCATCGATGCAAAGAATTGCCAATATGATGGACGCAGAACGTCTGGACGCAGCGCCCGTGCTCGAAGTTGGAAGCTATCACAAACTGGATAATTAAAATGAATAAACAACTATTTACTCTGCTACCGGTTCTCTTTTTCTCGGGCGCAGCGGTTGCTGATATTTGTGACAATGAAAATGAAGTTACCCCTATAGCCCAAATTCAAGGGGAAAACGAACAGTCCAGTCTAATTGACCAACAAGTCACCGTGCGCGGCATTGTAACGGCTAGTTGGCAAACTGATGAAGAGCTTAGCGGCTTTTTCATACACAGCTTTGCTGAAGATATGGATGATAACCCTGCTACCTCAGAAGGCTTATTTGCCGTTACAGAAAAGCATCATTCCAGTGTCGATATCGGTGAGCAAGTGCAGCTAACCGGTAAGGTCACCGAGCGCTCGCAGTTAACGTCTTTGGTTGACATATCGAGCATAACAACTTGTGGTGACGCCGAGTCGCTCCCGGACATAACCGACTTAAAACTGCCGGTTCAATCGCTGGCTGAGTTAGAAGCTTTAGAAGGTATGCCGATAAAGCTATCTGCCTCCTCAGCTAATGAGTTAACAATATCAGGGCATTATAACTATCCACGCCATGGCTATTTTGACGTGTCTTCTGGTCGTTTATGGACACCAACACAAATCGTTATGCCGGGCCAGGACGCTAAACGTCAAACTGAAGAAAACCAATTGAATCGACTTCAGGTGGACGATAACAGCAATGTCGTTGAACCCAGCCCTTTACCTTTTTCAAACCTTTGGCACGGCAAACAAAACAGCTTACGTTCAGGAGCCACTATAGCCAGTTTTAGCGGTATCATCAGTCAGTTCAATAATGCGTATAGAGTTCAGCCAACTGAAGATTTAACGTTAGAGAGTTCATCCAAACAGCCTCAGTTACCTGAAAAAGCCAATGATTCTGTGCGAATTGCAAGCTTTAACGTTCTCAACTTCTTTAACGGAAATGGTTCAGGCCAGGGCTTCCCCACACCAAGAGGTGCAGACAATACGGAGCAAATGAAACGTCAGTTGCAAAAAATTGTTGCCTCATTAACCGCTCTTGATGCTGACATTGTCGGTTTGATGGAACTCGAGAACGATGGCTTTGGTGAGCGTAGTGCTATATTCCAGCTGGTCGAAGCACTGGAAAAAGCTTCCGGCAAAGAGTACGAAGTTGCTGAGCCCCGGGCTGAAAAAATTGGTACGGATCAAATTACCGTTGGTATTATTTATCAACCCAAACGGGTTAAGCCGAGTTCACACGCACTCCTCACTCGCCAGGGCCCATTTTCATGGGGCAGCAGACCACCACTAGCACAGCGTTTTATTGATAGAAACACAGATAGCGAATTCAGCGTCGTCGTTAATCACTTTAAGTCGAAAGGCAGCTGTCCGGAAGACTCTGACAGTCCTAATAGCAATAAGAACGATGGCCAGGCCTGTTGGAATGAGTTACGTCTTAAATCATCCCAGCAGCTGCTGGCATGGATTTCTGAAGAGTCATTAGCAAACCCGGTGTTATTAGGCGACTTCAACGCTTATTACCATGAAGACCCTATTCGCTATTTTAGTGAAAATAACTTCTATAACCCTTCGAATGCTACGGACTATTCTTATGTATATGACAGTCAGGCGGGTTCTCTGGATCATATCTTTGTAGCCAATTCGCTGGAAAGTAAGGTTAAGGGAGTTTACCACTTACCCTTTAACGCAGATGAGCCATGGGTTTACGACTATCGTGATGAGACGTACTTTTCTGACGGCCCCTTCCGTTCTTCAGACCATGATCCGCTGGTGCTTGATTTACGCTTTTCCGGATCGGGCATGTAAGCGTTATCGGTTCCAAAATGAACTTCAAACTCAATACCGACTAACCACTGGCCACTACGTTGATCTGTAACTTCGCTGCGAGGCCAGTGGTAGCCAACCCAGGCTTCGGCAAAAAACCATTCACGCAAGTAGCGCTGGCGATTTAGAAAACGTACGCCATAATCCTGAATAGGCACAGCATGATCCGTATTGCCCTCTATCCAGGTTTCAGTTGCCCAGGCTTTATCCTCACCATAAAGGTGGTACAGACGTGCCGTGCTGCTCCAGCGCAGTCCATGAGTTTCTTCGGCAAAGGTTCCTATCGAGGCCCAGCGAACAAGCCAGGTATCGGTTAACGTGGCTTCGTAATCGACCCGTTGTGCAACGCCGAAACCGTCGCTATCCCTCCAGAAGGCGGAAGACTGAGCACGAACCTGTTGGTTATCAGAAAAAACAAAACCCGTCATATAACGCGCCCGGGCGTAGGTATCAAAGCGTAATCCCCCGCGAATACCAATGCTGTATGACATCCTATGAGCCTCGTTAATTTCAGGGTCAAAGCCCAGACCCACCAGCCACTCCTCATCAGACTGCGGTGAGCGAATAACAGAGGGCCTGCCTGCGGAATCATCATCCAGAAATTCGTTCTCGTCCACTCGTCCAATAAAGGCCGAAAAGTTTTCCTTTAGCTTAGGCAATGCCACACGCGCTCTAAAACGTGACTTCACTTCAAAGCCGTCATACTGGTCCCACTGAGGTGCCACCGAAAGTCGCCCGTACGAACGTTCGTACCGACCTATACTTTCATCACCAAATAATCCGTCAAACCAGCGTGCTGTAGCGTCGACAGATGAGCCCAGGCCGCTGCGAAATTGATCCAGCCACATGCTCTCATCTTCTTCATCTGACTGCTGAACAGCAACGACAGATTGACAGCTAAGGCTAAAAATAAAAACGAACCAAGTAATCTTTTTCATGTTGAATAGTCTATAACTACATACCGTCTGAAGTTGGAGAATACAATGTCATTTCGACTAATAATTGTTATTACCGGTTTGTTACTATCTTGTTTCAGCATGGCACAGAATAATGAGCCAACAAAGCAAAAAAATGAAAAAATCGCGACTTTTGCCGGTGGCTGTTTTTGGTGTGTCGAAGAGGCTTTCGAAAAAATGCCCGGTGTTCGTGAAGTTGTATCCGGATACAGTGGCGGTGATGAAGCTAACCCAACTTATCAGCAAGTTGCCGGAGGGCAAACAGGTCACACCGAAGCAGCACAAATCTACTATAACCCGGATATTATCAGTTACGCTGCTTTACTGCAGAAACTCTGGCACATAAGTGACCCTACGGATAACCAGGGACAGTTCGTTGATCGTGGTAAGCAATACCGCCCCGCTATCTTCTATCATAATGACGAGCAAAAACGCATCGCCATGCAGTCTCGTGAGTGGCTCGATGAAAACGGTCCTTTTTCTGAGCCGGTCGTTATAGAAATAACACCGCTGAAAAGTTTTTATCCGGCAGAAGAGTATCACCAAAATTACTACGACAAGAACCCTGTTCGTTATCGTATTTACACCTATAACTCGGGACGCTACGACTTTGTAGAAAAACACTGGGGAGACACCTCTGACGTTGACTACCAACAGTTCACCAACGACAACCCAACCGGCGAGCATGAAAATACCGAGCAAAGTTACACTAAACCCAGTGACAAGGAATTAAAAGAGCGTTTAACGGACATTCAATACGCGGTTACGCAGGAGGACGCCACCGAACCTGCTTTTGATAACCCTTATTGGGATAATGAGCAACAAGGCATTTATGTTGATGTTGTCAGTGGTGAACCGCTTTTCTCTTCAGCGGATAAATATGAATCGGGCACTGGCTGGCCAAGTTTCACAAAACCAATAACACCGAACGCCGTTGTTGAAAAAGAAGACAATAGTTGGTTTTACACGCGTACTGAAATTCGCAGTCGTAAGGCAGACTCTCACATTGGTCATGTATTTACAGATGGCCCTCAGCCAACTGGACTGAGATACTGCATGAATTCTGCGGCACTGCGCTTTATTCCTTTAGAAGATATGGAAGAAGAAGGTTACGGTGACTACATTCCTGCAGTCACCGGAGATTAAAAGCTGAAAATTAGGCAGTCCAGCCGAGTTCTCTGGCTCGCTGTTCTGCTTGTTTAGGTACGTCAGTGGCCACAAAGTGGTGGTGCAGTACCTGAACACCCAACATATGATTTATGACCGCATCAAGCTGCACACGCTCTTCATTCGGAACGTTTTCATCCTGGTGTCGCTCAAAGGTCTTAACCACTTCGCTGTAATCGAGCAAACCAGCTGACTTAACCGCATCTTCACTCAGAAATTGCTCAGCCAGCTTCTCTACCGCTTTCCACTTTTCCGGATCCGTATGCGCCGGAGGTGCCATAAAAGCAAACTTCTCTCGCTTATATAGCGTTTCCGGAAGCAGCCCTTTCATCGCCTCACGCAACACATACTTTTCTTTATTGCCTTTAATACGTAAATGCGGTGGAACCGTGAATGCGTATTCCGCTAAATGGTGATCCAAAAATGCGGGGCGCGCCTCCATTGAGTTAGCCATGTCAACGCGGTCACCACCCCAGGTCAGTATTTGCCCTTCCAGCATGGTTTTTATCCATACATACTGGGCTCTGTCGAGCGGGTGACGGCCATCGAGCATGTTCTTGTCCAACGTATCAGCAATCGCCGTGCTGGGATCATAGCCCTCAACTTGTTGGCGTTTACTCTCTGACATGAGCGGCAATGCTACCGAAGAACAAGACAGCCACGGCTGTACACAGCTCGGAGTAAAGCCCATTTTCTGGTTAAAAGCGTCGCTGACAAACTCTTCGCGGGCCAACATAGCGCCTTTAAAGAGCTTATTATTTTTTTCCAGCAGCTCCTGCCATTCAACCCGCTCAACTTCTGGCAAGTGATCTAAGCCATGCAAAAACATATCTTTACGGAACGCCGGGTAACCGGCAAAGAGTTCATCCGACCCTTCGCCTGTCATCACCACCTTATAACCGGACTCATGCACCTCTTTACTCATAAGGTACTTAGCAACACCCAGGGTGTTGTAAATGGTGCGTTCGGTGTGCCATAGCGTTTTCACGAAATGGTCATACAGGTCATCGGCTTTCAGCCGCATAATATGGTGGTCGGCCTGTGTCGCCTCCGCCATTTCTTGTGCTATTGGTGTTTCATCATAGTCATCAGAGTCAAACCCAATGGTAAAAGCTTTTACTGAAGTTTGAGTTGATGCCGATGCCAGACCAAGAATTGCGCATGAATCAATACCTCCGGACAGATAGCACCCGACAGGTACGTCAGCTGTCATACGATGCTGAACAGCTTCCAGTAATTTAGCACGAACACCTTCTATATAAGATTCTTCATCGACATCGGCGCCCGGATAGCTTTCTTCAGGCGGAAAGTCGACATCCCAGTACTTATGCTCGGTCGCAACCACCGTGCCGTTTTTTCGTTGTAGCTTAACCACATAACCGGGCTGAACCTGATTAATACCTTCAAAAGCCGTAGAACCCGGCACCATGACCTGAATTAACTGGTGGTATAAACCTTCGGCTGAAAACTCCCGCTTAACATCCGGGTGAGAAAATAACACTTTCAGCTCAGATCCAAACACAACCCCATGTTCTGTTTCTGTCCAGTACAGAGGCTTAATTCCAAAACGGTCACGTACTAAATAAAGGCTTTCGTCTTCGGCATCAAACAAACCAAAAGCAAACTCTCCCCGAAGCTCTTTTAGCGTGTCTTCCAGACCGTAACGCTCAAACAAATGCAGGACAATCTCAGAGTCACTTTTACTGTTAAAGCGTGCGCCACGAGCGGTTAAGTCCGCACGAATGCGTTTAAAATCGTAAAACTCACCGTTGTGAGTCAGCATCAGTCGTTTGTCGGCTGACAAAAACGGCTGACGACCTCTTTTTTCGTCCAGGTCAATAATAGATAAGCGGGCGTGACTGAATCCCACGCCATAATCTTGTTGTACTTCGTAACCAAACCCATCAGGACCGCGATGATGCATTATCGCCGCCATATTCACCAGAGTTTGGGGTTCAATCGCTCTTTCCGTTTGATGATGAAAAACGCCAGCAATTCCGCACATTCTTTGCTTTTCCTCGTATCAGACGACATCAATGACGCGCTCAGCTCGCTGCACCATACAGGTCAAAAGCGCCATACGTAAAAACACCGCTCCCCGGGCCTGGCTGAAATACCAGTTATGGGGGGTGGAGTCGAGATCGGTCGATAATTCCTGACCGCGTGCTAATGGGTGTAAAATAATGGCGCTGTCTTTTAGCGGTGACTGCGTCGTTAAGTGAAACTCACTACCGTAAGTACTAAAGGTATCACCTTCCCACGAAATGGCGTTGATATAAACCACATCGAGTTCTGGTAATACCTGCTCTAAATCCCGAGTGGTACGAATTCTAATTCCGGCCTGCTCAATCTGCTCTCTTTGCTCTTCTCCAAACAACTGAGTAGACGATTCCTCGTCATGAATAATGACAATTTCATCAATGGCTTTAGGAAACTTCACCAGGCATTTTATAAAGCTGCGAACCGTTCTCATTTTATCCGGCACCCCAATAATGCCAATTTTTATCGGAGCTTTATCGGCTTCATCAGTCACCAGGTCGGGACGCCACTTAAACAGTGCGTACATATCGGCTAATGCTTGAGTCGGATGCTCGTCTGAGCCATTGCCCGCGTTAATAATGGGGATGCGCAGCGAGTCGATCATCTCTTCTAATGAGGTTTCGTTGTTGTCACGCAAGACAACACAGTCACCGTAGTTGTTGAACATTTCAGCAACATCAGACAAGCACTCACCTTTAGCGATACCTGTCGTGGAACGATCAGTAATGGACATAATGTCGCCGCCCAATCGATGCCAGGCACTTTCAAAGGATAACCGTGTGCGGGTGCTGGGTTCATAAAAGGCACTAATTAAAATCTTTCCCTGCAGTGATGTACTGAATCGACGCGGGTTAGCCTCGTATTTAGCGGCAAGTCGAAACAACTGCAACATACCCAGCTGCGAAAACTGGTCAGCAGATACCACATGCTGATTTGATAGTTTCAGCAGGTAATCACCATCTTCCTGAATTGCTTTCAATAACGCCTTTGGGTGAGCATCGCCACACACATCGGGGCGGTCTCTTTCAAAGGAGACATCCTTTATAGTCATACAATTACCATATGGTTTTAGAAATAAAATCTTTAATAAAAAGACCCAGTAACAAAACCGGGGCCGCACAGGTCATAACCAGTGCCAGAGAAATCATCCATTCAAAAGCGACTTCACTAATCAGCATGAACTTGTTCCCCTTCATCTAACTGGTTCCAGTCAAACTTTTTATCGCTACGGATAATACCGACTAAACAGATCAGCCCGGATACCGCGCAAGACGTTAGTGCCGCTACATAAAATCCGATAGCGAAATAGCCCAGCATGCCAAATAGAGTGCCAAATGCCATAGCCGCTGCTGCATAACCGCCTGTTAATCTGCGTTGATAAAGCCCAAGCAGTATTGGCCAGATAGTACTGGCGACAAAAGCACCGGCGAAATTAAGTAAAGCACCTAACGTAGCAATACGCGGCAAACACAGCAACCAGGTCAGAATGCCCAAGCCCAGGATGCAGCTGCGGTTAAAGCGCATTAAGGTTTTGTCACTTGCCTTTGGCTTAAGCCGCTTATGGAAAATATCTTGTGTCACCAGGTCTGATGTCGCTGCAAGTAAGGAGTCGAGACTGGACGCCAGTGCGGAAAAAATGATGATAAAGACAACAATAGCCCCGGCTTTTCCGAGTACGGCTGCTGCAACGGTCGGTCCTATCATATCCGGGCTTGGCGGAAATATTCCAAGCTGAGGAGCCGCAAGAGCAATAAAGCCCGTTACAATAGGAATGGGCAACCACAGTAGCCCCCCTGTTAAGTAGGCTTTGTAGGCAACGTTCTTTTTGAAAGAAAGCGCACGCGACCACCAGACATTGGAGTGAAAAATTTCACCAAGTCCAAAGAAAATATTATTGAACAGAAACATGACGGCTGCAGGAAATAGCAGGTCCAGCAACTGTGGGTGTTCAGCCGTTAAATTGCTGTGGATGCTAGACAGCCCGACGTTATCAATCAGCCAATAAGCGATAAAACTGACGCCAACAATAATAATCAAGGCCTGGATAAAGTCTGTAGCTATTACAGCCCGCATACCGCCAAATAAAGTATAACCGACACAAATGGTCAGTATGGTTGTCATGCCAATGTGGTAATCAAGACCGCTCAGCGATTCCAGTAAAATGCCACCTGCCATGCCCAGACTGATTAACCAACCGAACGCATACACCACCGAAATAATAATAAAAACAAGCCAGGCCAGGTTGCCATAGCGCAGGCGTACAAAGTCGCCGGAGGTGTAGCCATTAGGCAGCAACTCTTTAATTCGCTTGGCCATTGGAGCGAAGAGAATAAGTCCCAGGGCTGCAAAGGAATAACCTATCATTCCCCAAATCCCAAACTGATAGGTCAGTTGTGGCGCTACCAGCGTGGTGTTGCTGGTGACCCATGTGGCCATAGCGGTTGCCGCCGCAAATGCGAAGCCAACATTACGCCCCGCTAAAGCAAAGTCTTCATGGCTACGGTTTTTGCGTCCTAGCCAATAACCAAAGGCAACCCAAAACACCCCGAACAGGATGATAATTGTAATACCCGTACTCGTCTCTAGTGCGAACTCAGTCATGATGCTTATGGTGTTTAGAATGTATCCATTGGCGATGCAGCAACAGCAAAGTTGCTACTAAGGTGATAAAAATAACGAGACCAATAAAGAATAGCGTTAAAGCCTGCCAAAGTGGGTAATGCTTTACTGTAATTTCAATGGTGTTACTGAGATAAGTCTGGTTTTTAGCGTCTTCTGCTCTTGCCCGCAAGTAGTAGGAGCCATTGCTAAAGCCGGTTAATGAAATGTCTTTAAAGTCGCCTAATGCAGGAAATTGTTTAGTATTTTCCGAGAACTCTGAATCACTGGCAACTTCAATGGTAACTCTGTTAAGCTCGGCTGCAGCAGTCGTACTAACAGAAACGGTAAAATAGCCTTCTTTGACGACAGAGTCAGGCCCGCTTAGCTTCAGGGGGCTTGCAAGCGTGGTGGTTGGCAATACGCTTAAAAAACATAAAACCAACAATATATAGCGATAGTTAAAGCAGTTTTTCTGTATCGTCATTAAGACTTCTGCTCACCAATATCAGTTGAAATTTCAGGCTATCAGCAGAACTTCGCAATTTCAACTGTTTGAAGCAGTCATCTATTTGATGTTTAAAGCCGTAGTTATCTCAACATCTTATTTACGTTTAGCGGTCAATGAGTCAATGCAAAAATATTTATGCAGTTTAGGTTCCAATATAGAACCACAGAGTCACTTCCCTAAAGCCAGAGCTGCTCTTGAAGCTTTATCCGGCAATATAAGCTTTTCACGAAATATTCCTACGCGTCCGGTGAATATGAATACCAAAAGAGATTTTTTGAATGCCCTATTCATTATTCAAACATCGATGAGCGCGGAGCAACTTAAACAAGAGTTTAATCGCATTGAAGAGGCGTTGGGACGTGACCGTTCTGATCCACAAAGAAGCTTTAAAGACCGCACAATTGATATCGATATTCTGGGAAAGGTAAGTGATAACCCCAAAGTACCTGATTACTTAACCTCATTATTAACGGATTTAGGAATTGCCTCATGAAAAAGACAGCACTCGTTACAGGTGCAGGCCGCCGCTTTGGTTTTGAGCTATCAAAGGCGCTGCTGGCTGAAGGCTATCAACTGTTTGCTCACTACAACAGTTCACACGACGGTATAAGCGAGTTAGAGTCGCTCGGTGCCACAGCGGTGCAGGCAGACTTTACCGATATAGAAAGTATTCAGGGCATGATAAAAACAATCAGTAACGCCACTGATTCGATTGAGCTTTTGGTCAATAATGCATCCTGTTTTTTCGATAATGAAACCGTTGATAACGACAATAAAGCGCTTGCTGCCGTGTTTCAGGTACACGGGATAGCCCCTTACATTCTTATTAGCGGCCTTCAGCAGCAGCTAAGTCAGTCGGAAAACGGACTCGTCATCAATATAACGGACATATACGCTGATCGCCCCTCCACCGATTACATTGCTTATTGCGCAGCTAAAGCCGGACTGGCCAATATGACTCAGTCATTCGCTAAAACCTTAGCCCCATCGGTAAGAGTCAACGCAATTCAGCCGGGGCCCATTCTCTTTTTACCGGAACATGATAAAGAGCATCGTATGCAAGTTTTGGATGAAACACCGTTACGAGTTGAGGGTGGTTTAGAACCAATGATAGAAACCGTTCGCTTTTTACGCGACAACCCATTTATTACCGGCGAGTCCATTAAAGTCGACGGCGGCCGTGGCTTAATGATATAAAAAACCCGGCACAACGGCCGGGTTTCAGTTCAGTATAGCGACGCTTATTTAAGCATTCCGCGCAATACGTAATGTAAGATACCACCACTTTTGTAGTAGCTCATTTCATTACCTGTATCGATACGGCACTTAACCTCAAACTCGACTTCGCTTCCGTCTTTGCGTTTAGCAACAACTTTCAGCATTTGTCCAGGCTTGAGGTTATCATCAAGGCCTAAAATCGATATCTGCTCTTCGCCGGTCAACTTATGTTCTTTAACACCTTCGCCTTCAGCAAATTGCAGCGGCAGAACCCCCATACCTACCAGGTTAGAGCGGTGGATACGCTCGTAGCTTTCAGCCAGTACCGCTTTAACCCCTAACAGCGTTGTACCTTTCGCTGCCCAGTCGCGGCTTGAGCCTGTACCGTACTCTTTACCAGCTAATACAACCAGCGGCGTGTCGTTTTCCATATACTTCATGGCGGCATCGTAAATGGCCATTTGCTCGCCAGTAGGAATGTACTTGGTGTAACCACCTTCGACATCATCCAGCATTTGGTTTTTAATGCGAATATTGGCAAACGTACCGCGCATCATCACTTCATGGTTACCACGACGCGAACCATAGGAGTTAAAGTCTTTAATTTCTACACCATTTTCCTGCAGATACTTACCTGCCGGTGAATCCGGTTTGATTGAGCCCGCCGGTGAAATATGGTCCGTAGTAATTGAATCAGCGAACACGGCCAGAACATTAGCGTCCTTAATGTCGCTCGGTGCTTGCAGAGGCTTATCAATACCTTCGAAGAACGGAGGATTCTTAACGTAGGTAGAATCGTCCTGCCAGTTATAGGTATTGCCTTCTGCAACACTAATTGACTGCCACTCTTCGTCACCTTCAAAGACTTCGCCATATTCTTTGCCGAACATCTCGTTATCAACCATTTTCACCGCTTCAGCTATTTCTGCGCTACTTGGCCAAATGTCCTTCAAAAATACGTCATTGCCGTCTGAGTCTTTCCCCAGAGGATCTTTACTCAAGTCAGTGCGCGTTGTACCCGACAAAGCATAGGCAACCACTAGCGGTGGTGAAGCCAGCCAGTTCGCTTTAACTTCAGGGTGAACACGGCCTTCAAAGTTACGGTTCCCTGACAATACCGAAGACACAGTCAAGTCGCCTTCGTTAATGGCTTCCGTTATTTCATCGTCCAGCGGGCCCGAGTTACCAATACAAGTGGTACAACCGTAACCCACCAGGTTAAAACCAAGCTTATCAAGGTACTCGTCTAAACCAGCTTTTGCGAAATAATCAGTAACGACTTTAGAACCCGGAGCCAATGACGATTTCACCCATGGCTTACGAACCAACCCTTTTTCCACTGCTTTCTTAGCTAGTAAGCCTGCTGCCATCATGACGCTTGGGTTTGACGTATTGGTACAAGAGGTTATAGCAGCGATGACAACATCACCGTGCGATAAGGAATAATCCTTACCTTTAACTTTTACTTCTTTGTCTTTCTCGCCTGACTTACCGTTAGTTTCCAGTATCAGGTCAAAGTTACTGCCAAGCTGCTCCATATTCACCCGATCCTGCGGGCGTTTCGGGCCGGCCAGAGAAGCCGTTACGGTGCTTAAGTCTAATTCCAGCGTATCGGTGTACTCAGGTTCGTTATCATTGTCACGCCACAAACCCTGAGCTTTAGAGTATTTCTCGACCAGCTCAATAGTTTCTTCATCACGACCTGACAGACGGAAATAGCGCAGGGTTTCATCATCGACCGGGAAGAAACCACAGGTTGCACCATATTCCGGCGACATATTTGAAATGGTTGCGCGATCAGCTAACGGCAAGTTGTCCAGACCAGGACCGTAAAACTCAACAAACTTACCTACTACGCCTTTTTCACGCAGCATTTGAGTTACGGTTAAGACTAAATCCGTCGCGGTAACACCTTCTTTCAGCGCGCCCGTCATACGGAAGCCAACAACTTCTGGTATCAACATAGAAACCGGCTGACCCAACATAGCAGCTTCGGCTTCGATACCGCCAACACCCCAGCCTAAAACGCCAATACCGTTAATCATAGTGGTGTGTGAGTCGGTACCAACCAAGGTATCGGGGTAGGCGAAAGTTTTACCGTCTTCTTCTTTTGTCCAGACACTCTTACCTAAATACTCAAGGTTTACCTGGTGACAGATGCCTGTCCCCGGTGGTACCACACGAAAGTTTTCAAAGGCACCCTGCCCCCACTTCAGGAACTCGTAACGTTCTTTGTTACGTTCCATTTCAAAGCGGACGTTTTCCTTAAAGGCTTGTTCCGTCGCGTATTTGTCGACCATGACCGAGTGGTCAATCACCAAATCGACCGGTGACAACGGGTTGATGACTTCAGGGTCATGCCCTGCTTTGGCTACGGCGTCGCGCATTGCCGCTAAATCGACAATGCCCGGAACACCGGTAAAATCCTGCATTAAAACCCGCGCCGGGCGGTATTGAATTTCACGGTCGATTTTTTTCTTTTTCGACCAGTCAACCATGGCTTGTAAATCGTCTTTTGTGACGGTTTCGCCATCTTCATTTCGTAATAGGTTTTCAAGCAACACTTTCATTGAAGCCGGAAGCTTTGAAATGTCTCCTAAGGCTTCCTCTGCTTTAGGCAGGCTATAGTAATGAAAGGTTTTTCCTTTAACGTCTAACGAACTTAAGGTTTTCAGACTGTCTTTGCCTGACATAGATACTCTCCCATTCGCTTCCAAAAGCGTAGTTTTTAGCTCAACGGTCTTTTAAATATAGACAAACTGAACCGTTTCAGCCATTGAAATTGTGCTTTGATGAAAACATAAATCAAAGATTTGTGCCAATTAACTGATGGTTAAGTACTCAGTTAAGCAACTATTTTTATTATAAATTGTGTTTATATTACATAGTCTTTAAAAAGCGTTTAAGATCAACAGAACGTTAGTCTTACCGAAATCAATAAGGACATAATGGATGAGTCAGGTACTCGACGATTTACTCAACTTACTGACCCTCGAAGGCATTGAGGATGGTCTTTATCGTGGACAGAGTCAGGATTTAGGCTTTGGCGCTGTCTTTGGTGGACAGGTTATTGGACAAGCTTTGTCGGCGGCTAAAGAAACATTACCGCAAGAGCGCGTCTGCCATTCCTTTCACAGCTATTTTTTACGTCCGGGTGATGCGAAAAAGCCGATTGTCTACGACGTGGAAACCATACGCGACGGTAAAAGCTTTTCAGCCCGCAGAGTCAAAGCCATACAGTACGGTAAGCCAATTTTTTACATGACTGCATCTTTCCAGCAGCAGGAAAATGGCTATGAGCATCAGGACACTATGCCTGAAGTGCCCGGCCCTGAAGGTCTAGTTTCAGATTTGGATATTTATCGCGAGCATGAAGAACTGATACCGGCGCCACTTCGCAAAAAGTTCATTTGCGACAAACCCATAGAAATGCGGTTTGTTACTCCTTACAACCCGTTTAAGCCGGAAAAAGATGAGCCGCGCCGCTACGTCTGGTTCAGAGCAAACGGCAATATGCCGGATGATCAACGCGTTCATAAATACTTATTGGCTTATGCGTCAGACTTTAACTTCTTGCCAACAGCCTTGCAGCCTCATGGCGTCAGCTTTGCTCAACCCAACATGCAGGTCGCTACGGTTGATCATGCCATGTGGTTCCACCGCGATTTCCGCATGGATGACTGGCTGCTCTACGCAATAGACAGCCCTTCGGCCAGCGGTCAACGCGGTTTAGTTCGTGGGCAAATTTTCACGCGAGATGGTGTGTTAGTTGCGTCGACGATTCAGGAAGGAGTCATGCGGGACCGCGGTTAAATACGGCCCCGCCTTGGGTTTAGGTCAACGAAACAAAGAAGCCGGCGATGGCGGCACTCATCATGTTTGCCAAAGTCGCTGCCAATAAGGCACGCATGCCTAAGCGAGCAATATCATGGCGTCGGCTGGGCGCCATACCACCTAACCCACCCAGTAAAATGGCAATGGATGAAAAGTTCGCAAAACCACACAGGACAAAGGTAATAATCACCTGAGAGTTCTGACTTAACTGGTCCTTATAATTAACGAAGTCCAGGTAGGCAACAAATTCGTTTATCACCAGCTTCTGGCCAATAAAGCTTCCCGCCAGGTTCGCTTCGTCCCAGCTAACGCCTAGTACATAGGCAACCGGCTGAAATACATACCCGAAAATTTGCTGTAAGGTCAGTTCAGAATAACCAAACCAACCGCCAACCCAGCCAAAGATACCGTTAACCAATGCAATAAGTGCAACAAAGGCCAGCAACATAGCACCCACGTTCATAGCCAGTTGCAGGCCGCTGGACGCGCCCTGCGCTGCGGCATCAATAACGTTCGCTGAATTATCTTCTACTTCCACTTCTTCCAGGTCGTTACGTGGTTTTTCACATTCGGGGATCATCATTTTTGCCATGAGGAAACCGCCCGGAGCTGCCATAAAACTTGCTGCAATCAGGTACTTCAACTCAACGCCAACACCGGCATAACCGGCTAAAACCGAACCAGACACCGACGCCATACCACCAACCATGACCGCGAATAGCTCTGAGCGCGTCATAGTGCCTATAAATGGTCTTACCATCATAGGTGCTTCGGTTTGCCCCACAAAAATATTAGCGGCAGCTGACATCGATTCAGGTCGACTGGTACCAAGCAGCTTTTGCAAGCCACCACCTAAGATACGAATTACCCACTTCATAATGCCCAGGTAATACAGAACTGAAATGAGAGAGGAGAAGAAAACAATGACTGAAAGAACCTGAATAGCGAATACGAAACCAAACTCTTCGGACGCAAGATTACCAAACAAGAAATCGATACCCGCTTTGGTATAACCAATAACGGCAGAAACACCTTGCGCGAAACTGAACAAAAGTTCCCGTCCAATAGGTACGTAGAGAACAAAGCCGGCCAACAGAACCTGAATGCCAAAAGCACCTAAAACGGTACGCCAGCGGATAGCTTTACGGTTCGTTGAAACCAAGTATGCAACGATAAATATGACGGCAACGCCGAGAATACTATTCATAAAAGAACCAATTTTATTCCGCCAGCAACTGACGTATTTTTGTTTTTATAATATCAATGGCGATTTCGTTTTGACCACCGCGAGTGACAACGAGATCAGCAAACTGCTTAGACGGGAATATAAAGTCAAAGAATGCGGGACGAACATACTGCTCATATTGCTCAGTAACCGACTGCAAAGTGCGCCCACGTTCTTCAATATCGCGTTTGATACGACGCAGCAAACAAATATCCAACGGCGTATCCATAAATACCGAAATATCAAACTGCTCGCGTAACTTCTCATCAGTTAACAGCAAAATACCTTCAACCATCACAACTTTTGCGGGCGCAACTCGTATTGATTCTTCCAACCGGGTATGAGTAGTGTGGCTGTACTGCGGCATCTCAACGGCTTCGCCGGCTTTTAACTGCCGCAAATGTTGCATCAGCAAATCGTGTTCGAAAGCGGCAGGCTGGTCATAGTTGGTTAAAACACGCTGTTCCATGGTCATATGACTCTGATCACGGTAGTAAGCATCTTCGGCCAGAATAGCAATACCGTCAGTTCCTAACTCAGCCACCAACTCCTGATACACCGTTGAGGCAAACAGGCTCTTTCCTGACGCTGAAGCGCCAGCTATAGCTATCACTGTTATTTTACTCACAAGCTTCCGTTTCTATTTGCTGCAAACCGCGCGCAATTATCCTTGATTGTCTGCGTAATTAAAAGACTTGACTGCTACCTTTATTCTCACAATATCTGAGCACAAGTTTCCATATGTTTAATTTCGTTACAATTTAGCCTGAACATAAGCAGGCATATTAGTGATGACTCTCGTATAGTAATGGCGCTTAATAAAAAATAATTCAGGAACTACAATGAAAATGATGAAAACAATTACCGCTGTTGCGGTAGCCACAGCCCTTCTCGGAGGCTGTCAGTCAACCCAATCAGCTAATAACCAACAGGCTGTTAGCCAATCACAGTTTCCCGAAGTAAAGGTCAACTACGAGACATTTACTTTAAATAACGGCTTAACTGTCGTTATTCACGAAGATCGCAAAGCCCCTATTGTTGCGGTAAACGTTTGGTACGCCGTTGGCTCTAAAGATGAAAAAGCCGGACAAACCGGTTTCGCTCACTTATTTGAGCACTTGATGTTCAATGGTACCGAAAACTACGATGACGAATACTTCGGTCCTTTTGAGCGCGCAGGTGCTACCGAAATGAACGGCACCACTAACAATGACCGTACTAACTACTTTGAGAATGTCCCTACGCCAGCACTTGATATGGCACTTTGGATGGAATCTGACCGTATGGGTCACCTGTTGGGAGCAGTAACTCAAGAGAAACTCGATGAGCAGCGTGGCGTTGTACAAAACGAAAAACGTCAAGGTGAAGCTCAGCCCTATGGTAAAGCCTGGAGCTATATCGCCGAGCAAACCTTCCCTGAAGGTCACCCATACTCATGGTCTGTTATTGGCTCAATGGAAGACTTAAACGCAGCTTCTCTGGACGACGTACACCAGTGGTTTGAAGATTACTACGGCGCAGCTAATGCAGTATTGGTATTGGCAGGCGATATTGATGTGGAAACCGCAAAGGAGAAAGTCACTAAATACTTTGCCGATATCGGACCTGGCAAGCCATTGAAGAAGCATGAAGCCTGGGTTGCTAAGCGCGACGAACAAAAACGTGCAACCATGGAGGATCGCGTTCCGGCTCCTCGAGTTTATAAAGTGTGGAATACCGCACAAATGGGAACTGCTGACTCTGAGTACCTCAACCTTCTGGCCGATATTTTAGCTAACGGTAAAAACTCACGACTTTATGAACGTTTAGTTTACAACGAGCAAATTGCCAGTTCTGTAGGAGCCTTCCAGTACGGTCGCAAACTGGCCGGTCAATTTATGATCACGGCCGACGCCAAGTCTGGTGTTGAACTTGAACAAATTGAAAAAATTATCGATGAAGAACTTGCTCGCCTGATACAAGAAGGCCCGACAGCAGCAGAATTGCAACGCACTAAGTTCAGCACTACGGCAGACTTTGTTCGTCGCGCTGAAAAAGTCGGTGGCTTCGGTGGCAAGTCCGACATACTCGCCTCTGGCAGGGTCTATCATAATGACCCGGGCTTTTACGAAAAAGAAATGGAGTGGACTAAACAAGCTTCAACCAACGACCTGCAAAACGCTGCAGAACAGTGGTTAAGTCATGGCGACTTCGTTCTTAATGTCGTTCCACAACCTAACTACACTGCGCAAGAGACCGATGCAG
Organism: Idiomarina sp. ST10R2A5; assembly: GCF_051842325.1. NCBI lineage: Bacteria > Pseudomonadati > Pseudomonadota > Gammaproteobacteria > Alteromonadales > Idiomarinaceae > Idiomarina > Idiomarina sp. ST10R2A5. The sequence goes on along the minus strand of NZ_JBNIEX010000004.1, from coordinate 258,463 downwards.
ACCGTTCACAATTACCTAATGTCGGCGACCTACCGCAATTAGAGTTGCCAGAAGTTGAACAATTTACTTTGTCCAATGGTTTAGAAGTTTATCTGGCACAGCGCAGCGATACACCAACTATTGAAATGAGTCTGGTTTTTGACAGTGGTTATGCCTCAGATGTTGGCGGTAAACTCGGTACAGCAAGTTACACCATGTCGATGCTAAAAGAAGGTACTGAAAACCTGAGTGCACTAGAATTAAATAAGCGCTTAGAGTCTTTAGGAACCAACTTAACTGCCTCGGCCAGTCTCGATAGTTCACGTATTAGCATGGACACACTCAGCGTTAACTTCGCTGAAAGCCTGGCGTTAATGAATGACGTTCTGCAAAACCCAGCTTTCTCTGAAGAAGAAATTGAACGCAAACGTTCAAACTGGATAGAAGGCATTCGCAAGGAAGAAGCACGCCCTCAAACTCAGGCTCTACGTGTTCTTCCGGGCTTGATGTTCGGTGAAGGTCACGCTTATAGTCAGCCGTTAACTGGTTCAGGTACGGTTGAGTCTATCAAGTCTTTAACTCGTAAAGACTTGGTCGAGCATGCGCAAACCTGGTTACGTCCCGACAACGCAAAGTTGGTTATCGTTGGTGATACAACCGTTGAGCAAGCTCAGTCTTTATTAGAAGAGCAGTTTTCCAGTTGGCAGGCTCCGGCTTCTGACACGCCTAAAAAATCGCTTGATGCTTCAATGGCCTCTGAAACCAGCCGTGTTTTCCTTATTGATAAACCAGGGAACCCACAGTCTTTAATTATAGCCGGACAGCTGGCACCTTCTGGTCAGGTTGATAACGCTGACACTATCGATGTTATGAACACCATACTTGGTGGTAGTTTTACCAGCCGTCTGAACATGAATTTACGTGAAGATAAAGGCTGGTCTTACGGTGCTCGCTCAATTTGGCTGGACAACGAAGGTCCGGGCTTGTTAGTGGCTTTGGCACCAGTGCAAACGGACAAAACCAAAGAGTCTGTTGAGGAAATCGTAAAAGAGTTTACTCAATACGAAGGCGATAAGCCTGCTACAGAAGACGAACTTGCCAAGGTGAAAGCTAATAAAACAGCTAAACTACCTGGCGCGTACGAAACGAAGGGCAGCCTGCTTAGCGGTTTGGTCAGTACTTTCAATAAAGGCAAAGACGTTGAATACCTGGAAGCTTATGGACAGCGCATCAACGCTATTACCCTTAACGATATTCATGAAAATGCCGATAAGGTTCTAGAACCTGACGCTATGACCTGGGTTATTGTTGGCGACTTAGCTGAAATTGAAGATAAGATTCGTGAACTTAACCTTGGGGAAGTGACTATCCTAAGTGAAGAAGACATTAAATAATGATGTTCGCCCCCAGCCTTCCCGGCTGGGGGATTTTTTATGCGCCAAATAATTGCTCTGCACGACTGTGCAGAATCCAACTGGTAAGAATATATTTATCGTTAGAAACCGGCGTTCTTCCTCTGTGAGTATGAGTAAAATACGCAGGTGCTATCACCATTTGACCCGCTTTAGGGTGTAACGAACGGTCCTGATAATAAAAGTCCGTTTCTCCGCCATCTTCCACGTCATTCAGGTAATACATAAACAATAAAGCTCTGTGCAATGGTTCAGTAGATCCTTTTTGCGGATAAGCTTCACAATGCCAGTAATTGTAATTGCCTTTGCCTTTTCTATAACGCTGCATTTGTATTGCGCCAACCCGAAACAGCTTTTGCATAATTGCCATTTCGTTGCCTTTTGCAACTTCATCAAAGTTATCATTAGTTAAAGCAACAGGTTGTTTTGTTTTCGGGTGTTGCAGTGTCAGTGCCACAGGCCCAATTAAAGCAAATCGGTACTTCTTAAAGTACTCCAACGCGTGACGTGCTGTTGTCTGCTGAATTTTCAGCAATAATTCCTGGTACTCCGGGTGGGCATTGAGCGATAAATCGGTACTGACCTTCTTCGTGGTATCCACCCCACCACCCGTTCGGCCATCAAAGGTGTGAGGGGACTGTTCAAAAACATCGATGAGTTGCTGGCACAACTCGCTCGAAAGAGCATTATCATAAGTTTCAATGAAATCATTCATAGCAGTGACTTTTCCTGACCTTATGTGTTTTAAAAATCAAAAAGGCTTAATTTAATACGCGGTTCACTTCCGGGGATGGCTTGCCAATGTAGTATCCCTGCAGATATTCAATCTGTTGGTCGCAGAGGTAGGTATTCACGTCTTCGTTCTCCACAAACTCAGCCACAATAGGAATACGTAACTCTTTACAAATACTAATTAGGCCATTGAGAATACTGGCACTTGTCGGGTCATGTAATACATTCTGAACAATACTGCCGTCAATTTTTAAATAATCCGGACGCAGGCGTATCAGCCGCGAAAAATTAGAGTAACCAACGCCAAAGTCATCAATTGCAATTTGGCCGCCTAATCGTCGAACATCTTTCGCAAAGGACTGGATTTTCGTGAAGTCCTCAGTTGATTCAGTTTCCGTAATTTCGAAAATAAGCTGAGCTTTCTTATGCTCAGCAAGCACATAATGGATGAAGCTTACGGTTTCTTCATTCAGAATGTCTTCTATTGATAAATTTACGGAAATGGCAACCTGGTATTGTTCTGAGGTAAGAACCGCCTGCTCAATGACAGAGCGCGTAATTTCACAGTAGTAACGTGTTGCTTTTGCTTTATCGAGAAACAGTCCGGGGGCTAAATCGTGGTTATCGTCTCTTAGCCGCACCAGCGCTTCGTAATAATTCGGCTGCCCTTCTTTTGTGCTCTTAATGGGCTGGTAATAGTTCACAAAGCGATGATCCGTCAAAGCGGACTGAATCTTCGGTATCCAGTTCACTTTATTCTCATGCATAAATTCTTTTTCATAAACCACTTCAATTTTGTAACCCGAGTAAATAACTTTTGCTTTTGATAACGCACTTTCTGCCAATTGCAATTGCTTACCACGGCCAACGCCCATGCCAATAGCAACATCCAACGCAATGTCGCTACTGCCAATCACGAACTTCTTTGATAGCAATGACTGATAGAAACTGAGCAGGTGATCCTCGAACAAATTAGGGATCATTCTAAAATCCGGGATAAGCGCAAACTTGTCGCTATACAGTCGATAAATTTTTATGTGTTTACTTTTTAAAGTCTCAGATGCCCAGTGGCTAAACTGGCGCAGTAATTCGTCACCAAACTCTAAACCGTAATAGTCGGCATAGCTTCTAAACTTACGAATATCCATAACGGCAAGACATTGTGTGCCAACACGTTTAAGGTCATTCAATAAATCAACTCGTGTCGCAAGCCCGGTAACCTGATCAAACCGGGCTTCATGCAATAGCTCGTCAAGGTACATTTCACGCGAAATATCCTGAAACAGTAAAACCAGTTCGGTTAAGTGACCATCGGTTCCGTACAGAGGGATAGCCATACACCGACACCAATTGCTGCGACTGTTACTATTCAGGCAAAGTGAACCATTCCAGGCCTCACCACTGTCTGTCGCTTGTTTTATCGCATCCATTATATCGTTACGGTTGTCTTGATGCAGGAAGGCAGAAAAAGACGTGGTTTGCTTCAGATAATGAATGTCTAATAATTTATGGAGAGAAGAGCTCATCCAGCGAATGTTGCCGTTTGGCGACAGTCGCGCACACAAAGCTGCAGATTCAAGCGTATTAATGTACTGCTTTAACAAAAATTGGTCACGCATGCATGCTTGCTCGGCCTAAGTCGCAAAAGAAATGTTAGCTTTTTGTAATGTACCGAATTTACCGAGATAATAACAGTCCGTAACCCAAGATATTTACTTAACCTTACTCACCCAGTCCCGTATAATCCGCTCAAATTTAACTCAGCTAACTGCTTTTTAGGTTATACCCGATGAAAAAACTGATATTAGTACTTCTATTGTGCAGCTCATTTCCTTTTGCTGTGAACGCCGAACGTTATTGGTCTGACACCAGCCTTACCTATCTCAACGGAAGCGATTACGAAGTCGGCGATCCCGATCGTCACGTACTCACCCTGGAGTACGTTGGCGGATATAGTTGGGGCAAAATATTCAGTTTTGCTGACAGACTGGAATCGGATAACGGCGATACCGAAACCTATATCGAGTTTTCACCTGAATTCTACCTGCTTGAGTTTGACGATAACCCGGTAAAAAATATTAGCTTCACCACAACGGCTGAGGTCGGTGACGGCTTTACCAATTACTTATACGGTATTGGTGCCGCATTTGATGTTCCCGGTTTCCAGTTCTTTGAGCTTGATGCTTATAAAAGAAATAACGATGGCTTGCCAAATAACTATCAGTTGACTGCCAGCTGGGGCTTACCTTTCTCTATTGGTGAAACACAGTGGATGTTTGACGGTTTCATTGATTACGCTTCAGGTATCAGCAACGTTGGCCCGGCGAACCTTAACTTCACTTCTCAATTAAAGTGGAACATTGCCCCTTACTTTGAATTATCGGCACCTCTTTACGTGGGTATTGAGTATGTTTACTGGCGTAATAAGTTCTATATTGACGGAGTGACAGAGAAAAACCCTAACCTTTTGGTTAAATGGCACTTCTAACAAAAAAAGGGGCTATCACAGCCCCTTTTTTTCACGTCCACTTCAAAAACGATAAGTCACACCAATATTTAAAGTATTAATCTCGTATTCGTCTTTATCAATCAGCTTTATCCAGTCGATAAAATAAGTGGTTCTTGGGTTCCGGTCATATTGAATTCCGCCCCCGTAGCTCACGCTGTTTAACGTTGTATCTTCACCAGCTACCATAAACTTCCCACGGGAAAAGCCACCGGTCACGTATAACGCAACTTCTGGCGACAAATACAAGCGCGGCTTCGCTAATAGACTGGTTATATAATCGGTCTCAAACTTGACGCCCCTATCACTACTGCTGTGTACTCCAAAGCCATAACGAGCTTCGGCAGAAAGGCTATTGCTATAGCGGTAGCCCAACATCAGGTTGACCACATGCGGAGTAAATGAAGGAGTACCTTCCAGTTCCGTATCAACATTCAGTTGAGCTAAAGATGCAGCTCCGTAATAACCACTGTCCTGCGCCTGACTCAACGCACTAAAGAATAAAAAGGCACTACCTAATAAAGCCGCTCGAAAAAACACCATTGGATTTCCTTATAAAAACAATTTTTCCGTTACAGGTATTTTAACAGAACCGGCTAAAGGTGATATACCCCCTGATAATCAGCCACTTCAACATCATAAGATGTGCGTTGCATTAAGCAGTCGCGAAAAGCCTCAAGAGCATCGAGTTCACCATGCACTAATTGTATCGGCGTATTGGGCTTTAATTCAGACTGCGCTAGCCAATCCAAAATCTCTTGGTAATCGGCATGTCCAGACAACCCTTCTAACGAACGTATTCGGGCTTTGACCGGTAGCCACTGGCCATGCAGCTTTATCGATTCAACCCCCTGCAGCATTTTAGCCCCACGCGTTCCTCCTGCCTGGTGGCCACTAAACAGAACCGTTGCGCGATGATCACCTAGCCAGCGCTTAAAGTGATGAAGAATACGCCCACCTGTCGCCATACCACTTCCGGCAATAATAATATGCGGTCCGGACTGAGAGGCAATAGCCTTAGACTCGTCAACTGAGCGCGTATATTCAACGGTACCAAAGGTTCTGGCACAATCAGAGTCAGACAAACGATGCAGCTGATGAAAGCGTTGATAAAGACCTGACACATTAATTGCCATAGGAGAGTCTAAATAGATGGGTTGTCTGGGTATTCGGCCTTCTTCCATAAGCTTGACTAATAAGTACTGCAACAATTGCGCCCTGCCGACAGAAAAGCTTGGAATTAGTAAAACACCACCAGCCTCAGACGTTTCTTTTACCACGGCAGCGAGTTGCTCTTCTGCATCTTCAGTTTCCTTGTGCAGCCGATCGCCGTAGGTGGACTCAAGCAATAGCAGATCTAAATCAGGTAAAGGTTCCGGCGGGTACATCATGATATCTTGTGGCCGCCCGACATCTCCTGAAAACCCAACTTTTTTGCCTTCTGCTTCTATAATAACGCTTGAAGCGCCCAGAATATGACCCGCCGGCTGCAAAGTGACCTTAATATCCCCTATTTCAAACTGCTGATGAAACTCAACGCCCTGAAATAGCTTCATAGCTGACTTTGCTGTAGCTTCATCGTATAAGGGTTCGGGCTTTTCGTGTCGACTTAACTTGTGTTTTCCCAGATACTTCGCATCTTCTTCCTGAATGCGTCCGCTGTCGGCGAGTAGAATATCGCAGAGTCCCGATGTTGCATGATGGGCAAAGACCGGGCCCCTAAAACCCGCTTTATACAGCACAGGAACAAAGCCAGAGTGGTCAAGATGTGCGTGCGTTAGAACCACACCATCCACTTGGTTTATCCCCATAGGCAGGGGCTGCCAGTTACGTCTACGTAGCCATTTGTAGCCCTGAAAAAGCCCACAGTCGATAAGAATTCGGGTGGAATCTGTTTCCACCAAATATTTTGACCCGGTGACGGTTTCCGCTCCACCTAAAAATACAATACGCATCAGTTCTCCCTGGCTATACAGTTTTTCCCACGCTTTTTGGCTACTAACAGCGCTTTATCAGCGCGGTCGATAGTTGCCATAATATGCTCATCCGGCACGACTTCAGCCACTCCAAAGCTACAAGAAAAGGCATGATTAGTACCCTCTAATCTCGCCCTGCTTATTTCCATTCGCAGCCTTTCAGCTGTTTCTTCCGCAAATTGCAGTGAACTTTCCGGCAGTAAAATCATAAACTCGTCACCACCAAAACGTCCGAGCAAGTCACTGCTTCTCAGCACCGAAGTAACGATATTTGTCACCTGCACAAGAGCGCAATCACCGGCGACATGCCCATAACTATCATTAATCTTTTTAAATTCATCCACATCGAACATGATCAACGAAAGTGGTTTATTTTGACGCTTACCCAAATTCATTAAAGCATCAGCACTCTGCATAAAATGTTCACGCGAAGCTGTTTTCGTTAATCCATCCTCAGAAACCTGCCGGGTCAGTAACTCGTTATGCGCCATGAGTGTCGGGACCGTTAATCCAAACCAGGCGCTTGCCGCAATTATTGTAACGGCAAACTGATACACAATAGCGTAGTCCATCAACCCTAAGATGCCGACAGAAAATGCCGTAATAGTGCTGAATAATGCTAATGATATGGCCGTATTTAAAGGCGACTCCGTATACGAAACCCACAGTAAAGGGAGAATCAGGAAGAATATTGAGAAAGCCGCTTCATCTTTGTTTGCGGTTGCCGTCAATATGAGGCTTAAACTCAACAAAGCCAGAATAAGCAGCAGTTTCCAAAGAAAAGAGCTCTGGTTACCGGTTTTTACCGTAAAGCTAAGCCCTCCAAGCCAATGTTCCAGTTGCGGATAACGCCAACTCATCAGAGCAATAAAAATCGGTGAAAGAACAATAACCCCGCTCATATCTCCTATCCACCAGGGCAGCCAGGTATACCAAATAGCGTCGGCTTCCAGCAGCTTACCTGAAATCATGACTTCGGTGCCCAACCAGGCGGCGCAAAATGATGAAAGCGCAGCAACACCAAGAAACGTCATTATGGTGCTGGCAAGCCCATAACTGCCCAGTCGAGTAAGCTTTGATCGCAACAGCCAGGCGCCTAAGAAATAAGGTAAGGTGTGAGCAAAACCAAAAAGAACGCCCGTAGTTAGCAACTCTTTAGCCGGAGTACCGTCTCCGTATAACTCCGAAACCCAGAAGGTAGTGACAACTCCGGCAATAAGAATGACCGGAAAGGCCCGCCAGCTCATAACCAGGAATGCGGCAAATGTCAGTCCCGCAGGGGGAAACCAGATACTCGCATGTGGTCCATATTCCATCACTGCCGCAATACGCCAAAGGAGTATCCAGACAACGACGAGTATCAGACTTCTAATAATAGTTTGAAGCAAAGCAACTACTGCATTTGTTGTTAATTGTTGACCTTACTGTTATCAAAAAACGTTCAAAAGGCAACCATTAGTCTATCTATTGACGAATAAAATTTATCCTGCTTCACTCAGAAGTAACAAGGAGTAAGAAATGACAGAGCACTACCCACAAGCCGAACAGTTTATGGCTAGCACCCATGAAGTAGAAAACCAGCCTAAACCATTAGAAAATTATAACCTTTATCTGGCCGATAAAGCTCTGCAGCAAGCTGTAGAGCGCGAAGGTGCCAGTTGGGTTTACTCCGACCTTATTGCTTTTGGCGAACTGGCAGGTAAAAAAGAAAGCATTGAACTTGGTTTCCAGGCTAACAAGTACCAACCCGAATTACGTACCCATGACCGCTACGGACATCGCATTGATCAGGTGGACTTCCACCCCAGTTATCATCAATTAATGACAACAGCAATTGAGCACGGGCTTCATGCCAGCCCATGGAGTGACCCGAAACCAGGAGCCCATGTCGCTCGCGCGGCTAAATATTACCTTCACACGCAGGTAGAAGCTTCACACGGCTGTCCTATTACCATGACCTTTGCCGCAATTCCGGCACTGAGGCATCAGCCTGGCCTATTCGAAGAGTGGGCCCCAAAAATTACCGCCCGTCAATACGACCCGAGAAACATTCCTCATACAGAAAAAAATGCCGTGACTATTGGTATGGCAATGACGGAAAAACAAGGAGGGTCAGACGTACGGCGTAACACTACACGGGCTTATCCGTTGACAACAGAAGGCTCCGGCCAGGTATACGAACTGGTTGGTCATAAGTGGTTTGTCTCCGCTCCCATGTGTGACGCGTTTTTAGTGCTGGCACAAACTCGTAGTGGCCTGTCCTGCTTTTTAGTTCCAAGATGGCGCCCTGATGGCTCAAAAAACCCTATCCAACTTCAGCAATTGAAACAGAAAATGGGCAATGCAGCGAACGCTTCAAGTGAAACGGAGCTTCGCGGTGCTTTGGGCTGGATGGTCGGTGAAGAAGGCCGAGGCGTTCGAACCATCATCGAGATGGTCGCAACCACACGTTATGACTGCATGATTGGCTCATCATCGGGTATGCGTCAGGCAACGGCTCAGGCGATTCATCACGCAAGTAACAGAGAAGCTTTTGGTGCCAGGCTTAGCGAGCAGCCACTGATGCAGAACTTATTAGCTGATCTGACACTTGAAAGCGAAGCTGCCATGACTTACATGATGCGAGTGGCTCGAGCAATGGATAACCAGGACAACGAGCATGAAAAACTGTTATCACGCATTGCTACGCCTGTTGGCAAGTACTGGATTTGTAAGCGAACGCCTAATCATGCCTATGAAGCAATGGAGGTCATTGGTGGGAGTGGCGTTATGGAAAACCACATTATGCCAAGACTTTTCCGTGAGTCACCCGTCAACGCTATTTGGGAAGGCAGTGGTAATGTTCAGTGTCTTGATATTCTAAGAGCCATAGAGAAACAGCCTGAGGTCCTGGATGCTTATTTCGCAGAATTGCAACGTGCAAAAGGCGCTGACAAAAGACTAGACCAGTTTATGATCAAGCTAAAAGAGGAGTTTAGTAACAGCCAAGCCCTACAATATCGAGCACGCACCATTGCTGATTCTATGGCCGTTGGCCTCCAGGCGGCGTTACTGGTTCAACATGCAACCCCGGAAATGGCGGACGCCTTTTGCGCGGGTCGGCTTGATGTTAATGGCGGGTTTAATTACGGCACACTACCCAGCGGGCTTAACTGCGCTGCGATTGTCGAAAAGGCCTCGCCAGCAGTCGAACAATAAGTTCACCAAATACCGCCAGTATTAACCCCGAAACCAGGCCAAACAAAATAGCACCGGGGTTCAGTCTTACGGTGTAAGAAAAGTCGCTTCTAACCTCTTGCTGAATATCTTCCACAGGTGTAAAAAACGCCTGTTGGTAGGCATTCCATGCATTTTGATTGAAATTTTTATGAGCTTTATTCAGCTGTTGGTAGCGTTGATAAATTGCACTGATACTCTGACCACCTTCCTGAAAAACTCTGTCGTCGCTGGCTTGATAATGGGCGATAAGTTCTTCAATGCTACCGTCAAAAAACTTTTCAGCCTCGTCGCGAAATTCATTAAGGCTGCGTTCAGACTCAATTAAATGTGCCTGTAAGCTTTTTCCATACTGATCGACAAAGCCGGGCAACTGTATTCCCGCCAATACACCGATAATCAGTAAAACCATTCGTAGATAGGATGTGAAGATTCCCATGGCCTCTCCTTAAAAGTCCTGAAACCACTTTAGAGTAGACCTTGAGTAACAATCAAACTTAATTACGTTTTATTACAGTTAATTGGTAAGCACGACCGCATTTTTACCCTCTTTCTTTGCCTGGTACATAGCCTTGTCTGCCCTCGCCATAATATCTTCTATGGTGTAATGCTCTGAAGGTTTATCACACTGGCACAAGCCAATCGACAAAGTTACCGGAAGTTTAGCATGGTCAATACCACTAACTAATTCACTGCGCATTCGCTGCATCATCTGCTGTGCATCATTAGCAGAAATCATTGGGTGTATGGTCGCAAACTCGTCGCCGCCAATGCGAGCAACATAGTCGGTATGGCGACTGTGCAATCGAATCAGTTGAGCAATTTTCTGCAGAACCTCATCACCAAAATGATGCCCGTGCTCATCATTAACGTCTTTAAAGTCATCCAAATCGATAAAGCTAACCGCGAAGGGCGTTCCATGTTCTGTCAGTTGCTCAATTTCATCCTGTAATTGTGCGGTAAAAGCTCTTCGATTCATAATGCCGGTTAAGTGGTCAGTCAGCGCCTGACGCTTTTCAAATTCCAGTTCCAGACGAATTTTATCTTCAGCTTTCTTTTGCAAAGTGTAGTCGCGTACTATGGCAATACCATACAGCTCACCTTCCAATTCGAGCTGATTAAGCATGATATCAACATGAAAAGTTGAACCGTCTCTTCGAATGGCTGAAAAGATTAACCCGTTTCCCATAGAGCGTCGCCCCGGGTGTTTGAAAAACGTCGCTAAATGCTGATCATGCCTTTCACGAACCTCTTCGGGAAGTAACTGGTTAAGGTGCAGCTCCAGCATAGAAGACGAGGAATAACGGAACATGGATGCTGCGGCCTGATTAACAGCAATAATTAAGCCCTTTCGATTAATAACAATAGCCCCGTCCGGAATCACTTCCAGAAACTCTATAAAGGTTTGTCTTACTTCCATTACTGGCTCCGCTCTTTGACCATATTTAAACGCTGCAATAGCATCCTTTTGCAACGGTATTAATCCATTCGGGAGCCTTCTTTTCCATTGAAACTAAAGGAATTAATGCTTCCACAAAACTACTTTCAGCTGTACAAAATGCACCATCGGCGTAAGGCCCAAGGTAAATTAATTCTGATGACTCATTAAACATAATAATGGCTGGTGTTGCAGGAACGAACCTTTTTAGTTCACTGAATTGATCTATATCAATGTTGTAGTTTCTGCCACCTGACTCCGCTACTTGCCGCTTTACGCTACTGGTATGTCCGGCACTGCGCCAATTACAGTTACAACTTTCTGAGCTAATATGGAAAACGCTTCCGCTTACTGAAAACCCTTTATTTACCAGTTCAGTAACCAAAGATTGAGCTAATTCGCCATTATTGCCCAACTCAAGTAATTGACTCTTTTCATCAAACCAGACCAAACGCTGTTCCAGTAAGTAACTCAAGCCCCAGAGAACTAATGCAAACCAGGCAAAAATGGTCACAATAAGCCAACGAGTTCGGGCTTCTCCTGATAGCTTAGTCAACAATAAAGCGCCCTACTTCTGAGTCCAGTTGAGTCGAAACTGTTTTTAGTGATGTGGCGTTTTCCTGCCCGTTCAGCAACAATTGTGTTTCTGTTTCAGACAACTCTCTCATTGTCTGCGCTGAGCGAGAGATATCTTCACTAGCTTTTCTCTGCTCTTCGGTAGCAGCTGCGACTGAAATAACCTTTTGAGCCACATCATTAATACGTTGAGCAACGGTTTTCATTGAAGTGCCTGACTCCTCTGAATAGGTTACCGCTTCATCAATTTGCTGAACACAAGCATCCATTGAGCTCACCGCTTCAGCAACTTCAGTGAGTATATTCTGACTAATTTGGCTAATTTGTTCAGCATTTTTTCCTGTAGTGGAGGCTAATGACCTTACTTCGTCAGCTACCACGGCAAAACCACGACCTTCTTCACCCGCTCGGGCGGCCTCAATAGCCGCATTCAGAGCCAGTAAGTTGGTTTGCTTGGTAATATCGTTAATGGCTCCGATAACATCGGATATTTGATGGCACTGCTTGTCCAGGGTTTTCAACTTGTCGTTGGTGGCAAGAACATTGGCTTTTAAGGAGCTTATAGAACCAGCTGCAGTTTCAGCGACATTTGCCGCATTCTCCGAGCGGTCAATTGACTCTTCCGCCGACATTTTAGCTAAATTAGCTTGCTCTGAAATACTGCTAATAGTAACGGCCATTTCCTCAATTGCGCTGGCTATACTGTCAACCTCTTGCGAGCTGTTCTGCCGGCTCTTGATAAGCTCTTCGCTCTCCTTAGACAACGCACCCGACACATCCTGAACCCGTCGGGATAAACTGCGAGTACTTTGAATATTCTTCCGGAATTGATTCAGTAAGTTTTTAAAAGCAGTAACTTCATCTGTTGTACCGCTGACATCGACCATCAGATTTAATTTATCCGACTGCTTAACGATATCGGCAATGCTGTTACGTAATGTCTGTGCACTAACCGCTTCGGTATCGCTTTGTTTGGCTATAACACAAAGTACTGCCCCCTCAGCTACAGCAAAGCCTGCATGAATAGCGAGAATACCTAAGGTCACGTAACCCTCAGCAAAGATATAAACGTCGGCACCGTTGGACTGCAGTACAAAAAATAAAATGTGATGTACGGCAACCACCCCGACACTGGTTACCACAATCATCCAGTCCCGGTAATAAATAAGAAATGCCATTACCACAAAAATTTCAAAGTGCATTTCAACCAGACCCATGGTCTGATCGATATGAACCGCCGTAATTAATTGAATCGCGGCGGCTATAACATGCCTTGTCAGTTTACTTTGGCCTGAGGCTCTAATAAGAAGCAAAGGTAAAGAAACAATAAGTAATGACAAGACGACAGGAACAAACCAGTCGCCAGTAAGAAAAGCAATAACAAAGGTGATCAGTAACTGAGCAAGCAGAACACCAGTGAAAACTCGGTTAGCGGAGTCGACCCAGGGGCGGTACAACATAAAAATTCCTCTAAACACCCTAAACTCAGGGTAAAGCGGCGCGAATAATGCGCTCACTTTTTCATCAAAGCAAGAAAAAGTTACCTTAATACGCCTGTTTCTAAATAAAGGTTTACTGCCGTCTGTGATACAATGCTAAAAAGCCACATAAGTGTGGTGTCGACTATTATAACTCCCGGAGCTTCATGTCCACAGAACAAAACCAAACCTCATTCCAGTCATTGGGATTGAGCGACAATATACTACGCGCCGTTACTGAATGCGGTTATACCACCCCTACTCCAATTCAACAGCAAGCCATTCCGACAGTCATGGCCGGCCACGACTTGTTAGCAGCTGCGCAAACAGGTACCGGCAAAACAGCAGGTTTTACGCTTCCTTTGTTGCACAAATTGTCGCAAACAAAAACCGACGGTAAGCCTGTTATTAAGGCGTTAATTTTGACACCAACCAGAGAGTTGGCGGCACAAGTTGAAGACAACCTCAACACCTACGCTAAATATACCGGCCTTAAGTCTTTAGTGATTTTTGGTGGTGTAGGTATTAACCCACAAATTAACGCATTGCGACGCGGTGTCGACATTCTTGTCGCCACGCCAGGTCGTTTGTTGGATCACAGTCGTCAGGGAACGGTAGATTTAAGTAAAATTGATGTATTGATTCTGGATGAAGCTGACCGGATGCTGGACATGGGCTTTATTCATGACATTAAAAAAGTCATGAAACTCATTCCGGAAAAACGCCAGACGCTGCTGTTTTCTGCAACCTTTTCAAGTGAAATAAAAGCTCTGGCTCAACAGTTTATGCAACAGCCAAAGTTAGTTGAAGTTGCCAGGCAAAATGCGGCAGCAGATACCATTCAGCAGCGCGTTTACCCTGTTGATAAGAAGCGTAAAAGAGAGCTAATCAGTTACCTGATAGGAAGTCGTAACTGGCGGCAGGTTCTTGTGTTTACACGAACTAAGCACGGGGCTAACCGACTCGCAACACAGTTAACGGATGATGGTCTGCCTGCAATGGCTATTCACGGCAATAAAAGCCAGGGCGCCAGAACCAAAGCATTAGCGCAATTTAAAGCCGGAAAATTACGAGTATTAGTTGCAACCGATATTGCTGCACGTGGTATTGATATTGACGAACTGCCGCACGTGATTAATTTTGAACTACCTCAGGTAGCTGAAGACTACGTGCACCGTATTGGCCGTACAGGCCGTGCCGGAAGTGAAGGTGAAGCAGCGTCACTGGTCTGTGTGGACGAGCATAAATTGCTACGTGACATAGAAAAGCTGACTAAAAATGAAATACCAAAAGAACTGATTCCAGGCTTTGAGCCAGACCCGAATATAAAGCCGGAACCCATTCAAAAGCCACGAACCGGAAGGCCTCAAAACTCACGCCGTGCACCTCGCCAAAAGCGGCCAGACACACGACGTTAATTTACTAACCAGGTTTACCGGCCAAGTAACGGGGTTTGGGCTTTACTTTAAAAAGTCCAGGCCTCCGGTGACCGCAGCAACCTGAGCTTCTATACATTGCTCCGGGGTTGCTTTCGGGCTGTCCGGATAAACCTCTGTTGTAGTAGCATACTCAGCCTTACTAAAGCTAATACATAAGCCCATTTTTGCTGTTGGCAATAAAATAAGACCACGCTGGGCAATATCTTCACCTATTAGCTTATTCTCTTCGTCAGCATCGGCAATGTGCGTAACTTTTTCTACCGAATCCAGTACCGCCTTTTGAAAGTCAGGGTAAGGCTTTTCAGAGTTTCCAACTAAATAGAAGCCGTCAGGAATATTCCAGTTGGTGTTCACCTTTCCGTCCATTGCCGCCTTTGCGGGACGAAACTCGCTGTTATCGGTATCGGTTGTTTCGTGCAGATCAATGTGAGCCAGAATATCCACACCTAAGCCAGCAATGTAATTCATAATGTTTGCACATTCACCGGCAGGCGAATCGGCTACAAACGAGCGGTTAGGATCAATAGCCGCAGGATTCCAACGGTTAATGGTTTCATAGCCCCATGGGCTCAAACAGGGTGCAACCACCACATTAAAGTCTGTTTGATACTCATTGGCTTTAGCCTCTATAAACCGCAGTGCTCCATGAACACCACTAGTTTCATAACCATGCACACCACCAGTCACTAAAACCGTTGGTTTGCCCGCATCCCAGTGTTTAGTTCTGACCACAAACAAAGGATAAGTATCGCTTTCGTACGCAAGTTCACCATATTGCTCTACGTCGAAGTTCGCTTTAAAAGTTTCTATTTTGCTGACAACATCATCAAAGTAAGAACGCTTTTTGCTTTGCTCAGCTAACCATTGCGCTTTTTCTTCAACGCCCCAAGGGGTACCCGGTGTTCCTATATGGTAAATCGTTTCTTGCGTCATAGTTCGATCCTATTCATTAAAACCAGGTCACTATAGTATCAAAATATTTAACTCGTATCGTGCCCACTAAGCCGCTTTCGACGACGCTTTATCGTTTGATTTTGATGACTCAACTTTTTCCGCAGATACTTTCTCGGTTTTTGGTTTCTTTGGCTTTTTAGCACCTAAAGCTATGAGAACATTTTCTCGTTCTTTCGCCAAAAACAGTGCCATATCCTCAAGCTGCTGTTCATCAGTGAAAAGCTCGCTGTCTTTAATAAGAGGATTCAGGGCCTCAGCCATATCCAAAATTTTATCGTGCGCATCGGCTTCTGCTTTTGAAGTGAATGTCATTTTCTCGGCTCCGTCGCGAATAACTACATACTGGGTTACTACAGCCATGGTATGGTCCTTTGCTGATGTGTAAATATACTGTTTATTTGTACAGTAAAGTCATAGAGATTGCAATAGCTGCTGCATTCGATAAACTGCGCAATCCTAACCGATTCAACTAATACAGGAAGCAAACCTGATCCATGACTCAGTTCTCTAAAGCACAGGTTCAACTGGCCATTTTTGCCATGGCAGTTGGCAGTTTTGCTATTGGCATTGGTGAGTTCGTCATTATGGGATTGCTACCTGACGTTGCTGCTGACTTCAACACTGACACCCGACAAACCGGCCATCTGATCAGCCTTTATGCGCTGGGTGTGGTTATCGGCGCACCGCTCATTACTATTTTATTCGCGGGTTTTCCGCGCAAACCCATGTTGCTGGTGCTGTTGCTTGCTTTCGCGCTCGGTAACTTTGCCAGTGCATCAGCAGAAAGCTACCCCTTGCTTCAGGTTTTGCGGTTCCTAACCGGTTTACCTCATGGTGCCTATTTTGGTATTGCATGTCTTGTCGCCGCCGACATGGTTCGTAAAAATCAACGAGGTATGGCTGTAACCATGGTAATGATGGGGCTGACTGTAGCAATTTTAGTCGGTAACCCCTTAGCAACCTGGCTTGGGCAACTTATCGACTGGCGCACGGTTTACCATACAGTCGGCGCTTTAGGACTTCTAGCCCTGGTCATGATTTTATTTGTAGTGCCAAAACACCCTAATGAGAAAAGAACCTCGGCAAGGGGTGAAATGAAGGCTCTGCAGAACCCTCAAGTCTGGCTTACGCTAGCCATAGGCGCCATAGGTTTCGGCGGTATGTTTGCGGTATTAAGTTATATAGCCCCAACCCTAATAAACGCCACAGGTCTTGCTCCGCACTGGATCCCTGTTGCTTTATTAATATACGGAATAGGCTCTTTGGCAGGTAGCTTAGTCGGAGGCTGGGCGGCCGACCGCAATTTGAAACTGACTATTGGTGGCTCTTTGTTGTGGTCAGCAATTGTACTGGCGATTTTCCCGTTAACATTGCAAAGCCTCTGGACCGTCATGCCAATGGTGTTATTACTGGGTAGCGCGGCGGCTCTGGTTCCGGCGCTTCAGGTACGTTTGATGGACGTTGCAGGTGAAGCACAGACTCTGGCGGCGTCATTGAACCATTCAGCTTTCAACGCCGCAAATGCCTTAGGGGCCTGGCTGGGCGGGCTGGCCATTATTTCCCCTCTCAGTTGGCAAGGCACAGGCTGGGTCGGCTGTGCACTGTCTATTGTCGGTTTACTGCTGTTTTGGATAACCAAGAAGCACAGCCGTAAAGTACCTGACATTATGAGTCTTTAGAGCGCCCCTCGATATCCAGTTCTTCTAGTTTCTTATCGGGCTTGGCATAAGATAAACGCGCCGCCCGTTGAGTACTGTGATAACCATCCAGACCCGAAATGGCCATGGTCCCTAAAGATTCAATATCAATATAGCCGTCACTTTTCACCGCCTTTTCCTTAACTTCGACCCACCGAATTTCACCTACGATTAATGCCGTGTCGTTATGCTGTATAGGGATAACCTCCACCAGTTGCATGCCAATTCGCAAGGCACTTTCAGCAACATGTGGGGCATGAAAACCGTCTTCAAATTCTGGTGTAAGACCACAGGCTTCAAACTCTGAAACTTCCCGGTCGTACCGTGCTGATGTCTGGTGAGCTTTCCGGAAAAACTCTTCACTCACCTGATTAATGGTGTAAACACCACTCTCTTCAATATTTTCCCAGGTGTGCCGGGTTGCCGATTTGGGGCGCATGACAAAGCCAAGCAACGGAGGGTTACTCCCTAAGTGCACGACGGAGCTTATCATTGCTAAGTTATTCTGTTGATGCCTGTCACGGGTACCTACCACATTCGCACTTTTAAACCCGGACAAACAATTAACAAAACGCGCTCTCTCTGTATCGTCCATGTTTGCTAGATCTTGCTGCTTGTAAGTTTTCATTGAAGCTCCAGGTTTATTGTTTTGTAAGTTGCTTATACGCATTATTTTTTGATTACGATCGTTTACAAATAACTTATTGCGAACTATTATCATTTGCGTTAGCTTGTTTAATTAAAGCCGAGCAAAGGATGCAAAATGACAAACACCTATAAAAACTATTTTAATAGTCAGGAACAGTTAAAGACTGCAAGTTCACTCCTCAACAGCAAAGACTATGAGTCTGCGGCTGCTTACCTTAAGCGGGCACGCGAGTCAGCAAAACAGGTATTTAACGAGCCAGTACTTGCCGCTAACGCAGTTCAAAGCTACACAACAAGCTCCATTTTATTAATAGCGACTTATATTCGACGTCATCAGCAACTGCCAGCATACGAATTTCAACAGGACAGTACCAAACAACTCATCCAATGGTTAAATAACACCAACTCAAAATCATTAGCTGACCTTTGCCACTACTGTCATCAATTGCTTATTACTGGCTGTCAGCATTCTCGTTGTCTTGGGCACTGTTTACAGCAACTTGAGGAGCACGGCTATGCACAGGAACAAACCTAATCGCTTACAAGTTTCAGTGAGTAAAGAACAACTTAAGAAATTATTACTGGAAAAAAAATTAGTCGCCAGCGACATCCGTTGCTGCGATTACTGCAGTCAATGCGAGCTCAAGCAGCTCATACTTGAGTGTGCCCGAATAAATTGCTCAGGTTCGCTACAAAAATTTGGAAACTAAAACTCTTTTTTCCGAAGCGCTTTTTTATAACCTTGCTGCTTTTTACTCGTCAAGCGCCTCTCTTTGGCAGAGCGGCTGGGCTTTGTGGGAATACGTTTTTTTTGAACCTGTGCAACGCTGCGAATTAATTCAATCAACAGCTCCAGCGCCAGCTCTCGGTTACGGGCTTGGCTCCGTGTTTCCTGACACTTAATTATGACCTTGCCACTTTGGGTAATACGATGGTCTGACTTTTTTAGCAAGCGCTGCTTGTAGAAGTCCGGTAACGAAGAGGCCTGAATATCAAAAATGAGTTGAGCCGCAGTAGCGACTTTATTGACGTTCTGGCCCCCCGCACCACTAGAACGGATGAACTGCCACTCTATTTCGTGCTCTGCAAATTCAACGCGCTGTGAAACTCTGATCATTTTACTTTGCGGGTTCTATGAAGTTATCAATGCCTTCCTCTTTTAAAGCGTCCAACGCTTCTACCAGGGCATCATCTTCCTTTTCAAATTCATCTTCCCAAAGAGTCGAGTTGTTATTCTCATCGACAATCTCCAAAATCCAGCCACTGTCTTCAGTGCGATAAATATCGATTTCTACGGTTTTACCGTCAACACTGTAATTTTGCGTATTTTTGCTTTGAATGACTTGCTGTTCTTCGCTCATAAGTAAGCTCTCTGTCCGTCGGGCTGGGGGAAGCAGTCTATCATTATTCAGCTTCCCTCGAAGGAATTTTTATAACGCTTTCAGTACATCTCGTACAAAGTCATGCTCGTTAAACCCCGGCTCTCCCGCAATATCATAGCCACGACGAACAACCACTAAATTCTCTGACGGAATAACCACCAAAAATTGTCCCCGGTTTCCTCGCGCCGCAATAGTGTCATCGGGTAATTCAGGGAAACGTTCGTTATAAAGCCACCATTGCGCTCCGTATCCAGGAGAGTTCTCCGGCGGCTGAGCCGGTGCCGGCATACTGATATACTCAAGCCAGCCTTCGGGTAAAATTTGCTCGCCCTGCCATTGACCCTGTTGCAAATGCAAAACACCCAGACGAGCTAAATCACGAGACGTGGTCCACACCTGCGACGATAAAATAAAATCGCCACGCCAGTCGGTTTCGGCAAAGGTATGATTCATTCCTACTTTTTCCAGCAGTGCCTTATACGGAAACTTCAGATACTCTTCTGTGCTGTCAAAGCGCTCATGCAGGGCTCTTAAAGCCAACATAGTGTCATTATTCGCGTACTTCCAGCGACTGCCCGGAGCCACTTCAAGTGCGGTTTCAGTGGCAGTATCACTGACTAACCCTCCCCCCATATAAACGCGGTCGGTGCGGTTGCCCGCTTTATTGCTGTCCAGACCAGATGCCATATGCAATAAGTTTTCCAGTGTAATATGCCGGCGGGGATCAAGCGGGTGCGACCAATTTGAAATACCGGCAGCTTCATCTGGCTTTATCTTGTCTTGCTGAACTGCCGCTCCGATAACACTGGCACCAATACTTTTTGCAACTGACCAGGTGCGCTGCGCGGTTTCAGGTGTAAAACCCTCGATATAACGTTCTGCAATAATTTCATCAGGCGTCGCAATTAAAACAGCAGAAGTGCGAGCCCCAGAGCCGTACTTTTTGGTAAATGCCTGTTGCAGAACTGACTCTAATTGAGCATTACTACTGACTGAATTAACCTCAGCCTTTTGCTTCCAGGGCTGGCCGTTGTCTTTTCCGGCCTTCTTATGACCACTGAAAGGATCAGCAACAAATTTTACGTCATCAACACTTGCGCCAACCGGCAAATCGACACAACCGAGCTTCGGTCGCCAGACAGATATCCGCTCGCGGTTACCGTTATCATACGGCACTCGTACCCAGTGGTTTTGTTTATCAACTCTGGGCTCCATTTGTGCCACGCGATCAGCAATTAACGAATAAATGCCACTTAACTCATGCTCTCGAATTTGCTCCATGGACTTATCGCCATTAAAGATCGCACTGCAAGTAAAGCCTGCGGTATACCCGGCAGCATAGGCACTTAATGTCGTGTCTGTTTCCTCTGCCTGTGTCACCGCTGTGGCCAATAACCCACTAGCTAAAGTTATTTTTAGTGTCTTATTCATTAATTGCTCACCTGTTTCTACGTATAGATACTTCAATGTACGAGCATGCCTAACAAGAAGCAAACCGGCAGAGTCATCCAAATGTTAAAAATTATGGTATATTACGGCGCAACTATTTACCCAAGCAGGATAACTTTATGGCAGCTTTTGGCACTGTATTTATGCCGCAAATGACTTTGGCAACTTTCGAAAACTCAAACTGGAGTTCGCCTGAGCTAGTCTCCTCTGACAGCATACAATTACACCCCGGTGCTCATGTTCTGCACTATGCGAGCACCTGTTTTGAGGGGTTAAAAGCGTTTCGCCATGAAAATGGTTCAATAAACCTCTTTAGAATGGACCGCAACATAGAGCGTATGCAACAAAGCAGCCAGTTGCTTTCCTTACCGGCTTTTGATGCAAGCTTCCTGCAGAAAATGATTACCGATGTGGTTAAACATTTTCACAACGACGTGCCCAAACCGCCTGGCTCAATGTATATACGCCCTACTCATATAGGCACCGAAGCAGCCATTGGTAAAGCGGCCTCCCCGACCAGCTCATCCATGCTCTATGTGCTCCTTTCACCTGTTGGTGACTATTTTGCCAGCGGCGACCAGACCCTGCGTTTACTGCTTGAAGAAGATGGTTCGCGTTGCGCTGCCCATATGGGAATGGTGAAAAGTGGCGGTAACTACGCCAGTGCATTGCAGCCAATTTTGCAAGCACGTGCTTCTGTAAACGCCGATCAGGTTCTGTTTTGCCCCAATGGCGACGTACAGGAAACCGGAGCAGCTAATTTCTTATTAATTGACGGCAACGAAATTATCACCAAGGCACTGGACAGCAGTTTCTTACACGGTGTCACCCGAGACTCCATTCTGACTATTGCCCGCGATATGGGCATGACGGTTTCGGAGCGCGAGTTGAGCGTCGATGAATTACTTGAACGTGCGGCCAAACCGGAAAGCGAAGCTGCTCTATCCGGAACAGCAGCGGTACTGGCGCCTGTTGGAACTTTAATTCATAAAGGAAAAGAAATTCCGGTCGGCGATGCAAGCCCAGGAAAGACGACACTGAAGCTGCGCAAAGCGCTGAACGACATTCAATGGGGTAAAGCTGAAGACAAACATGGTTGGTTAACGCAAATCTAATTTTTAGCTGGCACAACAACCCATTCAGGATCTTCAAACTCGCCTAATGGTGTTATTTCACAAAACGGCGCGGCGCTACGAATAATCTCAGCAACCTTTTGGTTATGCTGACCTTCCATAGCGTCTCGCTGCTCCTTACTGTCCCACGACGCTATTGCAATTAGCGTTTTATCATCACCAATTTTGCGATGTAACTCTGTGCCTCGGGCGCCCGGGGCCTGCTGAATAATCTCACTAGCCCGAACCCAAGCGTCTGCATATTCTTCTGCCGTATGACCTTCCTTAATACGAACTTGAAAAATATATTTCATATATCTCCTTTAAGCTTATTGTTTACGCTTTTTCTCTGACTTAATCATCTTTATATAGAAGAAAACAGCATAAAAAGCACACATCCCAATAACAATAGCCAAGCCGCTAAAAGAAAAAAATATTACCGGATCTTTGAAAAAATCTTGCAATAAATTCATGGTTATTTCCCTTGTTTGAATTCTTAATTTCAGTTTATTCAAACTCGGGAATAACGATGTTGATCTCAATCAAAAACAATAATAACACTGCTTTTTATAGGGCTTTATTTACCTTAGCTAAATATCAAGAACTAAGAGCTTTTTCGCTCTGTAAAGCCATGTAAATAAATTTGCTTATATTCCTATTAGCGTCTTTGCTTAGTAATAGGCTTTCACAAAAACACGAGGGTATTATGAGTAACAATCAAGCTAGAACCGAAGAAGCAGTAAATAAATCAGCAAATAAAGCTCACGACACCATCGATAAAGTTGCCGATGCTGCAAAGCACGCTTCAGATAGCATTGGTGAAAAAGGTCATGATCTTAAGGTGACTCAAGAAAAGTGGTTAGAAACCGCAACGGACTACGTTAAAGAAAACCCCATTAAGTCGTTGGGAATTGCGGCAGCAAGTGGCTACCTATTAAGTAGGCTATTTAGTGACCGCTCGTAATCAAACGGAAGCGAGCGAAGCCGAAGGGTTGCTTCAGCAAGTTCGCGCACTGCAAAGTGAAGTACGCGGCGTTGTTAGAGCACAGCTCCAGCTTGCAGGTATGGAAGCCCGCCGGGCTGGAGAAAGCTTCGTTCGCATGGTCGCGTTTGCCGTTATTGCCAGCTGCTTAGTTTTGTCAGCTTGGGGCGCGCTAGTGGCCGCTGCCGTAGCTGCTGTTGTAAGTAACGGCATTCTGTCCCTGACTACAGCACTTATTATTGTTGCTGCGTGTCATTTAGCCATTGCGCTTTATCTTATAAGACGTATAAAGCAGAACAGCCGCAATCTGCTTTTTTCTAAAACAAGCAGCAATCTTTAATGGAGGCTTTATGACTTCAAGCCTTGATGATCAAATTGCGCAATTGGAACAAAACCTTAAAAATCGCAAGCTGGCGTTGAAGGTTCGCTCCTGTCAGGTAGTTTCTACAACCTGTGACAAATTATCCTCCCCTACGGCTCTTTGCTTTGCCGTTGGTACAGGTTTCTTTATAGGGGAACTATCAGACAGACCGCAACAAATGGAACCAAAAAAACAGGGCAAGTCAAAGTCGGGAGCAGCGTTAAAAATATTAAGAATTATCACGGGTGTACAGACTGCAGCCAGTTTTGCAAAACATCTGTAAAGATGACCGTAAAGTCGTAAATATGTAGCTATAGTGTTTGTGGTAACGATTTTCAATAACAGGAGGTTATCTATGAAAAACTTCAAGACGGCACTACCAGCAAGTTTAATCGCACTTTCAATGCTAACGCTTTCTGGCTGTAGTGAAGCAGAAACTGAAAAAGCTGAATCTAAAGCTGAAAGCGCAATGCAGGAAACGGAAGAAAAAGCTAAAGAAGCAAAAAGCTACACTGAGCAAAAAGCGAAAGACGCTGGCGAATATGTTGATGACGCTGTTATCACTACTAAGGTTAAAGCAGTTATCTTTGAAGATGACAACCTAAGCAGTATGGACATCAATGTTGAAACAAATAACGGTATTGTTCAGTTATCAGGCTTTGTTGACGATGAAGCTAATATTGATACAGCAGAAAATCTGGCTGCTACCGTAAAAGGTGTCAAAGACATCGAGAACGATATTCAGGTTCGCGAAGAACAGTAATTATCGTTTATTTAAAACCCCCTGAATAAAAGCGGCCTTTTTAAGCCGCTTTTTTATTGCCTTGAAACTAGAACGTGTCGAAGAATACTGTTAATTTTAAAACATAATAACTATCATAAAAGCGATACCATGCTAGACGATACTTTTAGCAATCAACCAATATTACCTGACAACCTTCCAAAGGTAAGCTCGCAGGCGTTTACTCCGCTAAGCCCAATGTACATGAAAGTCAATTTAATGTGCCGCTTAACCTTTTGGTTAATTGTGGTTAGCGCTCTCTTGAGCCTTTACTGGCAACCCTGGTTTGTTCTCCCAAAGACTCTTGAACTTTACTTACCACAGCTGCAGTTAGCCGCTGGCATTTTCGGCTTATTGACTTCCGCTTACGGCATTATTGCTGATAAAAACAAAGGTTATGCTCTACGTGAGCATGACTTCAGTTACCGTAGCGGAGTCATTTTTAAATCTGTTGTCAGTCAACCAATTCTGCGTATACAGCATGTAGAACTTAAGCATGGGCCTATTGATCGGCATTTTGGTTTATCTAACTTGGAAATTTTTAGTGCTGGCGGTTCCATGCATACCTTTGCAATACCCGGTTTACCAGAAGAAAAAGCCCGTGAACTTCGTTCCTACGTATTAACTCATAGTGATATAGCTGAGAATGACTAACTATCAAGGCCAATGGCTAAAACTATCACCAGTTGCCATTATTTACTTTGCAGTACAGTTCGTAAAAGACGTTGGTAACAATCTTATTTACTTATTACCGGCTATTCTTGTTGGCTATAATCAATTTTCTGAAAATGGTTTAGCGATTATTTCTGGCCTGGCGGCTTTACTGCTGTTTGTTGCAATAAGCGCTCTGCTAAAGTTCTACTTCTATCAATACCGATTAACTGACGGGCGCGTACAAATTCACTCTGGGGTCTTTCAAAAGAACCATATCGACCTGCCTTTTGAACGTATTCAAAATGTTCGCTTTGAACAGCCTATTTTTTACCGGCCTAGTAACCACGTATGTATGCTGTTGGATACGGCAGGCTCAAGTAAGCTCGAAGCAAAAATTATTGCGTTATCGAAAGGTATTGCGGAGTCTCTTAAGCAGGAAATTCTCTCCCACAAAGCAGAGCAAACTTCTAATGCAGAAACCGAAAACACTGAGGCTGAGCAAGAGCAACTTTTAAACTCTCGCTCAGTTCAGGACTTAGTTATCCACGGGCTTGCCAGCAACCGAATTTGGATTGTGTTAGGTGCTTTAGCACCTTTCTTTAATTCCCTCTCAGAGAAGTTTATTGCGGGTATAGAAAACCTCGGGGTCGATGTTGATGCTTTAATGGCTTCCTCCCAGTATGCTTTTTGGCAATACGTGCTGTTCTTTCTATCAATCGCTTTTGTAGTAATTGCTTTTATGGCGTTAATTTCCATCTTAGGTTCAGTCATTACTTTCTATGGCTTCAAGTTAACCCGGAGCAATGATCGCTATATTCGCCGTAACGGCTTTTTTACTCGCCATGAAGTTGTCATGAAGTTATCCCGTCTCCAGATGATTGTTTACCAACAAAATTGGCTTGACCGCATACTCCAAAGAGTTAACTTAAAGTTTGAACAACTAGGAGCGAGCCTTGATCGCCAATCCGCAGGAACATCCGGTGGGAAAATCATGGTGCCTTCTGTCACCCTGGGCGAAGCTAACGATTTAGCAAGCGATGCCTGGCCCGAAAATAAACTAAGCGCCATCAATTACCATCCGGTTAGCAAACGTCTGGCCATCAGAAACACGCTTATTGCCTTCTGGTTACTAATACCTCTTGCTACCGCTTTCATTTACTTTGATCAGGCAGAGCTTTCAGTCGCCGCTGGCGGACTTTTTATCTTAACCACTGGCCTCGTCATACTCAGTTGGAAAAGATGGGGTTACGCAATGGACGAGCAGTTTATCTACATAAGGAAAGGACTCATTGGCGTCAATTACCGATGCTTCCCAACTCATAAAGTGCAACAAACTCAATTGCATCAAAGCTGGTTTATGAGGCGCTTTCAATTGTGTTCCGTCAGGCTGGTACTGGCTTGCGGAGGTCAGACACTGCCATTCATTAAAAGGGCAACTGGAGAGAAATACATAGACACCTGTCTGTATCAGGTAGAAGCCTTGAGAAAGTCCTGGATGTAAAACCCTATTAATTCTCTCTTAAATTATTCGACACTAAGAAGACAACTCGGTGATATTTTATGGAAATCCCTTTCTCACAAGCCTGTGAAAACAATAAAAACCCAATACTTGGGATTCTGGAAGTCGCTTTTGCTAACGCGTCAAAAGTTTTAGAAGTTGGCAGCGGTACGGGGCAACATGCCGTCTACTTCGCCAGAAAGCTCTCTCATTTAGAATGGCAGGCAAGTGACCAAACGGCTTACTTACCGGGAGTAAAAGCCCGAATTGAAAAAGAAGGGGTACCAGGTCAGCCTTTGCCGGTTGAGTTCGATGTGTTTCAGTCTGCACCTGATGGACAGTTCGATGCCTTATTCACTGCAAATACTTGTCACATTATGCCCAAAGAGGGTGTCGAAGCGCTGTTTAATCACTTAGGGGACAAGCTTAAGTCAGTAAAGCTTTTATGTATTTATGGACCGTTTAATGAGAACGGGCATTTCACCAGTGACAGCAACCGTGCGTTTGATCAGTCTTTGCGTACTCGTGACAGCCAAATGGGAATACGTGATAAACAATGGATTGCAAAGCTTGCCAGCCAGCATGGGTTCCGTTTGAAAAACACCCATACTATGCCGGCAAACAATCAACTTCTGGAGTTTCAGCGTTAACTCTTAACGCGCAGGCCTATTTGGTATTGGGGACAATGCGTAATTCAACACGACGGTTTAATTGACGACCGCTCTCTGTATCGTTGTCCGCAACTGGCATACTCTCGCCGTAACCTTCTGTTGTCACACGGCGCGAGTCCACGCCACTTCCAACTAAGTGATTGCGTACAGCTTTAGCACGGTTTAACGACAATTGCTGGTTATACTCTGCGGACCCTGTGCTGTCGGTATGGCCTTCTATCAGCATGGTGGTTTTCTCATACTTTTGCAGAACCCGGGCAACATCGTCCAGTACCGGATTGAAGCTTTGAGAAATGTTCGCACTGCCTGTGGCAAACGTAATGTTACTTGGCAGCTGCAAACGAAGGTTATCGCCATCACGTATCACTTTCACACCACTGTCAGCCAATTCTTCCCTGAACTCTTCTTCCTGCTTATCCATATAAGAACCAATAGCTCCACCTGCCAGTGCGCCAACAGCCGCCCCCCAGACATAGCGACTTTTATCGTGATCACCCGTTCCTTTACCAAGCAAGGCACCCGTCACAGCACCTATCGAAGCACCTTTTTGGGTGTTGCTCATATTTTCACAGCCCACAAGCGCTAACGATGACATTGTCATAGCCAAAACTAATTTTTTCATACCATTACTCCTTTAAGTGGTTAATGCCTGAAAACTAGCATGCTTTAGTATAGACGCTTATAAGATTTGCGGATTCTTTACTAAGCGTTTCACCTTGGTACTCAGCAGTGGTAACTTTAGGGTAAAGTTGTAACCTGTAGATATTCATTACTATGACAATAACTGACCCTACCCAGGCTCGCGAAGCTCTGATGGAGTTTCTGCATCGGAATGCACCGGTCACGATCATTACAGGTGCCGGTATAAGTACCGACTCTGGCATTCCTGACTATAGAGATAGTGACGGCGAGTGGAAACGGACACCTCCGGTTCAGCATCAGGACTACATGCGCAGCGAAGCTGTTCGAAAAAGGTACTGGGCGCGCAGTTTGTTTGGCTGGCCAGTTCTATACCACGCTCAACCTAATTCCGCGCACCACGCTATTACCCAGTTGCAACAGCAGAAGCTCATTAGCCATATTATTACGCAAAATGTTGATGGTCTGCACCAAAAAGCCGGCGCGAAAAACGTGATTAACCTGCATGGGTACGCTAACGACATGGTCTGTATGAGCTGCCAGCAGGTTACTCCAAGACTGGAAATGCACGAACGCAGCCTGAAAATGAACCCAGATTTTGCTGCGCTTGAAGCGACCGCCGCACCGGACGGAGATGCAGACTTAGAAGCTGACTTTGATCAGTTCAACGTCGCCAATTGCATGAGCTGTGGCGGAATTCTTAAACCCGATGTTGTCTACTTTGGTGATAACGTTCCCCGACCACGCGTCGAAGAAGCCCAAAACGTATTAAAGAACAGTAATGGCCTGCTCGCTATCGGAACTTCACTTATGGTGTTTTCAGGTTACCGTTTTGCACGACAGGCCTACCAAAATAACCAGCCTATAGCCTTATTAACGCTGGGTAAGACTCGAGCTGACGAGATAGCTGACATAAAACTGAACTGCTCAATCAAAGACGTATTGCTATGACTTACGAGCTTCCCAAAGACAATATCAGTTTATTTGAATTGAGGAAGAAAGCTTAATGTTTCTTCCTCGTTAGTACCAGAAAAACTTATTGCATTAGGGCTTTCTGAATAGAGTCGTCTAAAAAAATTGACTCAAAACGATGCTTATAGATGCTCTGCATTTCATTTGAAATAAGCCCGTTACCTACATCATTCTCGCCTTTAAAGCTTCGATTGGTTTTCTCTTCGCCGTCTTTTCCGAGAACAATAACGTCCACGTCGTACCAGGAGCTATCGGAAAAGGCGTGGTAGTCGTATTTCCACTCATTCAGAGCAATAATAACTGATGGCTGCTCTTGCTTTGCCAGTGCCTCTTTAATACTGCCAACGCTCATTGAATGAGAGGTCAGATAAGCTTCGGCGTTTACACCCTGCTTTTTAAACCCTGCAACTAACCGATCTGTTAAGTATTCAGACATGGGCTGTCGGTTGTAGGTGTACTGCGAGTAAGGAATTCCAAAACTTGAACGCAAAAGCCCTTCAAAGCTTGGCGCTTTATCGTTATTCAAAACATATTCTCGCTTATCAACCACAGCTATTGAAACCGACTCAAGTTCATTCGGTGTATTTACGGCAGGAGCCGCTTGCTCAGCCGTCATTATCGAGGTACAGCCCGACAAATAGAAACTCGCAACGGCTAACGCAATCAACTTTCCAATTTTAAACATTTATTTTCCTTAATTATTAAATACTAAAAACGGTATTTCGAGGTTATCCGTGAAGCCCTCAAAAAAGCCGCGCCAATAGTATACTAATAACTAATTGTTATAAATATGGTGTCGACTGTATATTTTAGTTTTTAGTGATAAGCTACGGGTTGTTCATTAAAAACTTTGCTTGATTTAACGGAGCGGTGTCATGAAAGCAGTGATTTTAGATAGCGATAGTTTGGGTGAAGGCGTTGACTTATCCCCTATTAAAAATCAGGTCGGCGAGCTCGTTTGCTACCCTCTCACCTCGCCTAATCAAGTCAATGAACGTATTCAAAATGCCGATGTCGTTATTACCAACAAAGTTGTGCTGAACGAGGCTTCTTTAAAGAAGGCAGAGAAGTTAAAGCTCGTTTGTGTGCTTGCCACAGGCATGAATAATGTCGACTTAAAGGCCGCCGAGAAGCTTGGTATTCCAGTTAAAAATGTTGAGGCTTACGGAACACCCAGTGTGGTTCAGCACACATTAATGATGATGCTGTCGTTGGCAACAAAGATGCCGGTTATGCAAAAGCGTATGGCCGCTGGCGACTGGCAAAAGTCCCCTTTATTTACTCTGCTTGATCCGACAACGTTTCAACTTGAGCGTAAGCGTCTGGTTATTGTCGGCTCGGGTGAACTCGGACAAGCGGTAAAAAAACAGGCTGAAGCATTGGGTATGCGCGTGACCTTTACCGCACGACCGGGTAAAACAAACGACTCGCGCCCAAGTTTTGATGAACTCTTGCCTGAAGCCGACGTTATTTCATTTCATTGCCCGCTAACCGACGAAACAAAAGGCTTGCTTAACCGCCAGAATATCAAGCACTGCCAGCCTCATGCTTTAGTCATTAATAATGCCCGGGGTGGTGTCGCAAACGAGCACGACGTGCTGGACGCATTACGGAAAGGCCAAATTGGCGGCTATGCAACGGACGTTCTTCCACAAGAGCCGCCAAAAGACGGTCATCCGTTGCTAGATGCGTTAAATGAGCCCTTGAACCTCATTTTAACGCCGCATAACGCCTGGACCTCTCCAGAAGCACGACAACGCATTATTGAGTTAACGGCTGAGAATATCTCAGCATTAACGTGATAACCCTCTTACTATTGATAACGGCTTAACTCGTGAAAAGTAACGCGAGTTAAGCACGTTGTTTATAGAAGTGGCGAACCCCGCCACCAATATGTAATATCAATAGCAACGGCAGTATATAAGTACCCAACACCTTGTGGACTTCCTCTGCAGGCTCATGAATCCATTCAAGAACTCTTAAGTCAAATGATACGGCAAACCAACCAAAAACTGACAGTGGATCATTTTCAGTAAATAAATACAGTGGTCCCGTTACAATTAAAGCCAGCATTGTTAATAGCAGAGCGTAATGAAGGTATCTGGCAATCTTTTCGGTGAGAGTGTGAGCCGGCTCAGGGAATCCCTGATACAGTCGTAATACACTGCGCCAGCCAATTAATAAGAAGGCAAAAAAGCCAACACCAAGGTGGGCAGCTTCAGAAAAATGTTTTACCTCCCGGGAGTCGGCAAAAAACATCATAAACCCGAGTGTCAGCATGACAATAACTGCCATGGCGCCTAGCCAGTGCAATATGCGCGATAATGGTGAATAATGCCTATCCATAATGTTACTCCTTCTAATCATTGACGTCAGAGTAACAGGACAATATTAAGCCAACATTAAGGCTGTCTGGAGATTCCAGGCTTTTCAACCAATGCTTGATCAACCTCAACTTTTGCAACAAACCAATCGTCTTCAAGAGCAAGAGTCAACTTTAACCCCAACTGTTTGGCTAAATTACTGACAATACTCAGACCTAACCCAGCGCCTTCTTCTCTCAACTGCCCACCACGATAAAAACGCTCGGTCAGCCGTTTAGCGTCAACGTGGTGAGATTTTTCAATACGATTGCGTATTGTAAAGAGAGAACCATCACATTGAACGTCAATCGACGATTGAGGTGCTGCATATTTAATCGCATTATCAACAAGGTTACTGAATAACATCGTTAGATAACGCTCTTCTGAGCGCCATAAGACGGTGTCGGGAAGATTCACATCCATCACTAACCGCCGCGAATCAGCCCACTGGTAATAATCCGAAATGACCTGTCGAAGAGTAGCGGCAGCGTTGACTTGTCTCCAATGCTGCGGCGGTAACTCCGTCTTGGAGAGTAAAAGTAGACTTTCGACCAGACTCACTAATCTATCCGTACTGGCTAACAGCGATTCCAGCTCTTCT
This sequence comes from Idiomarina sp. ST10R2A5, assembly GCF_051842325.1. Lineage (NCBI taxonomy): Bacteria > Pseudomonadati > Pseudomonadota > Gammaproteobacteria > Alteromonadales > Idiomarinaceae > Idiomarina > Idiomarina sp. ST10R2A5. Next base: position 226,947 of record NZ_JBNIEX010000004.1, on the reverse strand, counting down.
TTTTGCTGCTGAGTTGAAGCTTTTTGCCACTGATTTTGCAACTGCGCTTTCAGGCTGGCCAGTGGCGTTCTGAGCTCATGCGCGGCATCCGCAGAAAATTGTTTTTCCCGCAAAAATGTTTGCTCAATACGCGTCAGATAATGATTTAACGCGCCTTTCACCAACGACACTTCCTCAGTGTCATTCGACTCAATGAACGGCCTATAATCGTCTGAGCGCTTGCGCCTAAGTGCTTCTGCCAGCCTTCTGAAGCTGGCAAAGTTTTGGTTTATGGTCCACCAACCTAACCACAACATTAATGGCAATAAGGTTAAAATGGGCACAACCATGTCGGTCGTCAGATCACCGCGTATTTCAGAACGAAATTCATCTTGCTGCAAGAGAAGAATACGATAATCTCTAGCCGGCGAATTCAAACCGAAGCTATGCCAAAGTTCATTATCTACCGTCTTAACTGAGAAACCTTCTTTAAAAGAGATAACAGAGGGATCCAAAGATCCTTCCGTTTGCATAATGCGCTTGCCGTCACTCGTCTCAATACGATAGGAGAGTTTGTCTTCGTATGAATGCGCATTTATACGACTTATAGTTATGTCACGCGATACGACAGCTCCATCGCGGGGTAATAATGCCAATAGCGTTTTTGCCTGCTGAACCATCTCTGCATCAAATAGCTCATCAACCTCGTGACTTATTTCTGCGTAAATCCATATGGCAGATACCGTCGCGCTTAACAAATAAACCGCAGAGACAGCGACAAGGATTCGCCGACGTATCGAGTTGAGTTTCGTTTTTACTCTGCTATTTAGCCACATGCTAAACGATACCCCACGCCGCGAATGGTCTGAATCCACTCCTTATTGCCAAGCTTTTTGCGCAAGTTGTGGACATGCACTTCCAACGCATTGCTCTCTACCTGCTGCTCATTGCGAAAAACGATTTGCTCTAACTTATCTCGACTATGAACCCGCTCCGGTGCAGCCATCATTGCACGCAATAACTCAAACTCACGTTTCGACAAGTTCACTGGCTGTTGATTAACAAGTACCTGAAAATTTAACTCATCCAGGCTGATAGGCCCACAACTCAACTCTGGTGTCGCATACCCTCGTTGACGCCTCACCAAAGCGCGCAGTCTCGCTGCAAGCTCGTTCATATCAAAAGGCTTTATCATGTAATCATCAGCACCAAGATCCAGCAGCTTCACAGTTTCTGAGCTGTCGTCTCTCGCTGTCAGCACTAATATCGGCAGCACTTGTCCTTTTTTACGCAAGGAGGACAATACGCGACTACCATCTAAATCCGGCAGCCCCAGGTCAAGGACAACGACATCATAATTAACTCGCTGACTCTCACTAATCGCTGCGGCACCAGTACGAACCCATTGCACATTAAATTGCCGCTCGGACAAACCAAGTTCAACGGCTTGCCCGAGCATTGCATCATCTTCGACCAACAATAGATCCATGTAGCCAACATCCTTACTATTTATTGTTCGCGCTGTATTTTAGCCAACAACTGATTCACCTCTGCACGACGCGCTTCATCGGCTAATGGTCGTTCAGGTCTGGGAGCCGCTTTTAATGCTTTTTGAGCGTAATGCTCTGCTTTTGCGTAATTGCCCTGCTCAAACCAATAATCCGCGTAAAAGTAGTTAGGGTCAATGCCATCGGGGTTAATTGTTAAGGCTTTTTCAAGCAGTTGCTGTGCCTTATCATCGTCACCAAATCCGAACGGCCAACCCGGGACTTTGTAATACAAGGTACCCAGAGAGGCATAAGCTGAACCATCGAGCGCATTAGGATCTAACTCAAGCGCTTTCTCCAGCGACTTTTTCGACTCTTTCGCCAGACTCAGCGCTCCTAACCCACCTTTTGCACCTGCGTAAGTGCTTTTAATAATACCCAACCAAATGTGTGCGGGGGCGGACTCAGGTTCTTGCTCAACCCACTGCTGAGCATCTGCGACAAGCGCTTCAAACTCTTGCTTTTGTTTGTCACTTTCTAATTGGTAGTTCACCGTTGCCCAGCGCTGTTGAAGGTCATGCAAGCGTTGCTGGCTGTTATCGCTGCTATTAAATTCAGCCGATAACGCTGGCAGCCCCAATAAACCGATTAGAACAAATGCGTATAATTTAGTGCTTTTCATCGCGGTATTCCTCAAGTAATTGATATAAAGTATCTCGTGCTTTTTTCAAACTCCGTCCTACCTGTTCAGGCCACAGCCCGTTTAGGCGAACGAATAGCCGCTCCGGCCATCCGAGTGTTCGCAACCACGAACGGTTCTCTATTTGCGTGGCAAGCTGCTGCGCAACCCGCTGCGGAGCATCCTGTTTGGTTTTAAGTGTTGTATTTAACCGGCTAATCAAACCATTATTCAGTGAGGTCTTAATGGCACGAGGGGCTGCGTACATCACATTAATATCGCTGTTCAGCAACTCCCTATTCAACGCTTCGCTAAAGCCTCGCAAGCCGAATTTGCTGGCACAATAAAGGCTTTGCCCCGGAAAACCGATAGCACCGAATACCGAGCCGACATTTAAAACCCAACCTTTATTCGCGCTTAACACCGGCAGAAAATCATGAGTCAATGCAATGGGGACTATTAAGTTCGTAGTAATGACACGCTCAATATCATCGGCAGTAGCATTACCGAACAGGCCTTCATGAGTGACTGCGGCATTGTTAATTAATCCGGTTACCGCTGCGCCCTGCTCTGTTATAAATTTAAGCAGCCGCGCACGTTCACTCTGTTGAGTTAAATCAGCCAAAAATGGCGTCTGATTAAGCCGCTTTGCCAGAGCGTCAAGCGTGCCACTGGTGCGCCCTACCATAATAAGCCTGGCCCCTCGTTGACTCAGTGCTTCGGCAAGGGATTGACCAAGCCCACCCGCCGCACCGGTTAGTACAATAGTTTGCTGTTGCCAGTTAAACTGACTCATAGCGGCTCTCCTGCCAGTTCAGGAAGAGCGCGAAACATGTCACCGTAAAGCCGATAAACATGCTTCGCTGTACGCACAATGACTTGCTGAGCTTTTTCATCGGTCACTTGGTTCATCAACTGTTCAAAAAACTGCACATGCTCCTGGTCTAAGTCACCGTGCGACAGTAAGTAGCTGAACGCAGAATCCGGCAGTTGCAGTGCGTCTTTTATTTTTCCCGCAGCCTGTGTTGCCAGCTTAACGCTAGTGCCTTCCAGCACATGCGCCATGCCGAAAAATGCCGCAGGGTGATCATTGTCGATAGCTTGATAAACCAGTGATACCATCGCTTGGGTTGACGTATGTGGTTCACTCGACTGCGCGACTTCAACGTCACCGCCAGCCGCCTTAATATCATTAAGTATCCAGCGTTCATGGCCGTATTCTTCATTGATATACTCGATGACTGCTTTACGCAGCCACTCATCCCGAAACGACAGTTTGCTGCCACAGCGCATTAATAATGGCGTGGTGTGCTTAACATGGTGGTAAGCCTGAGTTAAAAAAGCACGATATCTTTCTATGGTTATCTCACCCTGCAACGCTTGTTGAATGGCAGGCGCGCTCAGTAAATAGCGTTGTTCGTTTTGAGTTTGTTCGCATAAAGTATTAAAGAACATCATCGTATACCTCGTTAGCAGATGAATAAGTTGTAGGGTCAATATCAACCCGATAAGCGTCTTTGATAGCGAGACGTCGTAAGCGCCCTGTGCCGGTTAACAAACCGTTGCTGACGGTGAAAGGTTCTTTCAAAACAACATAACGTTGGATGCGCGCGTAGTCCGGGAGCTGTTGGTTGACCTGATAAATAACCGAGCTAACCTGCTCAGCGGTTGAAGGACTCGTTAGCACCACCAACGCTGTCAGCGGTATTTCTTCATCGCCAAATACTGCCGCTTGGTGAATCGTTTGCTGACTGCATAGTTCTGCCTCTAGCCACTCAGGGTCAATATTACGGCCATAAGCATTCACAATGATGTGCTTGCGGCGCCCTAAAATAATTAATCGCCCGTCTTCATCAAACCGCCCTAAATCGCCCGTGTTAATCTCGCTGGGAAACCAGCTGTCAGGGCTGTCCCAATAACCCAGCATGGTATTTCCTCTGACAACCACACCACCATCGCGTATTGTGACAACGGCATGGTTCAGCGGGTGTCCAACAGTTCCTGGCACGACCGCAGCGGGCGCATTCAGCGCAACCACCGAACTGAATTCAGATAACCCATACCCCTGAACAACTGGCAGCCCCAACGCCCGTGCTTGTCGTTCCAATGTTGAACTCAGACGAGCACCACCGACGGCGAGTAACTTGAACTGTTTCGCATCAATAGCCCCGCGTTTAGTTCCTTCGACAAGAGCATTAAGCAACGCCGGCGTAAGAATTAAGCTATCGGGTTGATAGTGAGATAATGCTGAAAAGAACGTATTAGCGTGTATTGAGGACGAGCCTTTCAGCCCTAGTGTTTCGCCTTTAAAAAGCAAAACTTCTGCTCCTAGCCACAATGCCAGATAAACACCCGCAATATTCTCCAGAAGAATAGATAACGGCATAATAACCATGTGGCGATAGACACTAACCTCAACAACACGCTCAGCCAAAGCAGCAACCGTGTTGAGTTGGTTTTCGACAGATAAGCAGACACCTTTGGGTTCGCCGGTACTACCTGAAGTAAAAGTAACTTTTGATGTTCCAGACGGAAGCGGTTTGTTATCACTTACCTTTTTCTGTAAGTAGGACTGCTGTTGCTGACTGAAAAATGGCGGTACCGGTATGCAAACCTTATTAGCCAGCATGAGCGCTAAGTCTTCAATCACCCACGCAACAGGGTCTGGGTTTTGTAAAAGAAAGATTCTCTGAGGTTGCTGCTTAAGTTGCTCAACTCGTTTATAAACCGCGTCTACAAGCGCTTGGTAACTCAGCTTTTGCTGTTCAGAGGACAGTGCAATTGCATCAGGAGCAGTTAACGCGTGATGCTGAATTCGTTCGAACAACGCATTCATAAGGCAACCTCGCGAACAGAGACATGATTTGAATCTTGTGTCGTAATAAGTTGCTCAAAAACGCAGCCTTGCTCTAACCACCCGGCCAACACCACCGGCTGATGCTGATAGTAATTCCCCCAGAGGTCACGTGTTGACTCAGGTAACGCGCTTTGTTGCGCGGTTTCTAATGCTGTTAATGCAATACCCAAACGACTAAAGTACTTTTGCAGCGCTCGAGTGGCGGTAAATATCACAGCCGTTCGGTTATGCGAGTTCAGAAGCCTAACTACCGCACGAAATAATAAGGGTAAGTAACTTGGATCTAATGCCGCCATTGACCCAACTTCGGCCAGGCGTTCCGGGGGCGGCAGAGGTCTGGAGTTCACCTGGTAACCAGTAATAGGTTTGGTTAAATACGTTTGCGAAAATAGCGGTTGTTCGTCAGCCAACTGAACTCCGCAGGCAGCAATCAGCTTAGCGTCATCGAATACAGCGATAAGTAAACGCGGCAAAGAGCGTAGACAGGCATTGAAGTTAAGCCAGTAACGTTCACAAATAAATGATTCAACCTGCTCACGTAACGGATGATCCGGTAATATCCAGCAGTGACGCATATGTTTACTCCTTAAGTCAGCCCCTACGGCTGAAACAGCTTCGATGCTGTCACTTTATAAATAAAGACTTAAGGAAAGCTTAAGTTGCAGTCAGAAATCATGGCTTAAGCGTTTGATTAAAAGTTCCAATTTTTTTAGAAAATCAGAAAAACAAAATACTGATCCAGGTGACTATTAACAGCAGCAACGCAAAGAATACCGCAGCTGACGCTATATCTTTTGCACGACCACTCAACTCGTGAAACTCAGCACCAATACGATCAACAACCGCTTCTACAGACGAATTAAGTAGCTCGGTAATGACTAAAATAAATAAGCTCATAATGAGTAGGAGGCGTTCTGTAACCGACGCTTCAACGAGCAATGCAACCGGTATTAGAGCAGCACACATAAGAGCTTCCTGTCGAAACGCGGCTTCATAACGCCAGGCAGTTTTTATCCCTCGTAGTGAGTTAAACGTCGCTTTCCAAATTCGAGTCATACCGGTATAGGCTGGCTTCATTGTTTATCCTCTCCTGGCCCCTGATTTAAAATACTAGGCACAGTTTATTAAAGCAGTCTTAAGCTTTACTTAAGAAATGCCTGTTAGTTTCTTCACGTAGTCAGTAAAAAAGAAGAGTTAACATCTATGCGGGCAGCAACGTCTAACAATACCTTATGGCAAACTCTGGCACTGTTTAAACCAGTAGCCTATTTCGCAGGAGCCACTTTGGCGCTGTTAACCTGCTGTCGTTTATTACTTGCTGGACTCTATGCAGAGCGCGTTGACAGCGCTATTAACTGGCTCGACTTTATTGTACTTGGCGTACGTGCAGACTTAATTCAAGTAGGATACTTTACACTGATTCCATTGTTAGTATTGTCACCATTAAGTGTGGTTTTACACAAATCGATAGCTCAGCGGTGGTGGCGACGATTATGGACAGCCTGGTTTTTGATTTGTGCATTAGTGTTGTGGTTTATGGAAATCTCAACACCCGCATTCTTAGCACAGTATGATACGCGCCCAAACCGATTGTTCTTTGAGTACCTTGCGTACCCCAAAGAAGTTTTCTCTACCCTAATACATGGCTTTGCTGGTTGGCTTTTCACCGGAATTGCCTCAACACTGGTATTCGTTTACCTTTCATATCGTTGGTATAAGAAATCCGAACATAACTTCCAACCAAGAGCCATAAAACGGCGTTACCTAATAGCAGTCATTCCTGTATTAATCGTTACAACATTGTTCGGCATTCGATCGACTCTGGCACATCGGCCTGCCAATCCGGCATTTTTTGCGGTCACCTCCGATGCAATGGTTAATTCATTAATTTTAAACTCCACTTACACCCTTGAGTACGCACTGTATAACCTTAAGCACGAAGCACAGGCAAATCGTGTTTACGGGAAACTCACTGACGAGGAGATCATTAATGAAGTACGAAAAGTTCCTTATTTAGCCAATTTAGAGTTTCCTTTTGCCGATTATCCTACCGTGCATTACCAATCAGCTTCAGCCAAGCGCAAAGTACCTTTGAATATTGTGGTCATTCTGGAGGAAAGCCTTGGTGCGACCTTTATTGAGTCGCTGGGTGGTAAGCCGTTAACACCGAACCTTGAGCGTTTAAAGACACAGGGATGGTGGTTTGAAAACCTCTACGCAACCGGTACTCGCTCAGTCAGAGGTATCGAAGCCGTAATTTCCGGTTTTCTGCCAACCCGGGCTCGATCAACCGTCAAGCTATCGGGGTCACAGCGTCAGTTTTTTACGCTCGCAGACGCGCTTTCCAGAGAAGGCTATAACACTGAGTTTATCTACGGAGGACAAGCCCATTTCGACAATATGGCGAGTTTCTTTATTGGTAATGGATTTCAGTCTGTCATCGACCAGGACGACTATGAGTTTCCCAAATTTGTAGGTAGTTGGGGAGTTAGTGACCAAGACTTACTGAATAAGTTACATCAACGCTTGTCACAAGCCGATAACTCAGTCCCCCAGTTTACTCTTGCGTTTACCTCGTCAAACCACGAGCCATTTGAGTTCCCTGATGGTGAGATTACATTAGCAGAACAACCTAAGCAGACGGTCAACAATGCCGTTAAATACGCAGACCATGCGTTAGGCGAGTTCTTTGCAAAAGCACAGAAGAGTGACTACTGGCAAAACACATTATTTCTAGTGGTTGCTGACCACGATACTCGAGTTTATGGCGAGGAGTTAGTCCCCGTCAGCAAATTTCATATTCCGGGACTCATTCTGGGTGCGGATATTAAGCCAAGAACCATTTCTGCAATCAGCAGCCAAATCGACTTAGCGCCAACGCTATTATCTCTTGCCGGTATATCGGCCTACTTACCGACGGTAGGGCAGGATCTCAGTCAACCCGATGTGAAGCCGGCCAATCGAGCTATGATGCAATTTGGTGACAATTATGGTTGGCTGGAACATAATGAAAGCGGACAAGTGCTTACAGTACTTCAAGTTGATAAGGTGCAGTCGTTTCAATACGAGCCGGAACAAAACACACTTACGCCCTTAAAAAACCTTATAAGTGATGAACACTTACGCAAAGTAATTTCTTACGCCGTCTTGCCATCGGTACTTTATCAGGACCGCGCATATTATGTTCCTTCGTTGAAGTGAAAAACTAAAATTTCACAAAATCCAGTGTCGCCATTCTTTTTTGGGTTAGTACAGTTGACCTACGTATCGAAACATTACTGCCTCTGGCTTTATTCTTCATCATCAACATTTCCTATATTTACTCACCTTTGACATAGCGCTTGAACCACTCATTAGTTTCAGAATAAATGGCACCCATATTAATACCGTAACCGTGACCGTGAGGCTTTTCATAAAGCGAGAGCTTATATGTAAAGCCAAGCTCTTTCAGTTTCTTCGCAAATGAAATACTCGATTCAACAGAAACTTTCCGATCCGCCTTGCCATGAATTAACAGTATGGGCAAATCTCTTGGCAGTTCATCAACCCATTCCATCGCCGAGCGTTTAGCTAACTCGTCTGCTTTATTGGATTCATAATTCGGAATTCGGGCTTTATAGACACGCTCCATTTCCGGCCTAAATTCTAATTCTGCTTCAAAATCATAAGAACCGGCATACAAAACTAATGCATCCGCCTTAAGGCCTTCCTGTACGGCTCTAAGAGACTGCATTGTTCCCCGGCTGGCACCGTAAACACCGACTCGCTCAGCGTCGACCGCCGGAAAGTGCTTAAACAACTGCGGTAAAGCAACAACGTCAGCTACATCAGCACCTCCAAACTCATCTTTCCCCGGAAGTTTTGGGTGACCCCCGCGGTAGCTTGTGGCAAAAATGGCCATCTGCGTTTTCTCAGCTAAGGGAAACAGCTGATTATATATATTGGTAAAAACCCATGAGCCGTAACTTGCATTACCGCCCCGGTTATTAATTAAAACCGGTAAATTCTCTTTGCCGGCTGGAGCAACATAAAAGCCATTCACATAAGCCCCATCAACTTTGTACGTATATTGCTTACACTCCAGACGTTCCTTGTATCTCTCATACTGGATTTTAGGAAAAGCAGACTTAAAACGTTCACGAACCCTCTCAGCTGCTTGCTCCGTTTTCTGCATCGACGCGACAGTGTCTATCCACTTGTCATAGGTTTTAAATTTCTCTCCGTAACAACTTTGCATACCAGCAAGCTCAACATTCAGCGATGTTGAATCAGCAAAGGCATAAGTACTTAGAAGTAAGGCTGGAAGTAAAGAAAGCGTTGTTAAAATGAACTTGAAATAATCCTTCATTGTCAGTCCCTTATTGTTTTTATTTAACACGAGTATCGACTCGTTTTAAATTTATACCATCAAGTCAGGGAAACTTATAGTGACTGCTACTATGAACCTTTTAGCAGGAGACTTCCTTCACTAAGCCGCTTTGTACATTACTTTTTCGCATAGTAATGCGCGTAAGCAGCAGCTTTGAGAAGGAAGTTTATCAGCGATATGATCAGAAGCTTACCGTAACTCCCATCCATAAGTTACGAGTTTTATCTTTAACATTGTAATCGTCGGTGAAAACAACTTCGCTTACCGCGCCACGACCTGTTACGTATTCAAACTCGCCGTCACCATTTAAATCGGTATAGGTTGTTGAATACGTCGTGAAGTCACGGTCAAGTAAATTGTTAATACGCAGGTTTAAATCGACCGATTCCGTTAATTTATAATTCGCACCTAAGTTAAGCAGGCTGTAGTTTTCAAAATAAAGTTGTTTATCAATATTGCTGTCATAGCCACGATAACGGTCAGAACGAAGCTCGCCTTGCAGGTAAACCGTCAGAACATCCGACGCCTGCCAGTTCAGCCAAAGATTGGCCATATGCTCTGCAGTATTGGTTAGTGGCAACCCTGCCTGGCTACCGCTTTTTTGTTCGCTGTCAGTCCAGGTGTAATTACCACGTATTGACCACGTCTCGCTCATAACGTAGCGAGCAGCAACTTCGACACCCTGCACATCGACTTCGTCGATATTAATACTCTGACTCCATGTGTCATAACCCAGTTGTTCATATTCACCTAAGTTAACGCATGGGCGCACACCGCCGGTTTGCTCACAACTTTGAACGGTATCACCGCGGGCAATTTTGTCCTCGAAGCTCGTATTAAAGTAGGTGATATTAAAGTTGTTATCGCCATTGTCTGAGTTCCAGTAAAGCGCAATTTCAGAGTTAACACTGATTTCAGGCTGTAGCTCCGGGTTACCGGCAAAAGGCATGGTTCCCTGTCCACCAAAGCCGACAATACCGTCGTATAAATCGGTTGTTTTCGGTGTTTTATAACCCGTACTTACACCGCCTTTAACCGTCCAGGCCTGGCTTAAGTTATAAACCGCATAAAGACGAGGCGACACCTGACTGCCAAAAACATCGTGCTTGTCGTAGCGAACGCCGCCAGTCAGGGTGAAGTCCGCTATTGGCATCCAGTTATCTTCAACAAACAGCGAATACATTTTCTGCTCTTGAACAGCACCGGCATTACCTTCTTCCAGACCAAAAACACCGTCTTTTAACTCGCCATCAATAAGTTGACCACCTATCACCAAATTGTGGTGTCCGGCAAAACCTGAGAAAGGAATATCCAGCTTTGCATCCAGGGTATATTGACTGCTGTCTAATGGGCGATCAGGTCTTGGCAGGAAGGTTTCTTCAGCAATAGAACGCCGCTCGTCTTCAGGTAAACCAGAGTAGTCTCCTGTTCCATCGTACATTTGCTGCAGCAACAAACGCTCATCCACACTTAAGGGTAAGGTTCGTCCGTTGTTTTGTGTATCCACGTAAGCCAACGACACCATACTTGAACCAAAGGACCAGTCCGCATCGTGCGCTATTGACCACCAGGTGCGATCAAAGCTTTGAGCCGCCGCATAACCAGCCCGGGGGTTAACTTGTCCGCCACGAGCCTGCCAAATAGACTCAATGCTGTCTTTGGTACCCAGCGGATAAGTAATGGTGTCCGTTTCTACATCGTAAGACGGCGTATTGTCATAAGACTGATGCGAGTTGTCGTAATCAAACTTAACGTTGTGTCCCTTTGCCGGAGTATAGGACACTGAAAAACCGTAATGTTCGTCTTTGTTGTCAACGGTTCGACCACCGCTGCCAAACCCTAATTCCCGTATGTGCACGGTACCGTTTGGGTCAACCGCTGGCTCAAACTGAGGAGACGATGCTTGCTGGTCATACAAACTAGCGCGCACTCCCAGGCTTAATACATCTTTTATCAAAGGCCCCGTTGCGCTGAAATCTGTCGTAAAGTCGTCACCAAAGTTATCGTCTGTCTGCAAACTGCGACCAAAGGTGATAGCACCAGACCAGTCGTCAGTGTGCTTTTTGGTAATAACATTAATAACACCGCCAAGTGCGTCGGCTCCGTATAACGTCGATGCCGGGCCGCGAATTACCTCAATTCTGTCAATTGTCTCAAGCGGAGGAATGTGGTTAAACGCGTTGCCGCCAAAGTTGTTCGGGTAAATATCACCGTGGTTATTCTGACGTATGCCATCAACCAGAATTAAGGTGTAGTCACCTGTTAACCCACGCATGCTGATACTGCCCTGCCCGGTTTTATCCCGCGATGTGCCTATATCAATGCCTTCCTGGTATTTAACAGCATCTAATAGTGACGTAAACGAGCGCGACCGTATTTCCTCATTGGTAATAATTGAGATACTTGCCGGCGCCTCCGTCAGCTTTTGCTCAAAACCAGTAGCAGTAACAACAATACGCTCCATACCGTCGGGCAGTTCGAAATCATTTGCAAGGGCGTTACCTGCCAGAGTTGAAGCTATTACGGTAGCAATTGCGCTGGGTACGAATTTATCCATTTCTCATTGTCCTTAATTAAGTTGGCTAAGCGGCTCAGTATGCTACCGATGCTTTTTCTAAATGTAAATACAAATGACAATAATTCGCATTACTTAATTAAGAGCAAACTAAATCCGGAATAACGCCGTACACCTATGTACAGAATTTATTAAGCAATTGGAGCGTAATTTTGACGACCTTAGCTTTTGACGTTTACGGCACACTTATTGACACTCAGGGCGTAGTCTCCCTGCTGAGTTCATACCTTGGCGACGACAAAGCTCAAGAGTTTTCGAGCCGCTGGCGTGATAAGCAATTAGAGTATTCATTTCGCCGTGGGCTTATGCAGCAGTATGAAGACTTTGCGGTCTGTACCAAAGACGCCCTTCTGTTCACCAACAATGAACTGGGAGCCGGGTTAACTGCACCGCAACAGGAAGGGTTGCTGGAAAAATACCGAAGCTTACCGGCATTCGATGATACGAAAGCCGCACTGAGCAAGTTAAACTCGGCGGGTATAGAGTGTTTTGCTTTTTCTAACGGCAGTGCCGATGCAGTAACTGAACTGCTGGAGGGTGCTGAGCTCAGCCGCTACTTTAAAGACATAGTCAGTTGCAAAGACATTAAAAGCTTTAAACCTAACCCACAGGTTTACCAGCATTTTCTCGATAAAAGCGGCAGTAAGGAGCAAAATACCTGGCTAATATCCAGCAACAGTTTCGACATTATTGGCGCCAGCGCAGCAGGCTGGAAAACCGCCTGGGTTAAACGTTCCAGAGAAGCTCAGTTTGACCCCTGGGGCATTAATCCCACTATTACCGTCAGTTCGCTTTCGCAACTGATTGAAAACATAAAGTAATATTAAAAACTGGACCCCGGCTGTTTAAGAAAGTCCTCTTCTTCCGGGGTCGACTCGCGCCCCAGTACCCGGTTTCTATGCGGATACCGCCCAAACCGGTCAATGATTTCTTTGTGCCTTACTTCAAATTTGTAGTTGTTTTCAAGCCCGGGTTGGCTGAAAAGCCGCATAGCCTCTTCATGAATTAACGCCGATTCACTGTGCATATAAGGCATATAGAGAAACGCCTTTTCATTAGCATCCAACGACTTGTCTGCGCCCTTCTCTACGGCTTCCTGCGCCAGCACTAACGCTATCACGTCCTGCCCAAAAGCCTTCGGACTACCACGGTATATGTTTCGCGAAAACTGGTCTAACACAATCACTTCCGCCAAACGGCCACGAGGCGCTTCGCGCCAATGCCAGAGCTCACCTTTAGCTGCAGCCTTTAACGTATCGGAAAAGCGTTTGGCTATGGTATTGTCCAGCTCCTCACTTTTAGCAAACCACTGCTTTGGTGTTAACTCTTTAAACCAAAAGTCCAAAATTGAATGTGCTTTCATTTTCCCTCCTGACTACTTTTCCACCTTTTCCAGGGGATAACGCTTGTTTATGGGCCTGCTGAAAGGTATGTTTTATTGCTATAAACTAACCTTATATGACAACCTTTAATAACTTATGCGCCGTTTACTTTTTATTTTTATTGTTATGAGCTTTTTCTCTGGCGAGGCATCAGCCGACACTTATACTCTTTACTTCTCCCGTCATATGGAGAAAACAACCGACAAGACCGACCCCGACCTCAGTTTGGTTGGCAAACAGCGTGCGCAAGTTCTCGCGCAGGTTTTGAAAAACAGCGACATTGAAGCCATATTTTCTACCGACTATAAGCGCACTCAGCAAACCGCAGAAGCACTGGCAAAACAACTGGGGCTATCAGTAGAAACCTACCCAGCTAAAGACTTTAAAGGAATAATAACCAGCTTAAAGGAGCTCAAAAAGAACGCACTGATTATTGGCCACAGCAACACCGTGCCTGAACTGGTCAAAGCAGCTGGTGGAAGCGCTGATAAACTTGGAGAAGAAGACTTCGGCGACTTATTTCAGGTGGTGGTAAGCGGCGACAGCGTTATCACCAACCGGCTCTATGTGCCGGTCGTGCAGTGAAGTCCCCACGATCGGTAACGCAGTTTACGGTTAAAATTGATGACCTCAACTAGCTCCGCTGCTGAGTTGACCAGAACGTTATTGAGCAAAAAGCAATAATAGCCAACGTGAATAAATACGGTGACTGAGCCATAAAGTCCCTTACCGGCGCAAAAATTCTATCGCCTGACGCCACCCATAAAGCAGCCGCTACCAACAGCGCACTCATAAATGCCAGCAAAACAAGAATGCGACGTTTCTTCTCAGACTTTCGAATTGAGCTCAACGTTTGCTCAGTAAAGCTTTCATCAACTAAGCGAGTTTTATAGCTGAGAAGATCATTCAAAGGTTCATGTTCGGGTGCACTCATGAGGCAACCTCCTGCTTGTTTTGTGGGGCGCTGACAATATCAATCAGCTTTTGTTTTCCCCGGGCAATATGAGATTTAACCGTGCCAAGCGGTAAGTCAGTAATAGCGACAATTTCCTGATGGCTCATTCCGGCACTTAAAGACAAGGTTAAACAGGTGCGTTCCGGCACCGAAAGATGCCGCATTAGCCGCTCAACCATAATGTCGCTATCAACCGTACTGGATGGCCCCGGCATGAAAGGCAAGGCGTCGCCAGCTACCTCATTATGGTGATGCGACTTACGCTGCTCATTCAAAAAGCTACGGTACGCTATGCTGTGCAGCCAACTACTGAAACTTGCCTCGGCACGGAAGCTTTTCAGGCTCTTGTAGGCGCGCAAAAACACCTCCTGCGCCAAGTCATCCGCTTGTGCGTGGTCGCCCGCGGTTAATCGACGCAGAAAGTGCCGGACGCCATTTTGATGCTGGCGAACCAGAGTCGCGAAGGCGTGCTGATCGCCACGGGCAATAACCCGTGCAATCAGCGCTTTATCATTCATCGTTAGTTAAGTAAGCCGAAATTAAGAAGGCGACGCCAATAAATACCGGGAAAACCCCGAACATAACGCCGACATCCAAGTCACCCACTGACCACCCGGCCACTAAACAGGCCAGCCCTGCTGACACCAAAACCAGGCCTTTACGACGGTCGCCATGACGACTACTGGGCGAAGTGCCCAACTGCCCTAAAAGCTCCGAAGTTAGTGTGCCCCCGTTTTCCATGTGTTTTTGTAAAGTTAACTGCAAGTGTTTCTTATGGTGCGCCGATAACGCTAAACCCACAATAATAACGATTGAAATACTCAGCATAGCTGTAATTGGTACCCAAAGATCGGACATAACGCCCCCTATTGTTGTTCAATTGTTTGACTTACACAGTATTAGACACAACAACGCATACCTTTGGATGCAAAAAATTTAGGGCAGTGGCTGGTAGCCTTTCCAGTCAGGTACTAATTCCTGCTGCTCGCCATCGTATTCAAGCGTCACGAAGTGCTCATCCACCAGGTCTACGCACAGGCAGTCATCCACAGCCAATAAGTCGTCTTTATGAATTTGCTCTGCGCCGGCTAAGCCCGCTTTAGATACTTGCGCACGCGCCAGTTGCTTTGCCGAATTAGGCGAGTCAGCAACCACCATCGTAAAGTCGTGATACTCAGCAAGTTTATTAGAGAAATAGCCGCCAAAGTTCACAAAATACAGCTTTTTGTCCGAAGAGTTAGCCGGCTTTGTCTGGGTAAGCTGAATACGGTAGCCATCTACGTGGTGCAAGTGAACAAAGCTGTCCAGGTGCAGTCCTTTTTGTGTGCCAAACCACCCTTTTCGAATGGCAGGATAGGTATCTTCCATGCGCATACCCACCACAAAGCGAACGTCGTGCAACTCAATATTGGCACCGGGGGCTGTGCCACCCACATATACTAAAAACAGTTTGTTATCGGTTTCGCTCATTGTTCTACCCTACTCATTACCAACAAATTGAAACCGCGGTACCTGGGTACCGTTCACGTTTACGGTTTCCACGAACACATCAAAGGGGCGTACCCAAAGCTTTTGTTCACCGTAAAGGGGCTGATAAAGCACCACCCACTCTTCAGTTTCACTGTGGCGGGCGGTATCAATAACGCGGTAACGTCCGCCTTTGTAATGCTCGTAAATGCCTGGTTTTATGGTCATGTTGGTCTGTTCCGTTATTCATGGTTATTACGTGACTTTGGCATCTTACCAAAAGTCGCGTATAGGGTTTATTCATTTGCTCTCAGCTACCGAAATATAATAGTTTGTGCTTCACTCATTTAACCGATAATCTGCCTGATATTGTCATACGAACAATGTAGCGTCATGCCGGATGATTGAATCGTGTGGCGGTAAACTCAGTTCAACCGTTACTGTGGGTAACGAGGCAATTAACCGGTATTTGATTCATGCGTAAACTTAATCTGCTTCTTGCTGTTATATTTTTGGTTATCAGCTATTGCTCAATAGCTGCATCAGAATTGACGTTTGGGACACATACACTGAAGCGCTCGTTAGCATCCGAATCTAAGATCACCTATCACCTCGGTTCGAGAGAAAAGCCGACGAATAACCTACTGCTCATATTGCAAGGCTCTGACTGTCGGAGCGCATTAAGCATCAATTCCATTAAAAGCGCTTTCCCCAAAGTACGACAGGACGCCGATGTTCTAATTATTGAGAAATGGGGGCTCAGCCCGGACATTAATGCCTGCCCGCAAGCCTATATCGACAATGACTCACCATCGCAACGCGTGAGCGATGCCAAACAAGTACTAAATCACCTAAAGGAAAAGAAACGTTACCAGTCGGTGTACGTTCTTGGTGGCAGCGAGGGAGCGGTTATTGCCGTTATGCTACGCAAAGTCCTGCCTGGTATTACCGCCACTATAGCGTTTAACGGTGGCGGAAATTCATTTCAAAACGACATTGAGCACAACATAAAGGCATCCACTCCGCCTGACGTTACAGGTGCGGTACTTGAAGGGTTTCGCGGCTTTGCAGATAAAATCAGAGAGTCAGATAAAGCATTCGCTGTTGACTCAAGCCAACATGGCTACAAATGGTGGAAAGAACTGCTCACACTTGAGCAAGCTAAAGTCATAGAGAGCGGGAAAACACCCCTGCTTATTATTCAGTCTGGACAAGACAACTCTGTAGACCCTGCGCAAACCCATGCCATGGTAAAGAGCCTGCATAGTTCAGAGAATGTTGACTACCAATTCTTTGAGCAACTTGACCATGGGCTACGAAGCGACAGTAGCAATGACATTAATGACTCGGCACTAACTGCCATGCGAGAATGGTTTCAGAAACACTGAAAACGGCATGAGCTGCGCATATGAAAACAGATAATAAAATACGTTCTACCATTTACTGGGCACTTGTTTTGATTGGTGGTTATCTCGTGGGTGGCACTATCGTTAAATCGTTTCAAGCGGGTGAATTTACTCTGCACAGCTCAGAGTTCAAGGATTTTCTCATAGCACTACTTATTTCATCGCTTTACCACTGGTGGGCAGCACGTAAAGAAAAAAGCCAAGAAAATGAGCAGCTTTGAGCTTTCTATCGACGGTCGAAATAAGACTGTTCAAAATGGCTGAAAAGTTCGACTATGACATAAGGCCGCCAAGTACCGGATGCACTAGATATTCGACTAAATTCACTTGCACAAACAATAACAAAAGTTGCTCTACAACAATTAACTGCAATTAGGTAGCCTATACCGAGTGGAGCAAGTAGTACCAAACCCATTCTAGTTAATTTTTTGGAGCTGAAATGTCGTTATTAAGATTGCCCATAGACGCATTCATGTACTTTTTTAATGTTTTTGGCACCGTGTCTCGAGGCCGCTACTGGGCAACACTTTTAGTACTGATAACTACCTGCGTAGTTCTCTATGCTACTGATGGCCTTTGGGTGAAAGTGCCTTATTCTGTCGAGTTAATCAGAGCAATAAGCAGCCTTATATTACTTGTCACGTACATACCATTCACGGCGAAGCGATTAAAAGATACAGGAATTAGCGGCTGGTGGGTCTTTTTATTGTTTGTTCCATTCGGACAACTGATAGTTTCAGTTTTAGCTTTGATGCCTACCAATCAATTTAAAAAAACAACAGAGCCCGTCTAACCCAGGCTCTGTTTGGAAATATGCTTACGTATACACCGAAAATTATTTACACCCGTTATTCACGCTCAAAAATCCGCTTTTCCACTACCGGTACTAAGCCATAAAACCTGAGACAGGAAAGCTATCATTGTATGTTGCTCCTGGTTTTCCTGTTTATAGTGTGCGGCTGTAAGCGTTAGCTTCTCAATACTCACCTGTTCGCAACACAGCGACTTACTTTGGTAAGTAAAAGTACATAAATAACTTAAGACATCCGTGACATCAGTAGTTAGCTGGTTTTATTTGTTTCCTTCCCTCATTAAGATAAAACCAAAAAGGAGTATTTATGCTTGTTCTAACACGACGTATTGGTGAAGTATTAAGAATTGCTGATAATATCAGTATTACTGTTTTAAGAGCCGACAGAAATCAGGTACGTATTGGAATAGAAGCCCCTAAAGATATAGGCGTACATCGTGAAGAGATCTATCTTCGCATACACGAGTTGTCCGTAGACGAAAAAGTTAAAAGAGTAATAGCGAGTCGTGGTTAATTTAATAGGCCCAAGTCTCAGTTAAAACTCGGTCTACCCTATAGTTATTGGAGTCATCGTCAACGTCCGCATTGTGCCAGGAGCGGACGTTAACGTCCGGCTTTGAGGCGGCCTTGCTATATCGCGTATCCACAGTACTCCGGCTTCCGAAATAGGGTGCGTTGCCTAGCTTCATCTAACCAAGAAAATTTCTCATGCAGTCCATGCGCAACAACAAGTCGTTCTGCGAGTTCGACTTTTTGCAAGAAATAGAGCGAACGCAAGATGTTGTATAGCGCATTTGTCTTGTCGAAAATATGGAAGTACTGTGACCTTACAGAGTCTTCTGAACTTAAGAACGAAGCCTTGGCTTCCTCAAGATCAAGCTCATAAACCCGAGTGTAGCTCTCCGAGAAGTCTAGATCACGCGCGAAATAAAACAGAGCCGACAAACCTGCCAGTTTTTCTGGCGTGAGATTGGACTTAACGGTCTCCCAAACCTCCGCACGTCTCTTGGTGTCGTTCACAATAGCTTCAAACATTTCGCCGGAACCCCACTCGCTAGCTTCAACTTCGGTTGGGACTTTATCAGATGGAAGGTCGTGGTGCTTAAACCAATAGCTGAAAAATTCTTCAATATAGGACTCTTCAACCCCGAGTAAAGGAATCGTTATCCCAATTGCCGGCGCGAGTTCAAAATGCGATTCGATGAGCTTAATGCTCTCAGAGAGTTCTTTGCTACCAATATTGAAGTGTTTCTTGAGAAATTCCTTAGTTGTACTAAATGAATCTGCCGCCCACGTTGTTCGAGGGGGAAGAAAGGATGCCATTTCGAACAGATTCTTTCGCGACAGTCGTTTTGTAAAAGACCCACATTGATATTCATCGCAAAGGTATTTATTTAAGCGATGTAAGTCATCCAAGGCTGCTTCTAGCTCCCCGAAACTGCGCTTCAATACTACAAAGTTGATGACCGCGACATCTACGAGATGCTTTTGACTCTCATTATCAAGTGGGTACCGAAATGTTTGTCCGGTGGCATCGACTTCGGCGAAGTCCTTGATCTTTGTATCAAGCCTTTTGATTATTGGGTCGTAGCGATCGTCGGCAGCTTGGGCCTTTTGAGCGAAGAAACTCCAAATATTTCCTATATCGTGTGAACCAGCCAAGTCGAATTGGAGGTTACGACATCTGGCTTTTTCGATAAGGATAAGTTCTGAAATTGTGCCTTTCAGGCGAAGTTCTAGTGAATGCCTCATATTGAAACAAACCGGATAAACCATCTCGTCAACCGAGTGCCCTAACCCCCGTTCACTAAGAACTAAGTCAATCAGAATAGTTGCTGCTTGGGAAAATCCTTTGGCGTAATCCCAGTACCCAGGGAAACCATTTTCGCCTACACATGCATTTGCCCAAGTGGGGGCACTACCAATGAAAGTTGTATTGTTCCTAGCCACTGCAGTCACCAAGCGATATAACGCCGCCAGCACGCGCGGCTTTGTAGTGGAAGCGAAGCCGTAACGGAAAAGCCGTCGCTGTGCCTGGCCTTGTTAAGCATCATTTGACTCCAAGCTCCTTTCTCATTTGCTGCACGATTTCCTCAAACAGCACTTGGGTTCTTTCGCCTTTTTCCTTCATCTCGCCAGATAGGCTCGCGCTTGGATTATTGATGTCCATTTGATCCAGGTTTCCCATTACGGAACACGATGAATCTATAAGCTCGCGCTGTATATTTACGTACTCGTTAACTTTTTGGAGAAGCTTCTCGGAACAGACCAAGCGCAGACCGTGAAGCTCTTGTGTTGCTTGAGTGAAGGATTTCCGGACATCTGCTGTAAGATTGTTCACCTCCTGATTAAGGCGAACCAACGGATCAGAAGACTGCCCCTCCGTAGTAAGAATTTCATTCATGCAGCTTGCATAAGTTTCGCTCATAAAGCGCTCGAAATCAGCATGACGAGACGAGGCAATCTGCTCTAATGCCTTTAGGTAGTGCTTGTACTCTTCATAACGTATCTCGAAGTTTCTTCGTTTCTTGTCATCCCAGCGCTTCAAAAGGAAGAAGATCAGCGGCCCAACAATGGCGGAAACGATGGCAGCGACAACCGCTGGCTGCAATATTGCCTCAACTGTCACTATTTCCCCCTGAAATGCTTAACATTTGCATATTGTGCGTGCGCACTTTGTACTCTCTTCAATTGAATAGTTGCGAGCTCTTAAGTTGCTGATTAAGCGACCATAGCTGCCTTTTAAATCGTCTGAGTTAGTAAAGTAATTTGAGCATGCTTAGCTGCATTCTAACGTGCGCAACTTATCTAACTCTAATTTTTCGTTATGTCATTGACAGTAAAAGACTTAAATACACAATACAATAACAAAACGCGCACTATTGCTGAGGTAATTGTGCCTTGCCTGGTTCGCGCCATCCAGACTTATTAATAACAGCGAGGCGAGTTACTCGTTAAATTAGGCAAAAAGCCCGATGGTCCGCTTTTCGCTCGCTGCTGACGTCCAGCTCAGTGCCAGGGGCGGTCATGGTGTATCGAGCGAATTCTGCCTATAGGCTATTTGTTTCGAATCCCATACCACTTCAACAACTACGACCCTTTGTTCGTATAATCCAAGACGAAACCATGGTACAAATCGAGGCCTGTCTCCAGTGTAGTACGAAAAGCAGTATTACCAGCAGCTTAGATATGTCTATAAAACTAGGGGCTTACCAGCTCCTACCATTTTTCATCCACTTTAAGAACTTCCCTCACTTTCCTGATTAATTCATTTGAGTGGAGAGAAAAGTCAATTGCATCGTGATTAAATTCATTGTATTTGTCGGTAAAACTAAACCTACTCTGATCGAACCCCTCAGACATCATGAGGCAGAGTGACTGCTCGATTTTTTCTTTCATAGGTTTTTCTAAATTGTAATTAATCGTCTTTAATAACTTGTCTAATTCACTCTTTATTTCAATGGGGAGGTAGGGGGAGTTACTTATAGAGTCTAATTTTCTTATCAGACTTACGTGTTGTTCTGTAAGGTGGATAAGCTGAACCTTAAAAGACCCCTCGGTCGCAGCAACACGCCTCCTTTCCTGAAACGATGCTCGAGACTCAGATTTCAGATTATCGAAATAATACTGTTCTAAAGGTTCGTCATCTTCCGCAACAATTTTAATGGCTGAGCTGCTTTTATCACCAGAGTCCTTGCTCATTTTGACAGTGCAGCCGACTTCCTCCAAACATATTTTCATATTGAGGTTAAATATGTTGCTAAAGTCGAGCATTGTCATAAATTTTAGCTTATCGGAACTAGTTATATCGAGAAGTTCTGTAAGTAAGTCAACTTGTCGTTTGACGACTTCTGTTCTCAATGGCTGAGCTAGGGCTAGGCGGGCGTTTTTATAACTCTTTATGGAAATTATGGACGTTACCACTGCAACAGCGATTAGCAGTAAATCTTTAGCAGCACTCAATATTTCCTTTAAAGACGTAAAGTCCATTTGATCGAAC
The DNA here is from genome assembly GCF_051842325.1 of Idiomarina sp. ST10R2A5. Lineage (NCBI taxonomy): Bacteria > Pseudomonadati > Pseudomonadota > Gammaproteobacteria > Alteromonadales > Idiomarinaceae > Idiomarina > Idiomarina sp. ST10R2A5. Next base: position 204,980 of record NZ_JBNIEX010000004.1, on the reverse strand, counting down.
ACCTGACTTTCTCCAATACTAGCGTGAACGCTTATAATACCGCAGGGAATAAAGAGGGGCAGATCCAAATTAAAGCCCTATCCTTATATTGATCTCTGCCTAACCTACCAAACTTTCTCGCCAATGTCCGGCTTTCGCTCGCAGCAGACTGTCAGGTTAGTGCCAATTGCGGACATTAGAGCAGGTGCTATTACTTGACCAAATTAAATAGCCTCTACCTAAACCATTAACGTGAGTACATTCAGTTTTATCGGGTAATGCAATAGGTTTAAATTCCCCTATTTTTTGGGGACAAATGAAGGTAATACAAGTCCATCATGAGTCTTATTAGACTCCTCGTAATGAATAGCCAGGGACAAATAAACCAATGCGTCTTTTGCCAGAGTGAGTAGTTTCATTGTAAGTGACTCAAACTCTTCAACGCCAACAATAACAAAATATGAACTCATACGTTCCTTTTCATCAAGGTCTTTGACCAAGTTGGCTTCCTGCCGCCGAAGCTTTTCCAATTGGCTTTCGAGCTCATCTTTATTGCCTGGTTCCTGCAACAATTGGTTAGAGATAGATTCGATATCCTGCTGAGCTTTTAACAGCCTGCTCCTGCATTCTTCAATTTCTAATGATTCGTCCTTGCTATTGCGATGGGGTACCGCATCAACTAACTTGAATGCTCGATGTTCCATTGCATTTCTGATTTTAAATAATCGTTGTGTGTCTGGGTCAAACCAATACGATAAGTCCTTATCGTCTGGGATGTTGCGCCCCCCTTGTCGGATTTCGCGTGATATAAAGTACAGGGCCCTGAAGTAATCATTGTCGCTATTTTTGAATATATCCTTAAGTTCCTGGCTACGGGGCTTAAACCAAACCTTTTTGAAATCTACCTGATGATCATTCTGAACTGTATCCAGCTCAAAAAAACGGTGGAGGAGAAATGAGATCTTATCAAAAATGGAATAGCTAACCTGAAAGCAGGACTTAAGGTGGTTGGTCTTTAGATTGTTTATCTCATAATCAAGGGTGTCAACATGTTCAAACGTTGAATTGAAAAAATGCTCTTCAAATAATGGAATCGAACTCCCCATAAAGGCCAAGTAACGAGCGTAGCAATAATCTGTTTTCATCTCATCAAAATGACCATGAAAGCTGAGCTCTTCGGATGTAGTTAGTAATGTATTAATTCGTGCTGTAAAATTAGGCAGTGACAAAACATCATGATACACAGCTTCAGATGTCGAGATCCCATTCAGTTCATTAATAAACAGTCTGTGTTGTGCACACCATATAAGGTAATCCTTCTCCTTTTTCGTATCGGGTAGACTTCCACTTAAGGTATCGAGCTCTGGAAATTCTGAACCATACTGCAGTTCTTGCTCTTGAAACCAGGTGAGGAAGTGATTGTGAAATGGGTTGGATTCAATGCTGTGTCGCTGCTCCAATGGGAATTCATCAATTCTGGATAACGCATTCTTGTAACAGTTTGATGATTCTCTTTGCAGATAATAAGCGTGTCCGTCGTCATACACGCCGTGCGCAAACCGATAAAGACATCGAGCTTTACTCAACACTGCATGTACATTGCCTGATTCAATCGGTTCTGCGTAATACGATAAAGCTTCGAGACAACGTCCCTGATAATCCAGTTCATTTGCCATGTTGGTGAGTAAGCGATTACGAAGATCATAAAAGGCACTCATCACCTCGTCCGGAGGGATGCTGCGGAAACACTCTCTCGCAAAAGTCTTAACTTCAGCCATCGCTTTTCTAAAATTAAGCAATGCCAGACCAGAAGATCTGCTATCGAATTGATTATCTCGACGAGCGGCAACATGAGAATACCCGGAACCGATGTTGTAGAACAAATGTAGTCGTATTAGCGGCGTAGCGTGAGTGTATGTTTCTATATCCTCACACAATTGGATGATGCCGTCGAAATCGTTTTGATCGCACAACTTATCCATCAAAGCAGATTTTTCACTGTGAAGTTCAATCGAGATTTCTTTCTTCCTATCCATGCTCTAAACCACTCCTTTTTAGCTTCAGTAAGAATCAGCCTTTAGAACCTTAGCATGAATACAAAATAATCAACTTCAATTATGTCCGCTGCTCGTTCATGGCGACACTTACATTATGTAACTAAGTCATAAAGAAAGCAGGTGACAAAAGCTCTAAGAGCTCGTAAGCCAAACGCTGTTCGGCTATGCTTTTTCCACACCAAAAATTGCACGGGAACTCTATTAATGGCTATGAACCAGATCCTTATGTTAGTAGTCACGAGCTTGGCGGCTATTGCTGCCGCTGTCTCAGGAGTTGTAGCATGGAGACAGCACATCTGGAATAAGAGAAATCATTTAGCAAGCGTTCGTCCTTTTATTACAGGCATGTTTCAAACATACGAGGAACCCTTTAACGTCAGCTACAGGATTCACAATAAGGGCCTGGGTCCTGCACTAATTAAAAGCTTCAATCTCGAGTGGGATCGGAAACCTATCTTGATGGATACCCTTCGCAATCAGCTTTTTGAGCGGTTAGGTGAAGGGTTTAACGTTTACGGAGGACATTTCCAAGATGATTTCGCCCTCGCAAAGGACGACACATTCGTAATTATTGAACTAGCGTTCGTTGGAACAGGTAACTTGGATAAGAATCAAAGAGAGAAAACGGTGACAGTAGTTAAGGACTTACTCAGGCTCTGTCGGTTATCCATTAAATATCACTCATTTTTATCTGATGAGGAAATGGAGTTTAAAACTAGGGTCACTCCCGAACTGTTAAAAGCTTACGGAGTAGAGGTAAAGGATGAGAGCGAAGAGCTTAAGAGAACTATTTCTGGTAACTAAGCAAATTTTGCAACAGCTTTGTACATTAAGTGCTGCTATTTGAATCCCATGCAGTTAGCTTCATTAAACTTACAATTTGAAAAAGGATTTGTAATGGGAATACCGCGTAAAAATGTGTCCGTAAACAGAATTAACAGCTCAATGAACAAGATTCTTTGGTTATCGCTACTAGCTATAATCATTCCGATTGTCTTTTATGTAGACTCCTTTGCGGATGGGAATAATTGGGGAAGCACAGGCGACTTTGCTGACTTTGGTACATATATGGCAGGAACAGTAGGGCCTTTTCTAGCACTGCTGACTATTATGGCGTTGCTGTATTCCAACCGGATACAGGCCGAGGAATATTCCCATTTTCTTCGTCGAGAGCGGCAACGCGCGAGTAAAGAGGCCGTTGAGAGAGCTAAAGAACGGCTAGATTCCGCATTAAGCGAGCCTTTCGGCGAACGTGACATTCGTTATTACTTCAATTCATTAGACTTGGTTAAACAGAAGCTAAGAGCTGGGAATAGGCAGAACCCGCCCGAAAATGGTGCTGCCGCTTATGCCATCCGTCGAGTCAAGTTAGCTATCGATAACTTTGTCTCGGTTGTTACTTACCGGTTACATGAACTTGATAAAGATTTCGCAAGTGAAAGCCTTTTAGATGTACAGGATTACATCCGCTCATTAAGCGAACTTTATGTAATTGATAATGGCTATCAAGATCAAGCCTTGTCTCAGCTGGAGGCATGCCTTGAAGACCTTAACTCACAGTCTGACTTTGGTTCAGCGGCGATCGACGTTTGGAAAAATCAAACCGATGAGTTGAAAACCCAATTAATGGATATAAGAGCTGAAGATTGAGTTACTCAGAGTTGATAAGGTTAGTTAAACAGCGAAGCCACTTTTGCTAATCAAACGTAAAGTCCGCTTAGAGCGACGAGCGGACTATCCCCCCAGATTTTTAATTTATAAAACCTCATTATCTACGATTATGATACGGTATCTATAGTTTAAGCTGCCGAGGCAAGTAGAGTGTTTTTGAAAATAGGGAAGTTGCTTAACTCACTTCAGTACCACGTCGATAAAAACATTGCTGAAACGCTTTATCAAAATAAGGCGTTTCTATCAAGTAAGTGGGGTTTTTTACAGCACAACATATTGCGTTGGTCTCAACGTCACACTTACTACATTTCTCTAACCATTATTTTAGCAATTTTACTAGTCGTAAACTTATTAACCTGGAGAGACGATTTAGCTCCATTTGCAATTGAATATTTCCCTCACTGGAAGAAACTTATTAATTGGCAAGGCGCTTTTCTTGCGGCCCAGTTGACGATTGTCGGCGTTGTGTATCCCCTTGTTATTGGTTTAATTGGTGTTTTGTTTCAGAACAAGTCAGCTAAGAAAACCTTATTTCCTATTTATCAAATGTGCTCTGGATTTATGTTTGCAGGTTTAAGTGGATTATTTCTATCTATTTTTATCGTTGCAGGCTACTTTCTCAGTGCAAGTATGGATGATTCAACATATCTAGCGATTTGCATAACAACAGCACTATGGCTGGCGTTTAACCTTCTATTAACGAGCTGGTTCTTTGCGACTACATTCCTAATGTTGGACGAAGCCAAGCGTGACAGGTTAATTGTTCGATTCACCATACATGAGCTATGTGAAACTGATATTAGGCAGAGAATCAGAGACCTGTTACTACAAAACTCCTTACATAACAAGGTCTTGGTTAACCCTGATGAGAATATACTAAAGGTAAGTACCTACAAGTTTTCTGATGATAAGTATCGAGAAATTATCATTCCTTCAGCAGATAAAATTCATACTACCAATGTCTATTTTTCTATCATAAATACCGTTATCCGATACTACTTGTGTAAGCTTAAAGTACTTCACTGGCTTAATAGTAGGAGTTGGGGAAGTTGGTTAGTTTCGAAGAAAGGCTTTAGATGGCTACATAAGGAGTCTAATGTTGAACCTGAAATCGTAATTCAACCTACTTGGACTAAAGAAAGTGAAACGGGTCTTGTAGTCGTTAGGTATGCTGGCTTTGAAGTTGGATGGTTATCAAAGACACTGATAAAAGCTAGTTTTGCTACGAAAAAAATTGAAGCGGGCTATGACAAGAGCCTTACTTCGATGATGCTAGGGTTTACTGGTTCTGCCAAAGACTCAATTCAAGAGAGGAATATTAGTGAATTCAAATATGCTTTAGAAAATATCGTAAAATGGCATGTTGAGATAGCTTCTGCGTTAAGCTTTCTAAACGATAATAAAGAAGAAGATAATTGGTTGCTGCTGCCAACCGCTAGTTTCTTTAGTAGAAGTTACCTTGATGAAATTTTGACTGAGTATTATCAAATTTCGAAAGCTGCTGTTGAGCTAATCCCTGAAAACATTGAGTTTTTTGATGAAGTAATTTACCTACATAAACGAATATTCTCGCGGAGAGAAAAGCTAGTCAAGAGAGAGGGCTTTTCTCTAATTCAAGGTAGTTATTTTACTTGGTCATTATTAATGGAGTGGCGGTCTTACAGCTCTTCGTCATCAGATATGCGTTTAGTCAATAAATATGAAGACGTGCTGTTTGATTTTGTTGGCTCATGGGAATCCTGGCTGCATTACATAGAGCCAAGAAATAAACGGAACAACGATTTACCTAATTTACTAACATTATTTCTCGCCCACCTCGAATTAACAGCCCATACCGCTATAACAGCACTCAGGTATAACAATATCGAAGCCGCTGGTTGGGGTGTAGATATGTTAAATAATTGGTTTGAGAAGTTCTCGGTTAGAGAGCGAGTTCATGGACTGGAAGAATATAGATGGCATTCTGAGCTGGTTACGCATGACATGGTGTTAAAAAGCCCAGACGATCAAGTTTGGGTAACGATTTTGAATGGTAACGAATTTAGCCTTGAGTCTGCTTTCAACATTGCAGTAAGTAATGCGGCTTTTGACCTTCGAGTTATTACAGCCTGCTACATTTTACTTAAGCCAGCTCTAAATGATAATGAGCAAATAAAACAATATATTAGAGCTTTACTATCCTGTTCTTCAGTTCATCCAACTGGGGCAATTCGCAGGAGGACTAAGTTAGTATCTAAAGCTAGCGATATTTTAGGGGCATACATCAGGCATAGGGATTACTCTAACTATGGTACAGATAGCTACGGCTCATGGATTTCAAAGGTTTTAGACTCATTCGGACGTGTAAATGAGCAGCGGAGAGTTTCAGGCCGTATATATTCTGGATGGGGGCGCGACGACGCTCAAAGTATGAGCAGTGCTTATGTAGAAATCGCAGTGTCACTTTCCAATAAACGATGGCAATTAGAACGCAAGTGGCTAGAGATTATTTTTTCTCATGCTTTTCGCCATCAAGACCAAGAGTCTCTTGTTAATGACTTAAAAGATTGGGTAAGACTGTCTGACGAGATTAAAGATCCATTTCTTATATCTAAAGATGAATTTAAAAAGAATTTGGATAACTTTAAAACTTCAATTAGACAGGTTATAGATCAAATTAATAAGCGGAAAGATGAAATAGTTTCTGCAGCTAAAATTGACGACGAACTAATGGCGAACCTTGGCTTAACTTGTTCAATAGCTATTAGAGGTGAAGGTCTAAATCCGGAGTTTCCTATTACTCTCTTCAAATCCATTAGTTTTGACGGCATTCCGAAAGAGAAGAACTTGTTTAAGATAAACATACAAGACTATTTAAAAGAAAAGATAGCCAAAGGTATTGATACACATAGAGCTATAAATGAAGAAGATTGGTTGCAAGAATCAACAAGAAGTAATGTTGGCTCCAATATCCTAATGCGACTACTGCAGTATAGATTTACTGACTCAAGAGTCTATCCTGATGCAGAAAATAATATTCTTGATGTATCAGAATTAGGTAGGAATATTAATAACCCTGTCTTATTCTCAGGAGCCACAGAACTAAATTCCTTGCTTCATGAGGCAAGGTATAACCAAGACTTGGCGGATAAATTTGATATATCTTTCATAGATGGTTATGGGAGAAACTATGTTTGCCATGTCGGCAATATAATTGTATACAGCATCCACTTTTCGAATATTAACTATAGCCTGCTAACTACTAAAGATTTATTCAAATCTATTGAGTTTGGCAAGATTTTGGAGAGACAGCTTGTAAAAGTGGTATATGAACCGAGCGATAAGAATGAAAATGTTGGAGTACTCTCGCTATGTTACTGGATGAATGTATCCCTAGTTGAAGGTTTACCTTGTATAAAAACAGAAATATTGAACAATGATTAGATATGAGTGTAGTGGCAAACTAAATTTTCAGGTTTCTCCTGGTACACATGAAGCCGGTACTTTAAGGTTCTAGGGGCTATATGGCAGGTAAAATGGGAAAAGATAGGGTTATCGACTTAAGTAAGAAAAAGACTGAGCTAGAGTGGTCTTACGAACTCCAAGAGGTATCAGAAAAAGCAGCGACTGCTTGGTTTAAGTGGGTTGGCTGGATGTTCGCTATTGGGGGTATCTCATACCTGGCCGAAAAAACTGATAGCTCACTACTAAAAGTATTTGAAGGTATATCCCTTGGGTTGCTTACTTTATATTTTCTTATGCTTTTAATTTCAATACGTATAGAACCTTATCACTCTTGGACTCGTTCACGTAAAACTCGGTGGGGGCGCATTGTTGCCTTTGCTCCAATTGCAATCATTACTGTTTTGGTTTTTGCTGGTAGTAAAGAGGTTATTGACACAGTGATTCAACTAGTCAAGGAAGCTAAGTAAAGTGCGCTCCTGGCACTAGCCGAACATCTAAAATGCTGTGCTAGCTTTTCTCAAGATACAATTTATGCATCCCGATTCACTGTAAACTAGCAGGACTTAAAAATCAGAGAAAAAGTACCAAATGTCTTACTCAATATTGAGATATTTATGCATCTGCACGGAAAGGCGCCAGTTGCGCGCTATGCAGGTTTTCATGGCAAGCTCTGTCGCGCGTGGCCGTTGGCTTATGGGTTGCAGGCAAATTACGGCGTCTGCTTTGGGCGGGCAGCGTTTTAGAAGGGAATCTAACGCGTCTATGTGCTTTTGCATGGCTACGGGGTGCTTTACTTCGTTAGCGCGTGCCATGCAGTCTGGGCGTACCAGGTAGCCGCCGGGCATATCCAGTTTGGGCGACACCGTTACCCAGGTGCTGTCTGTTACTTTTAGCTCAAAGGTACCGCTGGTTTCTATTTGCAGCTGGTAGCCTTTGGTTTCTAAGGCGCTGCCAAGCGGCAGCAAGTCAAACATAGCGGGTTCGCCGCCGGTTATCACTACGTGTTTGGCGGTGTAACCTTCTTGTTCAAAGCGGCTGATAATGTCTTCTGCGGTCATTTCAGCCCATTCAGCGGTGGCTTCGGTTTTTGCCATTAGGCGCTCAACGCTTATCTGGTCACTTGGGTTGGTCTCCCATGTGTGCTGGGTATCGCACCAGGGGCAGCCCACGGGACAACCCTGCAAACGCAGAAAAATGGACGGCACACCGGTAAAGGTGCCCTCGCCTTGCAAGGTTTCAAAAATTTCGTTGATGCGGTAAGGCATAGCTTCCGTTAAAATGGCTTTGGCTAGAATGTATGAATGCGGATTATACGGGGAGTTACAGCATGTCGCAAAAGGTCGTTGTTATTTATTCAGGCGGGATGGACTCGTTTACCGTTTTGCACAAAGCTCTGCAAGAGGGAAACGAGGTTCTGGCACTGTCGTTTAACTATGGGCAACGCCATGTAAAAGAGCTTGAAGTGGCGGCTAACGTCTGTAAACAGCATGGAATATCTCATAAAGTTGTCGATATTACCGCTATTAACTCTCTGCTGTCAGGCAGTTCACTTACCGACGACATAGACATTCCCGAAGGCCACTACGAAGAAGAGTCAATGAAATCTACCGTAGTACCCAACCGCAACATGATTTTGCTGTCACTGGCCATTGGTTACGCCGTGTCTGAAAACGCCTCGGCGGTTTACTATGGTGCACACTCGGGTGACCACGCTATTTACCCCGACTGCCGCCCGGAGTTTGTACGCCAAATGGATGTAGTGAGTAAAATGGCGAACTACGACCCGGTAGCCGTTCACGCCCCCTACTTAGATGTAGATAAAAACGCAATTTTAGCCGACGGCCTGAAAATGGGGCTGGATTACAGCCAAACCTGGACTTGCTATAACGGCCGCGACAAAGCCTGTGGTAAATGCGGTGCCTGTCAGGAGCGCTTAGAGGCCTTCGCTGCCAACGGCATGGAAGACCCCATTCCTTATGAATAAAAGCAACGAACCTACAACCAGCGTTGGGCTTGCTCCCAGCGCTCGGTGCGTTTTAACTCTTCCAGCGAAACCGCTGGCGATGACATCAGCATTCTATTCACACGTTGTGCGCTTTCTGGCTCGGTAGCGGGTAAGTTAGCGTCCAGCACTTGCACTGCGCCTGCTCTGTCGTTACACACCAGTATCATGTCGCAGCCGGCGTTCAGAGCGGCTACGGCGCGTTGCTGCATGTCACCGGCAACGGTAGCGCCCTGCATAGACAAATCGTCACTAAATATGGTGCCATTAAACTGCAGCTCGCTGCGCAGTATTTGTTGCAACCAAAACTCGCTAAAACCGGCGGGCTGAGGGTCAATTTGCGGGTAAATAACATGGGCCGGCATAATGCCGTCCAGTTTCTGGCTTAATGACAAAAACGGCTTTAAGTCATGGGCCCTAATTTGCTCTAAGGTACGGTCGTCTTCGGGAATGGCAATGTGGGAATCCGCCTGAACGGAGCCATGCCCCGGGAAGTGTTTACCGGTACACGCCATGCCCGCTTCGTGCATGCCTTCAATAAAAGACGACGCCAGTTTAGAAATTTCAGATGGCACAGCCGAAAAAGCGCGATCACCAATAACATCACTGCAGTCGTCTACGTCCAGCACTGGTGCAAAGCTAATATCAATACCTACGGCCTGAACCTCTGCGGCCATTAACCAGCCTAAATCGCGGGCGGCGCGCTGTCGTTCGTCTTCGTTTTCTATTTGTTGCAGCGACCCCATAGCAGGAATAGCGCTAAAGCCTTGACGAAAACGCTGCACCCGTCCACCTTCGTGGTCTACCGCAATGAGCAAAGGTTTGCCGGCGGCCGCTCGTGCCTCGCGTGTCAGCGCCTGTAACTGCTCTAAGGACGCAAAGTTGCGTGTAAATAAAATAAGGCCGTTAACGGCGGGTGCCGCAAGAAGTTTTTTGTCTTCGGCGGTCAGCTCAGTGCCCGCAATATCTATCATTACTTGTGCCATAACAGCGGCTTTCTCGTTTGGTTTTCAATAGTCAGCAGTTTGCCATGAGTTAAGTAAAGACGCCATGTTCCCTGTTTATCTTTTCGCTCCTTATGCTAAATTAACATTTTTACAACACAATAAGAGATGCAGTATGAGACTCGACAAATCACTTTTATGCATAGGTATTACTCTGGCCCTTTCTGCCTGTGGTGGTTCAGATAGCGGTGGTACGGACAATTCTGGCGGAACCAATAACGACGATGGTTACGCCTTTTGCTCGGTCGAGGACCAAAATCAGCGCTTTTTCGAATACATGAAGGACGACTATTTTTGGGCTGACCAACTGCAGGACAGTTTAGATCCTGAAGCTTTTGACGATGTGTATGCGGTACTTGAAGAACTGCGTGTACAGGAGGACCGCTACAGCTACATATTAACTGAAGAAGAGTACGATCAGCTGTTTGTCAGCGCTACCTACTTCGGCTTTGGCTTCTCTATGGAACAAATTAGTGAAAGCCGCGTTAAGTTTCGCTTTGTCTATGACGACTCCCCTGCCGATGCCGCAGGCATTGACCGCGCCGATGAACTTATTGCTATTGAGGGTGTAGCGGTTTCTGAACTGCTTGCTAATGGTGAATTTAATGACGCGCTGGGCCCTAATGAAGAAGGCCTGAGCCGCGAAATTACCTGGCAAAAGCCTGACGGCACAGAACAAACTGAAGTGCTAAGTAAAGTTGAAGTAGAAACCAATACCGTTATGGGCGCTCAAACTTACCAACTGGACGGCGAAACCGTTGGCTACTTTACATTAGATTCTTTCATTAACCGCACTGGCGACGACTTAAACAATGCCTTTGATTTGTTTGCAGCTGAAGGTATTAACCATTTAGTCATTGATGTTCGCTACAACGGTGGTGGTTTGATCCGCTACGCTAACCAGGTCGCAACTCAGGCGGCAGGCATAAATGTGCAAGGTGAAACCTTTTTGGAATACCGTTTTAACGAACAAAACAGCAGCAATAATCAGAGCATTGACTTTAGCCTGGTCGATGGCGTTGAACAGTTAGATTTAGACCGTGTATTTGTACTGACTACCGGTAGCAGTTGTTCGTCTTCAGAAATCATTATTAACTCCCTGAGTCCTCACATTGAGGTTGTTACTGTTGGTGAACCCACCTGTGGTAAACCGGTAGGCCAACAGCCCGAAGAGCTGTGCGATAAAGTCACCTTTGCGATTAACTTCGAGACCGTAAACTCAGAAGGTGAAGGCAAATATTACGACGGTATTGCTCCGAACTGTTCAGTTGAGGACGAAATTGTTGGAGACTGGGGTAGCGCTGAGGATCCACTCACAGCGGCTGCAAATACTTACATCAGCAGTGGCAGCTGCCCTGCCGCTTCAGCTAGCGCAGAAACGAAAAAGAGCGCTCAGAAGCGCTCTTTTGTAACACCTATCTACAATATGAAAGATAAGCGCGAGTCTATTCAGTAAGAACTCGTATTAGCAGCGGTTAGTCTTTAACCGCTGCTTTTCTTATGTCACCCTTCGCCGTATAGAACTGATTATTCTCAATAATACCCGGCGCAAAGCTGTCGACACCAATAGCGGTTAAACGCAGTTCTTCGGTTTCAGCCAACTTATCAGCCGTTTCTTTGTCGACTAAGCCTTTTTGCAGTGCCGCATCGGCCAGTTCCTGACCATTAAGGTTGGACGATAACTCACCACGTTTTTGCGCCTTACGCAGTGTTTTATAAACCGGCTTCATTTCCAGCATAGACAAGAACGCTTTTTCCATGTGTCCGGTAGCGTCACCGATGCTGTCTTTCCAGTAGCACAAGAAGGTGTGACGGTCACGGGTAACACCCGGCTCCATCATGCTGGTGCTGATATTCTGTAAGATCTCATCTGATGGCTTTTTGAAGTGATTTCCCAGAGGGAAAATCAGTATACGCATTACCCACGCCATAAAGCGGTTCGGGAAATTGTCAAAGAAGCCGTAGAAGGCATCAGCAATGCTGAATAAATGGTGCTTAAGCGCGTAATGAACGTAAGGCAAGTCAGCCACCTGCCGACCTTCATCTTCAAAGCGCTTAAGTACTGCCGAGGCCATATACAAGTGGCTTAACACATCGCCTAAACGGGCTGAGATCATCTCTTTACGCTTTAAGTCGCCTCCCATCATAAGCATGGAAATGTCCGACGCCAGTGCAAGACCCCGGCTCATACGGCCCAGCTTGCGGTAATAGTGCGCCGTTTCACCACTAACCGGTGATTCACCAAAACGAGCACCAGTAAGACCCAGCCACAAGCTGCCAAAGACGTTGCTAGCAGCAAAACCAATGTGCTTCAGTAACAGGCTATCAAACTCGCGCATACCTTCGTCTTCATTCGGGTTAGCTGCAGCCTTCATTTCTTTTAACACGTAAGGGTGACAACGCGTTGCCCCCTGACCAAATATCATCAAATTACGAGTCAGAATATTCGCGCCTTCAACGGTAATGGATACCGGTGTTGCCATGTACGCATGACCCAAATAGTTATGCGGACCTAACTGAATGCCTTTACCGGCATGAATATCCATGGCGTGTTCAAGTACTTCACGCCCCATTTCGGTCATATGGTACTTGGTCATGGCCGTAACAACAGACGGGCTCTGCCCCTGACATAATGCAGAAATAGTCAGTCGGCGTGTTGATTCCAGAATGTAGTTGGTACCACCAATTTTACCCATTGATGACTGAACGCCTTCAAACATACCAATGGGCATACCAAACTGCTGACGAACGTAAGCATAAGCACCGGTCATACGCTGGGTAACGTGGCCCGACGCCGTAGCCAAGGCCGGTAAAGAAATACCACGGCCAGCCGACAGACATTCGACCAACATACGCCAGCCTTTACCAGCGTAATCCGCACCACCAATAATCCAGTCCAGCGGAATGAAAACGTCTTTACCAAAGGTTGTACCGTTAAGGAAAGCCTGGTTCAGCGGGAAATGGCGGTCGCCAATTTCAACGCCTTTATGCGAAGTAGGAATTAACGCACAAGTAATACCAATTTCTTTTTTACTGCCTAAAAGCGCTTCGGGGTCATAGAGTTTAAAAGCCAAACCCAAGACGGTTGCTGACGGAGCCAGTGTAATGTAGCGCTTAGACCAATTAAGACGAATACCGACAACTTCTTTGCCTTCATGCTCGCCTTTGCAAATGATGCCCTCATCTGGAATAGCACCCGCGTCGGAGCCAGCCTCAGGTCCAGTCAGTGCAAAACAAGGAATGTCTGTTCCGTCCGCAAGGCGCGGTAGCCAATAGTCTTTTTGATCTTTTGTACCATAGTGAGTCAGTAACTCACCCGGACCTAAGGAGTTAGGCACCATGACCGATACCGCCGCACTGATAGAGCGGCTGGCAATTTTCGAAACAATGTAAGAGTTTGCCGCAGGAGTAAAATCCAGACCACCGTGGTCTTTGCCAATAATCATGGCGAAGAAACGTTCTTTACGCAGGTAATCCCAAACTTGTTTGGGTAAGTCACGGTCCTGCTGCACAATTTTAAAATCGTCCAGCATATCCATCAGTTTTGCCAGCTGGTTATCGACAAACGCCTGTTCTTCAGCGGTCAGTTTTGGCTCGGGCACATCCAACAGCTTCTGCCAGTCCGGACGGCCACTGAACAGCTCGCCGTCCCACCAAACGTCACCCGCTTCCATAGCTTCGCGCTCGGTATCCGACATAGGCGGCAAAATGCGCTTAAAAATAGCAAAAACCGGTTTAGTTACCAGGCTGCGACGGATATCTCCGACTGCAAACACCAGTACCACTAAAACCACTAACAGAATAAAAATTTCCATGGTTATCTCCAGTGCACCATCACAATAAAAGTGTCGTCAAATCTCGAACTTACAACGGTATCTTTACGCTTCTTCAAGCCCGCCGGAAACAAAAGGTATGAGCTGATCAATGACGTCCTGCGCCTCAACCTTTTCATTAAATTCCGACTGAGCAATTTCAATTAAAGCCTGCCCCGATACTTGAGCAAAAACGGCGGCGCCTAATATAAAGTGTAGACGCCAAAACATTTGTTGCTCATCTAAATGTGGATTTGCGCGCTTTAACAGAGCTAATAAATGCTGCAATACACCACCAAACTCTTGCTGAGTATATTTGCGCAAATGCCCCTGAATTTCAGAATAAGCAAAGCCGAGTAATCTTAAAAAGATATCCGGCCCTTGTTTATTAACCTCAGTTAACTTTGCCAGCGGTATTTTGAAACGCTTAAACAGTTCTTCTGTTTTTAACTCGCTTTGCTGTTCAGCCTGTTGCAGCTGCTCTTCCAAAACGGGCATAAAAATAACTAAATAGCGTGCCATTACCGCTTGAATAAGCGCTTTTTTTGAACCAAAGTGATAATTGACAGAGGCAAGGTTAACCCCCGCCTCCTGCGTGATTTGCCGTAAAGAGGTTTGCTCAAATCCATCTCTGGAAAAAAGCATTTCTGCGGCGTTGAGTATTTTCTTTTGAGTCGAAATGCGTGCTGCCATGAAATAAATAAACGCATGATTTAAACATGCGTTTAATCTAATTCATGTCGTTTCAGCGTGCAAGTGTTCGCTGAATTTATTTTGATCTGCCGCGTAAACTTAATTGCATAAGATTTAATGCCGCCAGTAATGACGGTGGAACAGAATAAGTACGGTCATAATTTCAAGACGGCCGGCTAACATTGCGAAAATAAGCAACAATTTAGCACCGCCGTCCAGGCTCGCGAAGTTACCTGCCGGGCCTATAATTTCACCTAAACCGGGCCCAACGTTACCAACCGCAGTAGCTGCACCAGATATTGCTGTCAAAAAGTCGAGGTCAAATAGCGACAAACCAAGTGCTATAACGGCAATGAGAAGAAAGTACATAAAACAGAAGGCGACCATAGAGCCCAGTAACGAGTCGTTAACCCGACGCTCCTGATAAGTTTGAACACTCACCAGGTTAGGATGAATTAACTGGCTAAACTGCTTTCTCAATAAAAGTTGTGACAACTGAAAACGGAAAATTTTCATGCCACCGGAAGTTGAGCCGGTACAACCACCAATAAACATCAAATAGAAGAAGACCATTAACGACCAGCTTCCCCAGCTTCCGTAGTCTTCTGTTGCGTACCCCGTTGTTGTTACCACCGACACCACGTTAAAAGCTGTGTGCATTAACGCATCGCCGAACTCCCGGCCTTTGGCTATTTGCACCAAAGTAATCAGCGCAATAGCAATAAGCAGGAAAGTTATAAAAGCACGCACCTGAGTATCTTTCCAGAGCGGTTCAAAGTCTCTTTTCAGCAACCGTATATAAAGCACAAAAGGAAGTGCCCCTGCCACCATAAAAATGGTGCCCGTTATAACCAGGAACGGGGTATCAGAAAAGTGCCCAAAAGAGGCATCATAGTTTGAGAAACCCGCTGTAGCTATAGTGGTCATGCCGTGGACAAAAGCATCAAAACTGCCCATTCCGCCAATTAAATACAGACCAATAACAGCCGCCGTTAATATGAGATACACTCGCCCTATTGCCATGACCATATGGCTTGAGCGCGGCATAAACTTACCCGACATATCGGATGATTCAGCCTGGAAAAGGCGCATACCACCAACTTGCAGGAAGGGTAAAATTGCCATCGCCATAACGATGATTCCAATACCACCTAACCACTGCAGCATAGCGCGCCACAACAGTACACTGGCGGGTAGATCATCCAACCCTGAAATAACCGTTGCACCGGTTGTGGTAATAGCCGACATGGCTTCAAACCAGGCGCTTGAGAAATCGAGATAAGGCTTCGCAAAAATAAAAGGCAAGGTTGCGAATAAGCTGGCTGACACCCAACACAACGTGGTCAGCAAGAAGACTTGTCGCGCTCTTAGCTTAGCGTCACCAGCTGGTTGCAGAAATAAAACCAAGCCAACAACCAAGCCAATAATAGAGAGCGTTAAATAGGTCCACTGCTCTTTCTCGCCGCTGACAACCGCCATAACAAAGGGGGCAAGCAGCGCAATAGAAAGCAGCGCAATCAATCCGCCCACCGCTTTTAGCAGTAGCTTAATGGCCTGTCGACTATCAAGCGGCGTTTGCCGTAAGGATTGATTGCTTTGCAATGACATAATGTCAGTTAGAAGTATCTAAAGGCGCAAATGACTTCACTAAGTCGTCAATGGCTTTCATTTGCTGCAAATAAGGCTCTAACGCATGTAAAGGTAACGCGCAGGGTCCATCGCACTTGGCTTCATCGGGGTTAGGATGAGCTTCAATGAACAAACCGGCAATACCCAATGACATACCAGAGCGAGCCAGTTGTGCAGCCTGTGCCCGCCGACCATCGGCTGAGTCAGCTCGTCCTCCCGGACGTTGCAAGGCATGAGTAGCGTCAAAGATAACCGGAGCCATAGGCTTCATGTCATCCATGCCAAGCATATCAACAACCAAGTTGTTGTAACCAAAGCTTGAGCCTCGCTCACATAACATGATTTTTTCGTTGCCCGCTTCTGCAAACTTTTTGATGATATGCTTCATTTCATGCGGCGCAAGAAACTGTGGCTTTTTAATGTTAACCATAGCGCCAGTTTCCGCCATGGCAACCACCAGGTCAGTCTGTCGCGCAAGAAACGCAGGAAGCTGTAATACATCAACCACTTCCGCTACCGGGGCCGCCTGATGGGGCTCGTGGACGTCGGTAATAAGAGGCACGTTAAACTGCTGTTTTACCTCTTCAAAAATGCGTAAGCCCTCTTCCAGGCCTGGTCCGCGAAATGAATGAATGGACGACCGGTTAGCTTTATCAAATGACGCCTTAAACACGTATGGGATACCCAGTTTGCTGGTTACTTCTACATAGTGTTCAGCAATTCGCAGGGCTAAGTCACGGGACTCCAGCACATTCATTCCGCCAAATAAAACAAAAGGCTTGTCATTTGCAATTTGAATGTCGCCCAGCTGCAATTCTTTGATCATCCTAAACTCCTGCGATTAGCTACCAACAACACGTAAGATCTGGCCTGCAAAGTACGCCATGTAAGTTCCGAGTGCATACCCCATTACCGCTAATAATACACCAACCGGCGCTAATGAAGGATGAAAAGCTGAGGCAACAACGGGTGCTGACGCCGCACCACCAACGTTCGCCTGACTGCCAACAGCCATATAAAACACGGGAGCACGCAACAGTTTTGCCACTAATAGCATCAAGCCGGCGTGAATGATCATCCAGATAGCACCAATTAAGAAGTACTTCGGGGTTTCCACAATTTTTGTGACATCCATATGCAGGCCAATACTGGCAACCAGAACATAGACGAAAACCGAGCCAATTTTCGAAGCGCCGGCAGCTTCCATTGACCGGGCCCGAGTAAAGGACAGCGCGATACCGCCAGCAGTTGCAAGCACAATCACCCAGAAGAATAAACTGTCTAAACTAAATTTACTCAATGCCGGGTAATTCGTCGCTATTGCCGGTGCAATCCAGTCAGCTAATAAATGCGCCAAGCCAGCAACACCAAAGCCAATAGCTAAAATGAGCATCAAGTCGCGTAGGCTGGGGTTTCTGACATGCTCCGCTTCATACTTTTCAACTCTGTGGCGAATATTGTCGATAGCCGATGTATCTGCACCCGTACGAGCGTCTATTTTCTTAGAGTTTGCAGCCATATACAGCAATACTGCCATCCAGAGGTTGGCGACAATAATATCAACAGTGACCATGGCGGAAAAAATATCGCCACCCACTTCATACACTTCTTTCATTGCGGCCTGGTTCGCACCACCGCCAATCCAGCTTCCGGCAATTGTTGTCATTCCGCGCCAGACAGCATCAGGCCCTGCTCCGCCTATCATTTCCGGAAACAGAGTAGAAACCAGTAGCAAAGCAATTGGACCACCAATCACAATACCGAAGGTACCGGTTAAAAACAGAATAAGAGCCTTAGAACCAAGACCTAAAACGGCTTTAACATCCAGACTTAAGGTCAGTAAAACCATACAGGCAGGTAACAGGTAATCCATAGCAATATCGGTTACTGCTGTCTGGTTTCCGTCA
Organism: Idiomarina sp. ST10R2A5; assembly: GCF_051842325.1. Lineage (NCBI taxonomy): Bacteria > Pseudomonadati > Pseudomonadota > Gammaproteobacteria > Alteromonadales > Idiomarinaceae > Idiomarina > Idiomarina sp. ST10R2A5. The sequence continues at coordinate 186,782 of NZ_JBNIEX010000004.1, read as the reverse complement.
ACAATACCAAAGGTATTCAATAAAGACGGCAGAAAATAACAAAGCAACAACGCAGGAACAAAACGGTAAAACTTTTTGAAAGCAGGATGTTCACTGGTGTTGGTATAAAAAACGAAACCGAGAATTGCAAATAATAACCCGGCAACAACTCCGTCGTTGGTAATTAACGCATTAGTTTGAGAAACAACTGATTCAGGCGCCAACATAAATATTCCCTTAAATTAACCGGCAATAAGTGCTTGTTTTGACATTGCAACGTGCAGCAGAAATGCTATCCAGCCACAGGCGCCAATAAACCCAAGCCAGCGAGCGCCAGCTGTCTTTCCTTTCATGGCTAATACGCCAAAGCCAATGTAAGCAATCACACCTATCACTTTGTCCGTTAGCCAGGGAACCTGAATTGGGTACATACTTAAGCTCACCATGATACCAACGGCGCTAAGCAGCAATAAGGTGTCGTTAACGTGAGGGACTATTTTTAACCACTTCTTTTTAACTAATGGCGAGTCAATTAATTGCAGTACGAAACGGAATAAAAAAAGGCTGATCGAAATCAGCACAAACAATACATGTAAGTGTTTAAAAGCAGTGTACACAAGTAACCTCTTATTATTTAATTAAATTTTTCTAAGTTCAGGCAGGGCTTTAATCACTACATCAAGAAACTTGGGTGAATAGTAGCGACCTTTTTCATCGTTCAACCGTACTGTAATATCGTCATCGCTGATGCCACTCTCCCACCATTCCAGGAGCTGCTCAGTTAATAACAAAACTTGAGTACTTATTGCGATATCAGAACCTTGTTTACCTTCCGGCAAACCCAGTCCGTCCCAACGCTCAAGTCTTTCTATTAATGCTCTGTGGGCACTCTGTGTTGCTTCATGCTCACCATGCGCTAATGCTCTCAGTGAACGTGCAACGCGCTGCTGACAGGTTGTTTCTACGGCAGCTGCGGCATCAGTTGCGCAATCAAGTAATGGCCGAGCTTGTGCGAACAATGACCAGGCTAATGCGGTCGTTTCCGCGTCATCTGCAACAACCCGTTGTGCTATTTCGTAAGTCAAACGAACTTCATTGTCTTGCTCAAGAACACGATTAAACTGGCTTGCATGGTGAAGCATGAGCTGATCGGCTAAGCGCGCCAGGAATTTATCGGAGTCTTCCAGGCACACGACGTTATCCTGTGCCAGTTGGACGTTCTCTGAAAACAATTGAAGAACGTGATGATCGTCTGCGGTCAGAGGGCGAGACAAGCCTCCGATAAACAAAACGGATCCATGTGCACGACAGTGACTGCGGCAATATAAAAGCACGAAGTCGTCGCCATAATAGGAACCATGGTTCGCAATAACATGCTCAAGTTCTGACAAAGCTTTTGACGGGATAACAGAGCGTAACGTTTGCCCGACACAAACTTTCGAGTCTTCACCATGAGCGGCCAGAACTTTATAGGTGGAGCCGTCTTCGTTAGACGTTGCATAAAGCGTCTGCTTTGCCCCGCCAATAACCCAACTGAGTTGTTGCACTAAACCATCAACAAAGCTATTCATTGGCTGTAAAGCGTAAAGGTTCGCAGAAGCTGAGATGATTTTTTCAAGCCCGTGACGGCTTTGGTCAATCGACATAATATCGCGGTATGAACGCAACGATGACATGACTGCGGTAAAGAGTTTTTGCGCCGTAAGTTCTGTCTTAGACTTATAGTCGTTAATATCGTAATTAACGATAACCGTACGCTCTGGCGCTTGGCCCGGCTGCCCGGTTCGCAGAATAATGCGGGTAAAGTGGTTGTCTGCCTGTTCGCGAATATAGCGCGCCACCTGCAGTCCGGCGTCGTCTGTTTCCATAACAACGTCCAGTAACAGTATTGCCGCATCAGGGTGTTCATCGATTAATTGCCGCGCTTCTTCACCAGAAAAAGCACTGTAAAACTTTAACCCCCGACCTAAAAAATTAAAGTCGTTTAAGGCCAGTTTGGTTACGGCGTGCACCTCTGGTTCGTCGTCGACAATCAGAATTTTCCAGTATTCTGTCGGTAATTTTGTGGTTTGCTGGCTGGCTTCGTCAGCAAACATAAACTGATTGCTCATTATTATTCTCTCTCCGCCCTGGCTTTCTTCCCACCGGTAACTCGTTCTACCCTAGCATAATCCTGCCAACGGTTAATCATTTTATAACCATTTTTCAACAACAGCTCAACGACACTATCTGCCTGTTGCCATCCTTGCTCAAGTAGTAACCAGCCCTGTTCAACTAAACGTTCATTAGCCTGTTTTATAATAGTCTCAATATCGGCTAAACCATTATTTTCTGCAACTAATGCCGTATGGGGTTCAAATCTAACATCCCCTGCGCCTAAATGTGGATCGCCAGCATCAATATAAGGTGGGTTGGATAGCACCAAGTCAAAGTTAAGCGACTTTGGCACAGATTGAAACCAGTCGCTGTACAAAATATCAACATCTAAGCCTAATTTTTTACTATTACGCTTAGCCAGTTCAACGGCTGCTTCATTGCTGTCACACGCCATAACCTGCCACCCGGGTCGTTCCGACTTTAGCGCCAGTGCCACCGCTCCGGTTCCTGTGCCTAAGTCGAGCACACGGGCGTTTTCAGGAAGCTCCAGGCTAAGGGCGGCTTCAACCAGGGTTTCGGTGTCAGGCCGGGGGATCAAAGTGCTGTCGTTAACTTCAAGCATCAGTGACCAAAACTCGCGGCGACCGGTTATATGAGCCACCGGACGCCCCTTCTGGCGAGCTGCAATAACGCTCCGATAATGCTCAAGCTGCTCAGCCGTAAGTTCTTTTTCAGGCCAGGTCAGAAGATAGGCTTTTTCTTTATTCAACACATAACAAAGTAAGGCAGATACATCAGCAGCCGCGTCTTCGCTTTGACTTAACTGCTCTCTGCCCCAGATTATCGCCTGCTGTAGTGTCATTGCTGTCCTTCAGACAACGCCGCCAGTTGATCGGCTTGATGCTCAGTAATGATTGCATCGAGTATTAAGTCGATATCGCCGGTTAGCACTTCATCTAATCGGTACAAGGTAAGGTTAATGCGGTGGTCTGTAACACGGCTCTGCGGATAGTTGTATGTACGGATACGCTCCGAACGGTCACCACTGCCCACTAAGTTACGACGCGTGCTGTCTTCTTCAGCCTGACGTTTTTCGTCTTCCAGACGCTGTATTCTTGCCTGCAAAACCGACATGGCTTTCGCTCGGTTTTTATGTTGAGAACGCTCTTCCTGACACTCAACGACCACCCCTGTCGGTAAGTGGGTAAGGCGAATGGCTGAATCGGTACGGTTAACGTGCTGACCACCCGCTCCTGAGGCGCGGTAAGTATCAACACGTAAGTCGGCCGGGTTAATTTCAACAGCTTCGGCTTCCGGAATTTCCGGCAACACCGCTACGGTACAAGCTGAAGTATGAATACGACCCTGCGACTCTGTTTCGGGAACACGTTGTACGCGGTGCCCGCCCGATTCAAATTTCATTCGACCGTAAACACCGTCGCCGCTCATGTGCGCAATAATTTCTTTATAACCGCCGTGCTCGCCATCACTGGCACTGACAATATTCACTTTCCAACCATTTTTTTCTGCGTAACGGCTGTACATACGGAATAAGTCACCAGCAAATATTGAAGCTTCATCACCACCGGCACCGGCCCGAATCTCCAAATAGCAGGAACGGTCGTCGTTCGGGTCTTTAGGCAACAGCAACAGCTGCAGGCGGTTTTCCAGATCTTCTTCTGCTTCTTTGGCTTGCTTAAGCTCTTCTGCCGCCATTTCTCGCATCTCTGCGTCATCATCCTCAGCCATATCTTTGGCTGCGGCTTGGTCATCCTGGTTCTGGCGATACTCTTCAAAGCACCCGACCACTTCTTCCAGTTGAGAATATTCGCGAGATAAAGCACGGAAACGGTTTTGATCGCTGATCACATCGGGCTCACCCAATAAAGCCTGCACTTCCTGATAACGCTCAACTAAGCCTTCTAGTTTGCGTTCAATGGATGGATTCAACATGTTTTTATTTGCCTTCTGATGGGTCAGAGGATGGCTCTGACCAAAGTTGTTGCAAAACGGCCAGCGTGTATTGATCGTTATTTTCGCCGGCAGATTTTAATAAGTTTGTCGGTTTGTGCGTTAACTGCTGCACCAGACGGTGACTGAACCTTTGCAGAACTTCAGCCGGGTCTTTACCCTGCTCAAGTTGAGCCAGCGCCTTTTTTAACTGTTCGTCGGCCAGAGTTCGCGTATGTGTCCGGTACTCTCGCACAAGCTCAACACTGTTAAGAGATTTCAGCCAGTCATTAAACTCTTGAGTCTGCTGCTGGATAATGACTTGCGCCTCACGCGCCGCCTGTTCACGGTTACGAATGTTTTCGCTAATAATGCTTTGCAAGTCATCCACGGTATAAAGGTAGGCGTCGTCCAGTTCGTTAACCTGTTCTTCTATATCTCGGGGAACCGCTAAATCTATCAATAACATAGGCCTGTGACGGCGTTTTTTCAGCGCTTTTTCAATACTGCCCTTACCCACAATAGGCAGAGTACTGGCAGTTGAACTGACAACAATATCGGCCTGTGGTAGTAACTCAGAAAGCTCCGATAAACTGTGTGCTGTGGCCCCGACTCTTTCAGCCATTTCACGTGCACGCTGTAAGGTTCTGTTAGCGACAATAATTTCGCTGACACCTTGCTGCTTTAAATGCTGAGCAACGAGCTCGGATGTATCGCCGGCACCAATAAGCAAGACTTTTGAGTTCTGTAAATTGGCAAAAATATGGCGTGCCATAGAAACAGCAGCATAGGCTACCGAAACCGCATTCTGACCAACTGCGGTTTCATTTCTTACGGTTTTTGCTACCCGGAAAGTTTGCTGGAACAAACGCTCGAGAATGCCGCCGACTGAAGCTTGTCGTTTAGCGGCCTGATACGCTTGCTTTACCTGCCCCAGAATTTGCGGTTCGCCAAGCACCAGAGAGTCTAAACCGCTGGCAACGGACATAAGGTGGGTGATGGCTTGTTCGCCCTGGAATAAATAGTGGTGATTTTCCAGAGCATCAGGAGACAGGCTATGAAAACCCGTCAGCCAGCCCAATAACAAGTCACCGGACACTTCACCGCGACAATACAGCTCTGTACGATTACAAGTAGAGACAATAACCGCTTCTTCAACGCCTTGAAGGTTACGCACGGCCTGCAGCGCAGTGTCGAGCTGTTCGGCACTAAACGCGACTTGCTCACGCAAATCTACCGATGCTGTTTTGTGATTAATTCCAAGAGCTGAAATGGTCATCTGACTGTGAAACTCGTTATCCCAACGCGGCCAAAATCTAAGTTGTCCGATTGTACGTGAAAGCCTTAGTCATTGAAAGTCACAGCGCTTTCTGGTCAACTACTGACATTCCGATTGCAGCAATAGAGAAATATGATTCAACGCCGAATTTTCTGGGTTTATCTAGTCGCCATTACCTTGCTCAGCGGGTGTGCACTACCGACACCATCAGAACAAAGCAGCAGTACTCAGGTAAACCAGCAAGTTATTAAAGTTCACCAGCAAGAATTAGAGCAGCTGCAACAATGGTCGTTAAGTGGCCGCATGGCTATTATCCAGAAAAAGAAAGAAGAGCGTGACAGTTTTTATATCAACTGGGCTTATTTGCCACACCAGCAAATCATTCGCTTTTCCCACCCGTTAAAAGGCCAGTTAGCGAAATTAACCATTGATGACAGTGGCGCTCTGTTAGTCGATTCCGATAACGAAGAACGATGGGCGCCTTCGGCCGATGCTCTGCTTTACCAATTACTCGGTGCAAGCGTTCCTTTTGAGCAGCTGCATAACTGGGTTATAGGTAAAAAAACTGTAGCACTGAAAGCTGTCCGCTATCATAACGACGGCACTCTGTCTCAGTCCCGGGTGTTTAACCAGGGGCAAGACTGGCAGATAAACTGGTTTTACGACCAAAGTAAGAGCCAAACGCTCACCCTGCCCGAACAAATACACTTAGAAAGTTCAAACCTCTTAATCAAGGTGCAAGTGAATCAATGGCAGTAACGACATTAACACTCCCTGCACCGGCAAAATTGAATCTGTTTTTGCACATTACAGGTCGTCGTCCGGACGGGTATCACAATCTGCAAACCGTATTTCAGTTTCTGGACTATGGCGACACCCTTAAGTTTCACCCGGACAAAACTGACGGGCAGTTCCGTTTAATTGATGAAGGTAGTCAAATACCGGAACAGGAAAACTTGGTTTGGAAGGCTTGGGCAACACTCAAGCAGGCATACAAAGAAAAAGGCATTGAGCAACTACCGGGTTGTACTATTGAGTTGATAAAACACCTGCCGCAAGGTGCAGGTCTGGGCGGAGGTTCATCCAATGCTGCGACTGCTTTAGTTGGATTAAACCGCCTATGGGGCAGTCATTTTTCATCTTCTGAGTTGCAGAAAATTGGTGGAAAGCTCGGTGCAGATGTTCCCGTATTCATTCATGGGCAGGCATGCTTTGCCGAAGGTATCGGCGATATTTTTACCGACGTATCACCACCGGAACTTTGGTATTTAGTGGTAAAACCCGAAGTTTCCATAAGCACAGCTGAGCTGTTTTCTCACCCACAGCTAAAACGAGACTGCGCGGTTGTTAGTGCCCAAAACTGGGACGCTCAAAACGTCACTAATGTATTTGAGCCAGTGGTCTGCGATCTACACACCGAAGTTGCTATGTTGCGTCGTGCCTTGCTAGAATACGCTCCGACTCGGCTCACTGGCAGTGGAGCATGTCTTTTTTCTTCATTTGAAACAAGGCAAGCCGCAAAGGAAGCGCAGCAGCATGTCCCTAAAGGGTTACGCTCATTTATCGCTCAAGGCCAGAACCGTTCACCACTTATCCAGACATTAACCCAATAAAAGTCGAGGTATGTTGTGCCTGACATGAAACTTTTCGCCGGCAACGCCACTCCGGAGCTAGCCCAGAAAATCGCCGATCGCCTTTATATCAAACTTGGTGAAGCATCCGTTGGTCGCTTTAGTGACGGCGAAATTAGCGTCGCTATTAACGAAAACGTCCGCGGTTCCGACGTCTTTATTCTTCAATCTACTTGCGCTCCGACCAATGACAACCTGATGGAACTCATTGTGATGGTCGATGCACTGCGTCGTGCATCAGCAGGCCGTATCACTGCCGTTATGCCTTATTTTGGCTATGCTCGCCAGGATCGCCGGGTCCGTTCAGCTCGAGTTCCAATTACGGCAAAGGTCGTTGCAGACTTCTTATCAAGCGTTGGTGTTGACCGCGTGTTGACTGTAGATTTACACGCTGAACAAATTCAGGGCTTTTTCGATGTGCCTGTCGATAACGTTTTCGGAACACCGGTGTTATTAGAGCACATGCGTCAGCAAAACTTTGACAACCCAGTTGTTGTTTCTCCCGATATCGGTGGCGTCGTCCGTGCTCGTGCTTTTGCCAAGCTTATGAATGACACTGACTTAGCCATCATCGATAAGCGCCGCCCTTCTGCTAACGTATCGCAGGTTATGCATATTATTGGTGACGTTAAAGGCCGTGACTGCATCATTGTTGATGACATGATCGATACCGGCGGAACCTTGTGTAAAGCCGCAGAAGCATTGAAGTCACATGGCGCTAAACGTGTGTTCGCTTATGCAACTCACCCGGTATTCTCAGGCAATGCCGTAGAGAACATCAAAGACTCAGATATTGATGAAGTGATTGTGACAGACAGCGTGCCGCTAAGCGACGCTATGAAAGCAACCGGTAAAGTCAGCCAACTGACGTTGTCTGGTATGTTATCAGAGGCACTTCGCCGAGTAAGTAATGAAGAGTCCATTTCCGCAATGTTCGAGTACTGATTGTTGTAATTAATCCCGCTCAGTGCTAGTATTGCGCGCCCTTAGAAACCGGCCACGTTGTCGGTTTCTAAGTTTCTGGGTCAGCTCTTGGTCGCGAGTGCTGACAAATAAAAAACTTTAAACATTGAGAGGCCACATCATGGCTGAATTAGATTTTAACATCAAAGCTACCGTCCGTACGGACAAGGGGAAAGGTGCGAGCCGCCGCCTGCGTCACGCGGACAAAGTACCAGCAATTTTATATGGTGGTAAAGGTGAGCCAGTAGCACTAGAACTGGACCACAACAAAGTGAATAACATGGCTGACTTCGAAGCCTTTTATTCGCACATTTTGACGCTGGAGTTTGATGGTAAGAAGCATCAGGCAATCCTTAAAGATATGCAGCGTCACCCGTATAAGCCAAAATTGACTCACCTGGATTTCCAGCGCGTTGAGAAAGGCCACAAACTTCACACTAACTTACCTCTGCATTTCTTAAACGAGACAACTGCGAAGGGTGTTAAAGAAGAAGGCGGTGTTGTTGTTCACCACGTCAACGATGTGGAAATCACTGTATTGCCTAAAGACTTACCAGAGTACCTGGAAGTTGATATTGCTGAACTCAGCGTTGGTGACACTATTCACCTGACTGACTTAAAACTGCCTAAAGGCGTTGAGTTAGTTGAACTGACTAAAGGTGATGATCACGACCAGGCGGTTGTATCTATTACTGCTCCTCGTGTCGAGAAAGAAGAGACCGAAGAAGATACAGTAGCACCTGGCGACGTTCCTGCTGAAAACAGCAAAGACGACGCTGACGAAGAGTAAGTCAGTCTCCTGTTATGGGAACTGAAGTAAAACTACTTGTGGGCCTGGGTAATCCGGGCCCCGAGTATGAACGAACTCGCCACAACGCTGGTTTCTGGTTAGTCGAAGACTTCTGCAGACGCCACGCAATTACACTTTCCCCTGATACAAAAAGCAAAGCCCTGATTGGACGCTGGCAGCAAGGCGCTCATGATCTTCGCATTGTACTACCACAAAATTTTATGAACCGCAGCGGTTTCTCTGTGGCGGCGCTGGCTAACTTTTATAAAATACCGGCTAACGAAATACTAGTGGCATACGATGAGCTCGACTTACCCCCTGGCGTTGCAAAGTTTAAGAAAGGTGGAGGTGCCGGCGGGCACAACGGAATTAAAGACATTATTGCCCAGACGGGCAGCCAGGACTTTATGCGACTGCGCATTGGTATTGGCCACCCGGGCGATAAAACGAAAGTTACGGGTTTTGTTTTAGGCAAAGCCTCAGCAAATGAACAGCGGCTTATCGATGATTGTATCGATGAAGCCAGCCGCAGTATCGACACATTAATGGTGGACGGCTGGGGACCTGCACTGCAGCGTCTGCACAGCTACCGCCCTGAACAGAAAGGCTAAATTCTCATGGGATTTCGATGTGGTATCGTTGGTTTACCAAACGTGGGTAAATCCACACTTTTCAACGCACTGACAAAAGCAGGCATTGAAGCTGCAAACTTTCCATTCTGTACCATCGAACCAAATACGGGTGTCGTTCCTGTTCCTGATCCTCGCCTGGATAAATTAGCCGCTATCGTCAATCCCGAGCGCGTGATTCCAACAACCATGGAATTTGTTGATATCGCCGGGTTAGTTAAAGGCGCTTCAAAAGGTGAAGGTTTAGGTAACCAGTTTTTAGCAAACATCCGCGAAACCGACGCTATTGGTCATGTCGTGCGCTGCTTTGAAGACGACAATATTGTGCATGTCAGCGGTGGAATTGATCCTGCTGATGACATCGACACCATTAACACCGAATTGGCACTCGCCGACTTAGACTCTGTTGATAAGTCTTTGTACCGTCTGAGTAAAAAAGCGAAAGGTGGTGACGCACAGGCCAAAGCAGAAATTGCGGTACTGGAGAAACTCAAGCCGGCACTTGATGAAGGTAAAATGGCCCGCTCTGTAGAGCTCAGCAAAGATGAGCGTGCAACCATTCGCTCTTACAACTTGCTGACTTTAAAGCCAACCATGTACATTGCCAACGTCAACGAAGACGGTTTTGAAAACAACCCACACCTGGATAAAGTACGTGAAATTGCGGCAACCGAAAACGCTGTTGTTGTTCCCGTGTGTGCTGCTATTGAATCAGAAATAGCCGAACTGGACGAAGCTGACAAAGAAGAGTTTTTGAGCGAACTGGGTCAGGACGAGCCAGGTTTGAACCGCGTTATTCGTGGTGGCTACGAGCTATTAAACCTGCACACATACTTCACTGCCGGCGTAAAAGAAGTTCGCGCCTGGACAGTGAAAGTAGGCTCAACAGCACCTCAGGCAGCCGGGCGAATTCACACCGATTTTGAAAAAGGCTTTATTCGTGCCGAAATCGTTGGATATGACGACTACATTGCCAACAATGGTGAGCAAGGTGCAAAAGATGCTGGTAAATGGCGTTTAGAAGGAAAAGAGTACATCGTTAAAGACGGCGATGTTATTCACTTCCGCTTTAACGTTTAATAAGAGCAATTGGTGGCTCGCACAGAGCGGGCCACAATCTTTTCCCTGTACCTTTAGTTTTCTACAATATCGCCATGCATTGGCGCCAGCAGACCCAGTAACTGATTCTGAGCCGCAACCGGTATATCATGCTTTTCCATCGCCGCTATTAGGTGCTCCACCAGCGCATTGAAGTCCGCGTTAGTAACGCCCATGTTGCGATGCGAAGTTTTCATATCATCTCCGCTGTAGTCACATGGACCACCACTAACGTCACATATTTGTTCACTAATCAGTTTATGCACCCGCATAATGTCCACATCAGTAAAATGATGAGCTATACGGTCATCGCCACCCACTCTGTAAAGCATTTCTTCGACAACGGTTTCAATACCCTCTTTCTCTCCCAGCTGCTGATACAAGTTCTGGGCAATTGAAAGCGGAGCAAATAATAACACCGCCAGTAACACACCTATTCTCATAATTTCTCCTTAAAAAGCTGCCTGAACAGACAAATACCAGCCGGTTTGATCATCGAGCCCCGCTATTGAACCTAAGTCAGTGTAAGCGCCAACAACGGACACATGTTTATTTGGGAAGTAAGCGACAAAAAGATCTTTCCAGTCCTGCTCTTCAGCGAAGTTTAAATTATCGGGCTTCTGGCGGTATTCAATACCCACAGCCCAATAACGGTTCAAAAAAGCCGCTACCGACGCTTCCGCCAGCCAGTCCCTGCTGTTTTCTTTGTCTCCGCCAAAGCCCAACAGACCCAGTTGATTCGCCTTGCTTGAACGCAAGGTTAAGTTTGCGACCCAGGTACGATGAAAAGGCCCATCCAACCAGGCTTTTGCGGCACTGACATACCAGTCAACACTGCTGTCATCCTGAGAACCAACGGCTGAAGGCAATGCATAGTCATTGTTCTTTTTGTGCTGCGCGCCCACACTGACTTGAGGTGAATCGCCGTAAATGAGGTCGCCGGCCAAACGTACTTTAGCACCAAGAATACTTTGACTAAGCTCACCACCAATAGTGGACAGATCAAATGTTTGTTCCGCGTACGACAATTCTATTCGGTTATTCCAACTGACACTGGCGCCCTGTACGCTTAACCGAAAGTCATCTACAGCAACTTCACTTAAATTGACCGTAGCACCAAATTGACCTTTCCCTGCGTAACTGCTTAATGTTGCCCAGGGGACTATACCGCCTCCCCCGGCTCCTTCTAACGTACTGGCGCCCCCTGTTGCTAATAGTCTTGTTCCCTGGTCCGCGAACGTAGCAGAGCTAAAAAGCAAAACACCAGCCAAAATAAAGCGGCTTCCATACACTAAAGAGTCTCTTATATTCATTTTCATTCTTTTAACTCATGGTCGGTTAAGTAATTCTTAAAATCTGAAATAGCTAAGGGTTTGCTAAAATAGTAGCCTTGCAATTCATCGCACTGCAGCGATTGCAGTACCTTCCAACTGGCTTCATCTTCAACACCTTCTGCAACCACTCGAAGACCCAATTCATGGGCTAGCTGAATCGTTGAACGGACAATGGATTCATCCATAGCCTCTTCACTCAAATACTGCACAAACGCCCTGTCAACTTTAAGTTCTTCGACAGGCAGTCTACGTAACTGTGCCAGGGATGAATGTCCGGTGCCATAATCATCAATAGAAATAGAAAAGCCGAGGCGCTTGAGGGTTTCCAGCCGGGCAATCGCTTTTTCAGGGTCCTGCATAACGGCACTTTCCGTCACTTCCAGAACCAGCCGCTGCGGTAACTGAGGGAAACCTTTTATCAATTGCTCAAACAATAGAGGTAGGGCGTCACTTAACAGGTCAACCGTCGATAAATTAATACTCAGTTTGAGAGTTTTTCCTTGCTGTTCCCAGTTACGGAGCAGCTCCACAGACTGCCTGCAGACCCAGTCTGTTAAATCGGTAATAGCTCCCGACTGCTCTGCCAAAGGAATAAACTCATCAGGGCCAACAAAGCCCAGCTTCTCACTCTGCCATCTTAAAAGTACTTCAGCACCCACGACGGTGCCGCTCTGACAGTTAATCTTAGGCTGTAACACCAGATGCAGCTCTTCATCTTTTACGGCGTCTTTTAACGACTCTATAATTTGCAGGCGTCTCATGTGCTGTTCATCCAGCCCTTGCTGATACTCTACGTAGAAGCTCTGCTGAAGTTTCGCTTGTTGTACACTGACCTGCGCGCGTCGAATCAATAAATCAACCTCTGCGCCTTGTTCGGGAAAACAAACAACACCTAAATTAAAAGCCAGACGATAGTCACTGTCCCCTACTTTAAACGGCGACTTAAGAAACGCCTCTAATTGATTTACGCTGCTGTTTAATTCAAATGCTAATTGTTCGAAAGAGTACAAAATAGCAAACTCATCACCACCGACTCTCGCTAACAAGGTTGAATTTGCGCAGCACTGCCGTAAACGATCTGACAATTGCCGCAAAATATCATCGCCAATTTCCTGACCAACACTGTCATTCAAAACACGGAACTGTCGAATATTTAACAATAATAAACAGCCACTGTTATTCGCATGTAGCAGCTTCTCCAACTCTTTTCGGAAAAACCGTCGGTTAGGTAAGTTAGTTAGGTGATCATGAGATGCCTGATAAGAAATACGCTGTTCACGCTCAGAAATAGCCTTTCGCATGCTACCAAAAGTGTCAGCGAGCTTACCGAACTCATCATCATTTAATGACAAATTCGTTTCACTGTAGTCGCCTTGCTGCAGTTTCTTCGCGGCTCCTGACAACTGCTGCAATGGGCGTGACACGCCGCGCGCAATAATGACAGCTAACAACATAGCGACAACCAAAGCGGCAATGGCAATTAAAACAATCTGCCAACGCAGCCGTGTAAACTCCTCGGTTGCAGCGCTCAAAGATGTCGTCAGCACAACATGAACAGCGTCGCCCGAGTCAAGATTAAGGATGACTTCATTACCGGCAAAATCATTGTTTAGTAACCAGGCATCCAAAATTCCGTTACTTTGAGTCAAGGTCTCCGATAAAGAGGAAACCTTCGGCTGCGATAGGCTTGAGGCGAGAACATCGTTAGAGCTCTCCAGCCACAAACTGATATCAGCATTAGCCAGACTTTTTAACTCCTCAGCCAATTCAGAATCAACCTCAAAGCCAAGCGTTGCCCACGCAATTAAATTAGGCGCATTCACCGGCACAGTAACTAACTGAAATAACTCGTCTTCCACTACCGCTAACTCTCGATTTAAACCGGCCGCACGAGGGTTAATACGCAACTCATCAAAGGCATGTGATGAAGCAATTTCTTTCCCGTCGGGTGTTTGCAGTACCATTAATTCGGCTTCTATCCGTTCACCGTGGTTCACTAACGCCGAAATAATGGTCTCTCTGTCTTTAGAGGATACCGCCCGCTTAAATCCAAAGTCATCGGTAAGAACTTCAGCCGCCTGAAGTAGCTGGGTGCTGCGGCTATCGAGCAGTTCGCGGAATACCTTTTCACTGACACTCAGCTCTCGTTCAATTGAGCGTTCCAGCTGGTTCTCCGTTGCAACCCACACCGCCGCTAAGGCGACCAATAAAGCGCCGGCTACCAAACCGGCAAGAATAATAATTAAGCGAGTTCTAAACCGTGTGATCATTGGTTCCCTTTACGATTAAATCGCTGTTCTAAACGAGAAGGTTCTTTTTCTTCCTGCTGAGGCGCGGATACCCGAACTTGTCCGGTGAGCTCCTCCCCATTAGCGGCTAATGCAATGTTCTGAGCTTGAGATAAATCATCGCCCATCCAGTAATGCCATACCCTCACCTCTTCCAGCGTCTTCCCTTCGGTGAGGTTAAGCTCAGCCAGACCTTGCTCATCGGTCACAACGACGTCATAGTCATTACTTACCAGAACGTAAGCAATCATCTGATCATGGATATTACAACCCAGAGTCACGATACCTTCTTTATCAAAGTTAACGCTTGGCTGCTCTTTGTCTGAATACAGTTTTAACTCAAAATTCTTAGCTTCAGAAAACGAATACACGTGGTGTCGAATATTATCGCTGTTAGGGAATATAACATCAGTGCCCCTTTTTACAGCACTGACTGTGGGAGTAAACTGTTTATCCACCTGATCAACGACCGCTTCATTACTTTCATTAAACTTATCTTTTTGGCTATCAATTAATAGCGCGGCATTAACTAACGGCTGACCCTTTGCATCAACCAATTTCACTTTTAAAGTCTCGGCAGACACATACTGGACACTTAAAACCGTCAATAAAAAAGCAGCAATTACATGCTTCACACCAACCCCCGACAATCACTTAATAGGTTCAACTGTAACGTAACCGAAAAAAACAAACTGCGCTATGATTGGAGTACGTACTAATGATCCACTATGGTTCATTTTTGGTAGGTTAGGCATAGACGCTTTTACTCTTAAGCTCGATGACAGGAGGGATACTCATGAGCCAGGATTATCGCACAGAGAAAGACAGCATGGGCGAAATCAAAGTCCCCCAAAATGCACTTTACGCCGCGCAAACTCAGCGCGCAGTTGATAACTTTTCCATTAGTGGGCTCACTCTGCCGGCTAAGATTATACAAGCCATAGCAATGGTAAAAGCCAGTGCGGCAAGGGCTAACGCTAAAATCGGGCAGTTAGACCAAAAACATGCCGACGCTATTGAGAAAGCCGCTCAGGAAATCATTGATGGAAAACATCTGGAACACTTTCCGGTTGATGTATTCCAAACAGGCTCCGGCACAAGCTCAAACATGAACGTAAATGAAGTCATTGCAAATTTAGCAAAGCAGCAAGGGCTGGACATTCACCCCAACGACCACGTCAATCAAAGTCAGTCGAGTAACGATGTTATTCCTACTGCCATTCAAATTGCTAGTGTGCTGGCGGTCGAAAAACAGTTAGAGCCCGCATTAAAGCAGTTAGTTGACACCATCAGAAGCAAAGCCATTGAATTACGGGATGTTGTAAAGACAGGCAGAACGCATTTGATGGATGCCATGCCTATGACCATGGCACAAGAATTAGAAGCCTGGGCGGGTCAACTGGAAGTCACAACCGAGCAGCTTCCACAATTACTACAGCGTAGTCGCATTCTTCCTCAGGGGGGAACAGCCATAGGTACAGGTATCAATGCGCCCAAAGAATTTGCCGCCGAATTTGCCGACGCATTAACCCAGGTAAGTGGCAGTCAATTCAAGCCTTCGGCTAACCCCTTTATCGGTATCGCAGGGCAGGAAGTCAATTTACAGCTTTCGGCCCAACTGAATACACTGGCGACAACGCTACTTAAAATCAGTAACGACTTGCGCTGGATGAACAGCGGACCACTGGCCGGATTAGGCGAAATTCAGCTCACCGCATTACAGCCCGGAAGCAGTATTATGCCGGGTAAAGTGAACCCGGTAATACCCGAAGCAGTGGCAATGGTTGCAGCTCAGGTTAATGGCAATCACACAACAGTGACAACAGCGGCCCAGCAGGGAAACTTTCAGTTAAACGTAATGCTGCCGGTTATTGGTTACAATTTACTCCAGTCCATTGATTTACTGAGCAACAGTTGCAACGCCCTGGCCAGTAAAGCCATTGCTGATTTTGAAGTTAATGAAAAGCGTCTCGAGCAGGCACTGTCTAAAAACCCCATTCTGGTTACCGCTCTTAACCCGGTTATTGGCTACAATAAAGCCGCTGAAATAGCCAAAACGGCTTATAAAGATGGGCGCGCGATTATTGACGTTGCGGACGAAATGACAGACTTAGGTCGGGATAAACTTGAACAGTTACTGGACCCTAAAAAACTAACCGAAGGCGGCGTTAACGAGTAACGCAGTTAATATGTGGAGTACAAAATGAGTCAAAAAGAAGTTCTGATTACCGGAGCAAACCGCGGTATAGGTTACGAATTTGCACGCCAATATGCCCAAAAGGGCTATAAAGTTACTGCGGTTTGTCGTAACAATTCAAAACAACTAACGGAACTGGATGTCGATATTGTTGAAGGCATAGATGTGACTAAAGCATCTGATCTTCTTCGCCTTTCTGAAACTTTAGGCGATAAAAAGATCGATATACTGGTGAATAACGCAGGCTTGCTGCACAAAGACGTACTAGGAGAACTTGACGCTGGTAATATTCGTGCCCAATTTGAGGTGAACGCTCTGGCTCCTCTGCGTGTCACTGAAGCTTTGCTGCCCAACTTAAAAGAAGGCAGCAAAGTAGCAATGATTACCAGCCGAATGGGATCTATTGCCGATAATGGTTCCGGCAGTCGCTATGGTTACCGTATGTCAAAAGCGGCATTGAATGCGGCGGGAAAATCTTTGTCACTTGACCTAAAAGATGAAGGAATTTCTGTTGTTTTGCTGCACCCAGGCTTCGTACAAACCGATATGGTGAATCATGCCGGCGATATTCCTGCTGAAACCGCAGCAGAGCGCTTAATTCAACGTATTGATGAACTAAGTTTGGATACCACAGGTCAGTTTTTCCATAGCAACGGTGAAGGCCTTCCTTGGTGATTTGATGCCTTTTTAAACAAATCACTGTTTTTTTGCTCAAACGCGCCCGTTAATCTCGTTTTTTATCAAAAATAGGTTGACGGGCTGCGGAGCGATTTGCATAATACGCGCCGCACTCACAGAGAGCGGTAAGTAAAAAGGTATGGCTACGTAGCTCAGCTGGTTAGAGCACAGCACTCATAATGCTGGGGTCGCAAGTTCGAATCTCGCCGTAGCCACCAACCTTTAACTGATTATGATGCGGACGTGGTGGAATTGGTAGACACGCTGGATTTAGGTTCCAGTGCCTCACGGCGTGAGAGTTCAAGTCTCTCCGTCCGCACCAACTCTCAGAGCAGCTAAGATTGGGGCATAGCCAAGCGGTAAGGCAGCGGGTTTTGATCCCGCGATTCCCAGGTTCGATCCCTGGTGCCCCAGCCATTAGTTGTTTCCAAAAAGTGATTGCAGTCCTAGTAGGATGGGGCATAGCCAAGCGGTAAGGCAGCGGGTTTTGATCCCGCGATTCCCAGGTTCGATCCCTGGTGCCCCAGCCATACTAACTACTGTTGCGGTGGTGGCGGAATTGGTAGACGCGCTAGCTTCAGGTGCTAGTGTCCGCAAGGACGTGGGGGTTCAAGTCCCCCCCTCCGCACCACATTACTCGAGTGTTATTCTGCTCAAGTAAGAGTGGAAAAACAGAAAGGCCACCTTAAGGTGGTTTTTTTGTGTCTGTTACTTACCGACAGCCTGCTGCAACAACCAACGCTTAACCCAGGGTACACCCGCTACTTTCAATGATGCTGACGTTGCCAGCTGCATTATAGGGTTACTGTCGCGCCAGCCAAACTGTATCGCATCCATCATTCGCATCATTTTTGCATTTTCACGCCGACGGGTTCGCTCATATTCAACGAGTGCGGTGCTTTGCGAGTATTGCTCTAAGGTTTCAATCAGACAGCGGACATCGGCAAAACCCAGGTTAACCCCCTGCCCGGCCATTGGATGAATACTGTGAGCCGCATCACCTAATAGAACAACAGAGCCGTCTTTAACATAATGACACGCATGCTTTCTCTGCAGAGCAAAGCTGGCACTCTTTAATAATTTAAAGTCACCAATATGCGGCGCAAACGTCTGTTTTAAGTGAGACTCAAGTGCTCGCTTATCTTTTTCTAACGCAGTGATGTCATCACGTTTACTGTAATCAATTAAGCAAGCCTGATTCTCTGTCAGCGGTAACAATGCATAAGGCCCCTGAGAACGAAACACTTCCCAGGTTTCAGCCGCTATCGGCTTTTCAACACGAACATTTGCCAGTAAGCATCGTTGATCATAATCCCACCCTCTGTAATCAATACCTGCAGCTTGCGCTACTTTAGAGTGAGCGCCGTCACAGCCGAGCAGTAAATCATAATTCAGACGTTCGCCTTTGTTTAAAAAGGCCGTGCGGGATAATGTATCAAACCCTTCAAGTTTGTCATCGGTTCTCAAACTCACATTTTTCAAAGCCCGTAGTTGAGCCCACAGCGCCTGTTGCAAAGCGTTGTTTTCAACCATGACGCCCAATTTTGAAAGACCGGCTTCGTCAGCATGAAAAGATAAGCTCGTTCCGCTTATCGATGTGACCGTTAAGCGATCATAATCAAACACCCGTGAATGCCGGACATCTTCCCCAATGCCCAGCCCCAGCAACCACTGCCAATTACTGTTATTCACCGAAGATATGCGTAAGTCCCATTCGGGATCAGTATTTTCCTCAACACTTGGCGGCTTTGGCTCCAGCAAAGTCACTTGCGCGCCTTTCTGAGCAAAAGCTAACGCTGCTGCCGCCCCGACCATTCCGCCGCCGTTAATTAATACTGATAGCTGTTCCATGTCTATGCTCTCACTTGGGGTATTTGCCGCTAGCCCTTATAAATAACACATCTAAGGGTTAATTTCCGTTATCATAGCCAATTAGACGATGTTCAGAGTAGTTTTTATGCAGGCCAGGGAAAGTACACAAAAAGCTGTGATTATTGCCTCATTGCTTATTTTAAGTGCTGAGGCCAGCTTCGCTGGTGTCAGTGCCCTGGTAAAATACATCAGTAAAGACCAACCTTTTGAGCAACTGGTCTTTTTTCGGAACCTGACCGCTTTTCTTGTACTGCTCCCCTGGCTATGGCGCAAGGGAGCCGGCAACCTAAAAACACAGCGCTTAAGACTGCACCTTGTTCGTGGCGCCGCAGGCATAGCGGCAATGTATTTGTTCTTCTATGCCATTGCCACTATCCCGTTAGCGCAGGCCACATTGGTGCTGTTGCTATCACCCTTTTTAATTCCGGTTATCGGCTGGCTCTGGCTACGCGACTATGTAGCCCGACAAACCTGGCTGGCTATAGCACTGGGTTTCATTGGTGTTTTCATATTTCTTGACCCCATGAACAGCGAGCTCTCCCCGGTTATTGGATTAGCCTTTTTGGCGGCCGCATTAGCTGCATTCACCAAAACTGTCATTCGGCGTATGTCTGACACCGAATCGACAAGTAAAATCGTGTTCTATTTTTCTACTCTGGCCACAATCGCATCCGGCATTCCTTTACTATGGCTATGGCAGCCTATACCTACACAACACTGGGTTGGTGTTATTGCTATGGGCCTGCTTGCAGTTTACGGCCAGTTAGCAATGACCAAAGCCTTTTCCATAGCTCCACCGGCTAAAGTTGGGGTGTTTACCTACAGCTCAGTTCTATTTGCGGCATTGCTGGGTTACTGGCTGTTCGGGGAAGAACTTGCCTGGCACATGTTATGGGGTGCGTTAATCATTGTTGTTGCAGGCTATTTTGCTATTCGAACGCGGCGCAAAAGTTAATCATTTCAAACTTGGCAATCTGCTCCAATACGCGATAAAATAAGCGCCTTAAACGAAATCAATCAACCATCGAGTGGTCATGAGTAAGAAGCTATATATCAAAACCTGGGGTTGCCAAATGAACGAGTACGATTCTGCTAAAATGGCAGAATTGCTGCACTCAACCCACGGCTACGATGTTGCCGAAGAAGCTGAAGACGCAGATTTAATTCTGCTGAATACCTGTTCCATCCGCGAGAAGGCTCAGGAAAAGGTGTTTCATCAGTTAGGGCGTTGGAAAAACCTGAAAAAGAACAACCCCAATTTATTGATCGGGGTTGGTGGCTGCGTTGCTTCTCAGGAAGGCAATGAAATTCGCGCACGCGCTCCTTTTGTCGATATTATCTTCGGGCCTCAGACTCTGCACCGCTTACCGGAAATGGTAAACCAGGTCACTGAAACTCACGCCCCCATGGTCGATGTCTCCTTTCCGGAAATTGAGAAGTTTGACCGGCTGGCTGAACCCAAAGCCGATGGCGCCAGTGCCTTTGTTTCCATTATGGAAGGTTGCAGTAAATACTGTTCTTTCTGTGTCGTACCTTATACGCGTGGCGAAGAAGTCAGTCGCCCCGTTGATGACGTTATTTATGAAATAGCTCAGTTGGCTGAACAAGGCGTTCGCGAAGTAAATCTCTTAGGCCAAAACGTTAATGCATACCGTGGAGAACACTACGACGGTGCTGTTTGTCGCTTTGCTGAATTGCTGCATATCGTTGCCGCAATCGATGGTATTGATCGCATTCGTTACACCACCTCTCATCCGGTCGAATTCACCGATGACATCATCGAAGCCTATAAAACCATTCCTGAGCTGGTCAGTCATTTACATTTACCGGTTCAAAGTGGTTCAGACCGAATTTTAACCATGATGAAGCGTGGGCACACTGCACTGGAATACAAATCAAAAATTCGTGCTTTAAAGAAAGTGCGACCAGACATTGCTATGTCATCGGACTTTATTATTGGTTTTCCGGGCGAAAGCAACGCAGACTTTGAAGCAACGATGGATCTTATCCAGACTATTGACTTCGATATGAGCTTCAGCTTTATTTACAGTGCACGCCCGGGAACACCAGCGGCTGACTTACCTGATGATATTAGTGAAGAAACCAAGAAAGAGCGCTTGCAGTTGTTACAGCAACGCCTGAATCAGCAATCTATGGCGCATGCACGTCGTATGCTGGAAACAGAGCAGCGTATTCTGGTGACCGGCCCATCGAAAAAGAACCCGATGGAACTTACCGGGCGTACCGAGAATAACAGGGTTGTAAACTTTGTCGGTCAACCCCATATGATTGGACAGTTCGTCGATGTACGCATCACCGAAGTGCTTCCTAATTCGTTACGGGGCGAGCTAATTCGTGAAGAAGCGGATATGGGGCTGCGTATTGATACAGCGCCGGAAACTATTTTACAACGAGGAAAGTCGAGCGAGCCTGATGATCTCGGCGTCGTTCAAATGCCTCGACAAGCCAGTTGAGTAAAGAGGAAACGATTGAGTCCACAAACACAGACACTTGATTTTGAGCTAGAGCCGACGGATTCACGTCGGCTTTCCGATCTCTGCGGCCCTTTAGATGAAAATCTGAAGCACATTGAGCGCCGCCTGGGTGTCGAGATCACGCATCGCGGCCATCAATTTCGATTAATCGGCAATGCCTCCAGCGTTTCTGCTGTGCACAAGCTTCTGCTTGATTTGTACATTGAAACCGCAACCGTAAAAGGAAAAGAAGGTCGCATTGAGCCCGAGCAAGTCCACCTTGCTATTCAACAAGCAAAAGTGCTTGAGCAAAACGATGAACAAGGTGACCCTGCCGCAGAAAAAATGACTCACATTAAAACAAAGCGGGGTCTAATCAAGCCCCGTAACCATAACCAGGCCGGTTACGTTCGTGCCATTTTAGCTCATGACGTTAACTTTGGTATTGGTCCGGCCGGTACCGGTAAAACTTATCTGGCTGTGGCTTGCGCAGTGGATGCTTTGGAGCGTCAGGAAGTGCGCCGTATCCTTCTGACTCGCCCAGCGGTTGAAGCAGGCGAAAAGCTGGGGTTCTTACCAGGTGACTTAGCCCAAAAAGTGGATCCGTACTTACGCCCTTTGTACGACGCCTTGTTTGAAATGCTCGGCTTTGAAAAAGTTGAAAAATTGATTGAGCGTAACGTTATTGAAGTTGCGCCATTAGCTTATATGCGCGGGCGTACACTTAACGATGCTTTTATCATTCTAGATGAGAGCCAGAATACGACTTGTGAACAAATGAAGATGTTTCTTACTCGTATCGGCTTTAATTCACGAGCTGTTATTACCGGAGACATTACTCAGGTTGATTTACCCCGTGGGCAACGCTCAGGCTTGAGACACGCCATTGAAGTTCTCAATAAAGTCCCTGACATTAGCTTTACTTTCTTCCAGGCAGGTGATGTTGTTCGACATCCTGTGGTGCAACGAATTGTGCAAGCCTACGAGGATTTTGACAAAAACTAATGGCTGATTTGACACTGGATTACCAACTCGCTGATGGCGTTACTGATGCTCCTGATGAAGACGCCGTGTATACCTGGGTTTCAGCGACATTGGATTACCTCGAACAAGACAGCAAAGCGGTTGAACTAACAATACGCATTGTCGCTGAACGGGAAGCCCAGGAACTGAATAATGAGTTTCGTGGTAAAGACTATGCAACCAATGTTTTATCCTTCCCTTTCAATAGCCCGGTAGAATTACCTGTCACACTTTTAGGTGATTTAGTGATCTGCCAAAGCGTTGTAGAAAAAGAAGCGCAGGAGCAACAAAAGTCAGCGATTGCTCACTGGACGCATATGGTCATACACGGTACTCTGCATTTATTAGGTTACGATCATATTGACGACAACGAAGCAGAAGAAATGGAACAAATTGAACGTAACATTTTAGCGAGTCTGAACATCTCAGACCCGTATCAACCGATAGACAATATGGAGCTTAACACTCAATGAGCGACGACAACCCCCACTCAGCCAACGGCTCGTCGGGAAAATCCTGGGCAGCAAAACTGCTGCAAGTATTTGCTGGTGAGCCGAAAAGCAGAGAAGAACTCGTCGATTTAATTCAGGACGCTGAAGATCGCGACCTGATAGACAACGATACCAGAGAAATGATTGAAGGTGTGCTTGACGTTGCAGAACTCAAAGTACGCGACATCATGATTCCACGCTCACAAATGGTCACCATTGACATTCATCAAGGCGTGGACGAATTCCTCCCCATCGTTATCGATTCTCAACACAGTCGTTACCCTGTTGTCACAGACAACAAAGATCACGTTGAAGGTATTCTGTTAGCAAAAGATTTGCTGAGCTACGGCTTTAACATGACAGAAGAGGTGTTTTCACTTGAGAAAGTGATGCGACCTGCGGTAATCGTTCCTGAGAGTAAACGGGTCGATGTACTCCTCAAAGAATTCCGCTCTAACCGTTATCATATGGCCATTGTGGTTGATGAATACGGTGGCGTGTCTGGTTTGGTCACTATAGAAGATATTCTGGAAGAGATTGTCGGAGAAATTGAAGACGAAACGGACGCTCAGGGTGATGACGACAAAAACAATATCCGTCGTCTTAGCCAAAGCCGCTATTCCATTAAAGCCCTTACAACCATCGAGGACTTTAATCAGTACTTTAATACCAACTTCAGCGATGAAGAGCACGACACCGTTGGCGGACTTGTTGCTCATGGTTTCGGGCACCTGCCTCAGGCAGGCGAAGAAGTCACTTTAGGTAATATGACCTTTCGTGTCACAAACGCCGACAAAAGACGTATTCAGCAGTTACAAGTTAGTCTGAACTCAGATGACAATGGCTCACCGGAGTCCGAACAGTAATGATGAAGCTTTCGGGGGGCGTCACACGCTCCGTGCTCTTGTTACTTTGCGGTGCAGTTCTAACGCTCGCTTACTCACCGTTCCACTGGCATTGGCTGCCTTTTATTGTCTTGCCTATTGTGGTTGGTGTTATTTGGCCTTTAGCGCCTAAACGGGCATTCAGAGCTGGTTTTATCTTTGGAATGGGCTGGTTTGCCGCTGGCCTAAGCTGGATATATGTCAGCATCGATCAATATGGCGGTGTGCCGGTACCGTTCACGCTGCTGTTATTAGTTCTGCTGTTTGCTTACCTGTCACTATTCCCTGCACTGGCATTTTGGTGTTGGCAAAAACTCTCTCACCGTAAGTTTGCCTGGCGTTTCAGTTTGCCGTTTTTCTGGCTCATTGCGGAATTGCTACGGGGCTGGCTATTTACAGGTTTCCCATGGCTAAGCCTGGGGTATAGTCAAACTGACGGCGTATTTGGCGGATTGGCGCCGGTTATTGGTGAAACGGGTATTACGGTCGCCTTGTGGTTTACAGCCCTCAGCATAGTTATGGCTTTGCGGTTCAAAAAACCGGCGCCGCTGTTAATACCGCTCATTTTTCTCACCTGCGCTGCAGTATTTCCTAAAATACAACCGACAGAGAGAAAAACCGAATCCATGTCAGTATTACTGGTTCAGGGTAATATTCAGCAATCATTAAAATGGCAGGCGGAACAACAATGGCCAAATATTTTACGCTATCTGGATTTAACCCGCCCTAAATTTAATCACGACTTGGTTATTTGGCCGGAATCGGCGATTACCGCCCTCGAACCCTATGCAAGTGATGTCCTCAATACTGTTGAGCAATCTGCCAGTATTAATGACTCCGCCTTAGTTACCGGTATTATTGATTACGACAGACTCAACGACGATTTTTACAACTCCGTTATTGTTCTGGACAATGAGAGCTACAGTTATGGCAACACCAACCGTTATCAGAAACATCAACTGCTGCCCATTGGTGAATTCGTTCCTTTTGAGAACCTTCTGCGTCCGTTAGCCCCACTATTCAATTTACCTATGTCGTCGTTCAGTCGTGGCGGATACCAGCAACCTAACCTTGAGGCTAACGGCAGCAACCTTGCCATGGCTATTTGCTATGAAATTGCTTTTGCAGGACAAGTGCGAAGCAATACCTACGATGATACAGATTATCTGGTCACTATTAGCAATGACACCTGGTTTGGTGACTCTCACGGCCCCTGGCAACATATGCAAATAGCCCGTATGCGCGCCATGGAGCTGGGGAAACCTTTACTAAGAGCGACCAACAACGGAGTTACAGCCGCGGTTGACGAGCACGGCAACTACCTTGCGTTAGCACCGCAGTTTAAAGCAACGACGCTATCTACCAATGTTTATGGTGTTCAGGGCTCCACTATCTTTAACACCATAGGCAACTGGGGCGCGATAATTCTCGCCTTACTTGGGTTGTTGCCGATAATCGCTACAAAACGCACTAAGAAGCGCGCTCAAGCATAGTCATCCGGTACGAAAATCAGTACACTATAAAAGCTTAACAGAACGGTTCTGTTGCTGTTCTTTTCCATTTTTCTACAGGGATATCATTATGGAAAATATTTTTGATGCCATTCTTTTTGCTGTGCTTATTGCTGCAGGTGGTCTTGGATTAAGCTCCTGGCTTATGCTTTTCGGCATTGATAAGTCAGAGCCAGCCGAAGTCAAACAGCGCGCTGTTTTTGAAAACGGTTTCTTTGGTCTGGCCGGCATTATCATTATGCTTCTTATGTGGTACGCAATTAGCTAAGCCGACACTTAAATTCAACCGGAATCAGCAGGAATTATGCAAGAACAATACAACCCGAGCAAAATCGAATCTGCCATGCAAAAACGCTGGCAGGAGCAAGACGTATTTACGGCGAAAGAACAACCGGGCAAGGATAAGTTCTATTGCCTGTCCATGTTCCCCTACCCCAGTGGTAAATTGCACATGGGACACGTTCGTAACTACACCTTAGGTGATGTTATTAGTCGCCATCAGCGCATGCTCGGAAAAAATGTCATGCAACCCATGGGCTGGGACGCCTTCGGACTACCTGCTGAAAACGCCGCAATACAAAATAAAACGGCGCCGGCTAAATGGACTTACCAAAATATCGACTATATGCGCGAACAGCTTAAAAGTCTTGGCTTTGGCTATGACTGGAAGCGTGAGCTTGCAACTTGTTCCCCTGATTACTACCGCTGGGAGCAATGGTTCTTCACTAAGCTCTATGAAAAAGGTCTGGTTTATAAAAAGAACGCAACCGTCAACTGGGATCCGGTTGATCAAACAGTTCTGGCTAATGAACAGGTTATTGATGGGCGCGGCTGGCGTTCAGGTGCCAAAGTAGAACAAAAAGAAATTCCTCAGTGGTTTATTAAAATTACCGATTACGCTGAAGAGTTGCTGAATGACCTTGAGCAACTGGATGGCTGGCCAGAGCAAGTTAAGGCCATGCAACGTAACTGGATTGGCCGCTCTGAAGGTGTCGAAATTGACTTTAAAGTTGCAGCCACTGGTGAAAGTTTACGCGTTTATACCACGCGTCCCGACACTTTATACGGTGTTACCTATATGGGTGTTGCCGCACAACATCCGTTAGCTATTGAAGCCGCAAAAAATAACCCTGAACTGGCTAGCTTCATTGAAGATTGTAAGAACAGCAAAGTCGCAGAAGCCGACATTGCAACAATGGAAAAGCTGGGCATGGATACCGGCATTAAAGCTACTCACCCAATGACAGGTGAAGAGATCCCTATTTGGGTCGCTAACTTTGTTTTAATGGACTATGGCTCTGGTGCCGTTATGGCAGTGCCGGCACACGACCAGCGTGACTGGGAATTTGCAACTAAATACAAGCTGGAGATTCGTCCGGTTATTGAGCCTATTAGCGGCGATAGTGATATTCAAAAAGCGGCTATTACCGAAAAAGGCACCGTGATTAACTCAGGGCCTTACGACGGCATGAGTTCAGCACAAGCCTTTGACGCCATTGCCACTAAATTAAAAGAAAAAGGTATTGGCGAACGTAAAGTCAATTACCGCCTGCGCGACTGGGGTGTATCACGCCAGCGTTACTGGGGCACTCCTATTCCTATGTTGAACCTGGAAAATGGTGAATCCGTGCCGGTTCCGGAAGACCAACTTCCGGTTAAACTGCCGGAAGATGTGGTCATGGATGGTGTTAACTCGCCAATTAAATCCGATCCAGAATGGCGCAAAACGGAATACAACGGTCAACCGGCAGAGCACGAAACCGATACCTTCGATACTTTTATGGAGTCATCCTGGTACTACGCTCGTTACTGTAGCGCACAAACCGATGACGCCATGCTGGATCCAGAAAAAGCCAATTACTGGTTGCCGGTTGATCAATACATTGGTGGTATTGAACACGCAATTCTGCATTTATTGTACGCTCGCTTCTTCCATAAGCTGTTGCGCGACACAGGGCTGGTTGACTCTGACGAGCCATTCAAACGCCTGCTCTGTCAGGGCATGGTTTTAGCCGACAGCTATTACCGCGAAGACGAAAAAGGCGGCAAGCAGTGGGTATCCCCTCTTGACGTTGATATTGAACGCGATGACAAAGGCGCTATTGCCGGAGCTAAACATAAGCAAGACGGCCAGCCGGTTGCTATAGGCGGCATGAGCAAAATGTCAAAGTCGAAGAACAACGGTATCGACCCGCAAACCATGGTTGAGCGCTACGGTGCCGACACCGTCCGCTTATTTATGATGTTTGCGGCGCCACCTGAAATGACCCTGGAATGGTCAGACTCGGGGGTTGAAGGAGCGCAACGCTTTTTGCGCCGATTATGGAAGCTGACTTACGACTTAGTTAATGCGGGTGGTGCATGCAACGGCCACAGTTTAAACTCAGATCAAAAGCAACTGCGTCGCGAACTGCATAAGACCATAGCTAAAGTCAGTGACGACATGGGTCGTCGCCAACACTTCAACACCGCGATAGCAGCAATTATGGAGCTGTTAAACCACCTGCAGAAAGCGCCACTGGAAACCGAAGCCGACAGACAAATACTGGCTGAATCGATAGACGCCATGGTGCGCATGCTTGCTCCTATTACACCGCACATTTGCGAGCAATTGTGGCAAGAACTTGGCCATGAGGAACCTCTGGCGTTCGCTCAATGGCCAAGCGTCGATGAAAGTGCGTTGGTTGAAGACGAAAAGCTGATTGTCGTGCAAATTAATGGCAAAGTCCGCGCTAAACTGACAGTACCTGCCGATGCTTCAGCAGAGCAAGTTGAGCAAATTGCGTTTGAGGAAGACTCTGTACAGAAGCACACCGAAGGAAAAGAGATTCGTAAGAAGATCTATGTTCCCGGGAAAATCCTCAATATTGTTGTTGGATAAGCTATGCGCGCAACGTTAAACCTTGTTCTCATCCTAGTGCTGATAGCCACCCTAACCGGTTGTGGCTTTCAGCTGCGCGGGAACTATCAATTGCCCGAAACACTGCAGTCGGTTTCTCTGAAAAGTAAGGTGTCAAAAGAGCTCAATGAGCATATGCAACAACGCTTTGCGCATTCTGGCATTACACTTTCAGATGAAGCACAACCAATAACGGTTCACTTAACTTCCGACAAATTAGAGCGAAGAACATTGTCTTTGTTCGAAAGCGGCCAGGTTGCCGAATATGAATTGCTGTACCAGGTTAACTATCAATTAATACAAAACCAGCGTTTATTACTTGAACGCACGATCGAAGTCGCCCGGGATTACCAGGACGATCCAAACTTTGCTCTGGCAAAAACCCGTGAACGCGAAATGCTGGTCGATGAAATGAGAGCGGAAGCTTCTCGTCTTATTTTGCAGCAAATCATTTCCGAAATGTCGGAGTAAAATCTTAAAGCAATGCAAACCATTTATCCTGAAAAGCTTGAACACTACTTGCAGCAAAATGGCGTTCCATCCGTTTTGTTGGTATTTGGTGATGACCTTTTACTCAGGAATGACGCACTAAGTAGCATTCGCAAGTACTTATCCTCCGATGATCTCGAACGCATACACTGGCTGCAAAGTAAGGACTTTGACTGGCAACAGCTTTCTTCCGGTGAACAGTCAATGAGCCTGTTCGGGAATAAACGTTTGCTGGAACTTGAGCTTCCGGATAATAAGCCGGGTCGTGACGGCTCTGCGGCTTTAACAGAATATGCACAAAATCAGTCTGAAAACGACATATTCGTTGTTATTGGTGATCGCCTTAAAAAAGAAACTCAAAACAGCCGCTGGTTCAAAGCGCTGGCGGAACGCGGCCCTTTAGTCCGGACACAAAGCCCGGATAAATCCCAACTACCGGCATTTATTCATCAACGAGCTCAACGTTATCAATTAACCTTAGCTACGGGCGTTCCTGAAAAGTTATCAGACTGGTTTGAAGGCAACTTATTAGCTCTGGATCAGGAGCTCAGTAAGTGGCAACTTCTGAGCAATGACGGAATCATTACCGAAGAATTTCTGCAAACATCTATTGATGATGTCAGCCGCTTCAGTGTATTTGCGCTTCAGGAGAGCATCCAGCAACAGGACTACGAAGGCGCCTTGCATCGGTTAAATCGCTTGTTAGATGAAGAAAACGATTTCCATCGGCTCATCTGGATCCTCCAACGCGAGGTGCAACTGTTATCGGCTCTGCAAAAGGCGCAACAAACACAGGCTGATACAAACGCCCTGTTCCGGCAGTTTATGATTTGGCCGAATCAGCAACCCGGCTATCATAAACGAGCCTCTCAGCTGAGCCAAAAAACGGTGCTTGGCGCACAAAGACTTATTGAAAGAATCGAGGCTGCATTAAAGC
The DNA here is from genome assembly GCF_051842325.1 of Idiomarina sp. ST10R2A5. Taxonomy (NCBI): domain Bacteria; kingdom Pseudomonadati; phylum Pseudomonadota; class Gammaproteobacteria; order Alteromonadales; family Idiomarinaceae; genus Idiomarina; species Idiomarina sp. ST10R2A5. The sequence goes on along the minus strand of NZ_JBNIEX010000004.1, from coordinate 157,289 downwards.
TCGACAGCGGCGAGTCGCCTCTGATATTAACGACGCACCTTCTCAGTTTACTGTGTTGCAACAACGCTGATGCCATTAATCAGACTCTTTCTGTATTTAGTCACGGCATTGAGCCTAATGAGCAGTTTATTCATTTATGATACGAGCATTCTTTGGCGGAACTTTTGATCCCATTCACAACGGACATTTAGAAACAGCCTCAGCTCTGGTCGATGAACTGGACATTGCTACTTTGTCGCTCATGCCAAGCGCCGTGCCTCCGCACCGGTCTCAACCCTGCGCCAGTGCCCGGCAAAGACTGGAAATGGTGAAGCTTGCCTGTCAGCAACACCCTGCTTTTACGGCTGAAGACTGGGAATTAAAACAAGACCGACTTTCCTACACCGCTCATACATTAAGCGAGTTTAAAGAGCGCTTTCCCAATGACATTCTGCTCTTTGTTATGGGTATGGATTCCTTAATGAGTCTCCATAAATGGCATAACTGGACACAGCTTACCGATAACGCACACCTGGTTGTTATGCCGCGAGCCGGCGTAGACTTCAGCCCTCAGGATGACGAGCTAAAGTCCTTTATTGCAACGCATCTGACGAAACACAAAAAAGATTTAACCGAACAATCTTCAGGTTATGTCTATATTGCACAAACCCCGATGGTTGATGTTTCAGCGACTGAACTACGCGAACAATTGCAACAACGCAAACCTAACCTCCCCCTACCCTCCAGTGTTTATGACTACATAAGGCAACATCAGCTGTATTTGTGACTGAACACTTTTCTTAATTTCTGTTAAACTTCGGGTTTTAATCCTCAAATCGGAGAAAATCTTTTGCAGGCAGAAGAATTGCGTGAATTTGTCATTGATAAAATCGATGATCTTAAAGGTCGTGACGTTCAAATTTTAGATGTTCATGATAAAACTGACGTTGTTGACTACATGATCATCTGCTCTGGCAGCTCGAAAACGCATGTACGAAGTATTGCTGAACATGTCGCTACAGAGGCGAAACATGCTGGTACACCTCCAATTGGCGTTGAAGGTGGTGAACAATCTGAGTGGGTTTTGGTTGACCTTGGTGATGTCGTGGTGCATGTAATGCAGGATAGCATTCGCGATTTCTATCAATTAGAAAAACTCTGGGGCCAGTAAGTGCAAATTCAATTACTCGCCGTTGGCACCAAAATGCCCACGTGGGTTACTGAAGGCTTTAACGAATACAAAAAGCGGTTCCCGGCAGATTGCAAACTGGTTTTACATGAAATTGCTGCTCAAAAACGTACCCGCAAAGCGGATTTAAAGCGCGTTATGCAGCAAGAAGGTAAATTACTTCTGCAAGCAATACCTAAAGGGAACCGAATTGTCACTTTAGAGGTCACAGGTCAGGCCTGGGACACACCTAAACTTGCTCAACAGTTAGAAAAGTGGCAAATGGATGGCAGAGATGTCACTCTGTTGATAGGCGGACCCGAAGGCCTCTCTGATGAGTGCCTGGCTGCAGCTGAACAACGCTGGTCATTGTCTAAACTCACTCTGCCCCATCCAGTGGTAAGGTTAATTGTCGCAGAGAGTTTATATAGGGCCTGGAGCCTAAATAACAATCATCCGTACCATAGAGAATAATAATAACAATGCGTCAGCGCACCCACATACGTGATCATGATACCGAAGCAGCCGTTTTTGGGCGTCGCGTTTTAGTCGCGATGGTGATTGTCGTCGCCGCTTTTGTTGCGTTAGCGTCAAACATGTATCACTTGCAGGTTAGTGAACATAATGAACTTCAGACCCGTTCCAACGATAACCGGATAAAGCTGCTGCCGCTGGCACCTAACAGGGGCTTAATCTATGACCGTAACGGCGTTTTGCTTGCTGAAAACACTCCTATTTATAGTTTAGATGTCACTCCTGAAGAAATCGATGATTTGGACAGCACCCTGAGTCAACTTCAGAAATTGCTGAGCTTTCCGGATACCACTATTGCTCGTTTTTATCGGAACCTGAAAAACCAGCGGCGCTTTAACAACGTCCCCCTACTGGACGACCTGAATGAGCAGCAGCTTGCTATCTTTGCAGCGCAGCAACATAAATATCCGGGCGTTAGTATTGAAGCACGGCTAATACGTAACTACCCTCACAAGGAACTGTTAACGCACGCCGTGGGTTACGTTGCGAAAATTAATCGTAACGATGTAAAGAAACTCCGTGAAAGCGGAGAACTACCCAATTACGCAGCCAGCAGAACCATTGGTAAACTCGGCATTGAGAAGTATTACGAAAAAGAATTACATGGTGAAGTTGGTTACCAGAGTGTTGAAGTTAATAACCGTGGCAGAGCCGTGCGCACACTCAGTATAGAAGCACCAACACCCGGTCAGGATATTGTCTTAGAACTGGACCTTGAGTTGCAACGCAAAGCAGCAGAATTATTGGGCGAGCAAAGAGGCTCGATTATTCTAATGGATGCAACAACCGGTGGAATTCTTTCCATGATCAGTACGCCGAGTTATGATCCTAACTGGTTCGTCAACGGTATTTCCGTCAAGCAGTATCAATCTTTATTAAACTCAACCCAGAGCCCTCTGCTAAACCGGGTCACTCAGGGGGCTTATCCCCCGGCATCAACCATCAAACCTCAAATTGGTTTGCTTGGATTAGAAGACGGAACCATTACAGAAAAAACCCGCATCTGGGACCCCGGCTGGTTTGAAATTAAAGGTGTCGACAGGCGTTACCGGGACTGGCTGGCCTGGGGGCACGGTTGGGTTGATGTAGAAACAGCAATTACTGAAAGTTGCGACACCTTCTACTACGACTTAGCTTTAAAACTGGGGGTCGATAAAATATCCAGCTTTATGGAACAGTTTGGGTTTGGTCAGAAAACCGGTATTGATCTTCATGAAGAAGTATCCGCTCTGATGCCATCTCGCGGCTGGAAACGAGCCCGCTTTGGCCAGCCCTGGTACGCAGGCGAAACACTATCGGTCGGTATAGGTCAAAGCTACTGGACGGCAACCCCAATGCAATTGGCGGTAGCTACAGCAATGGTTGCAAATAAAGGCGAACACCTGGTTCCTCGTCTACTAAAAGGCAAAATAGAGGACGGCGAATTTGAAGAGGCGTTAATTACACATCGCGAACCTTTGAAGTTAAAGGACAGTAATAACTGGGAAATCATTACTAAAGCAATGCGTAACGTTAACATGGAGCAAAAAGGAACAGCGCAGTCTGCCTTTAAAGACGCCCCCTATTCATCCGCGGGAAAAACAGGGACTGCTCAGGTAAGAAGCCTGGGACAAGAAGAAGAATACAAGGCCGAAGATATCGCAGAACGCTACCGGGACAACGCCATGTATGTCGGTTATGCACCAGCTGATGACCCCAAAGTTATTGTTGTGGTAACCATTGAAAACTCTCTGGGTGGCGGCGGAAGCGTGGCAGCTCCGGTCGCAAGAAAAATGCTTGATCTTTGGCATACTCGCTTTAATAACGGCAATAAACAGCAGGAAAATACTAATGCTGACGACTGAAGAGCGCCAACGCAATCCGTTACTAAAGAAGCTCCACATTGATGGACCGCTTCTTCTCCCTTTGATCATCCTGTCGATTGTCAGCCTCTTTGTTATCTACAGCGCTGCAGGTCAGGACATTGATGTTGTAAAAAGACAATCCGTTCGCATTGGTCTGTCATTTGTCGTCCTTTTCATCGTTGCGCAAATTCCTCCCCGCGCTCTGTCACGTTTTGCAGTGCCTGTTTTTATTGTTGGAGTACTGTTACTAATCGCAGTACTTGCTTTTGGCGAAATGGGAAAGGGCGCACAACGCTGGTTGGATATTGGCCCGTTAACCATACAACCGTCAGAGATTATGAAGTTAGCTATGCCACTAATGTTGGCCTGGTATATGAATCAGCGTCCCATTCCGCCTTCAATTTACCGGCTGTTTGGGGCTTTAGCTCTGGTTATTATTCCCACTTTACTCATTGCTCGACAGCCAGATTTAGGGACATCTCTACTCGTAGCCTGCGCAGGAATTTTCGTCATTTTCCTCGCCGGACTCAGTTGGAAGCTTGTCACCACTGCAGGGATTACAGCTGCCGCTTTTACGCCGGTTCTCTGGTTCTACCTTATGCACGACTATCAGCGCCAACGCGTATTAACTTTTTTGAACCCTGAGCGGGATCCTCTGGGTTCCGGTTACCACATTATCCAGTCAAAAATAGCCATCGGCTCTGGTGGCATAGATGGCAAAGGCTGGTTGCAAGGCACGCAGTCTCAGCTAGAGTTTTTACCTGAACGCCATACGGACTTTATTTTCTCAGTGTTTAGCGAAGAGTTTGGGCTTACCGGCGTTATCCTTCTGCTTGCCCTCTATGGCTTTGTTATTTTGCGAGGCTTAATTATCGCTCTGCAAACACAGGATATTTTTAGCAAACTCTTGGCGGGCTCTTTGACACTAACTTTCTTCGTTTATGTTTTTGTAAATATTGGTATGGTTTCAGGACTCTTACCTGTGGTTGGGGTACCATTACCTTTAATCAGTTACGGGGGCACCTCAATGGTGACGCTGATGGCCGGGTTTGGCATTTTGATGTCCATTGCGACCCACCATCGCCTGGTAATGAAAAATGGCTAAACAGGGGATTCCTATGCGCGCTTTATTTGGGTTAGCTTTGCTTACCGCGACAACCAGTTTTTATGCAACGGCTCAACAGCAGTCGAGTGAAGTTGAAGATTTTATTCAAGAGCAGGTTCAAGAACATCAGCTTGATGAAGACAAAGTTCGTCAATGGCTTTCAAAAGCCAACAAAAATGAAGAAGTGCTTGAAGCAATCCAGCGCCCATGGGAAGCCAAACCCTGGTATCAATATTACCCTATTTTCCTCACGGAAAAGCGTCTTGAGGCGGGCGTTAAATTCTGGCGCGAACATAAAGATACGCTTGAGCGCGCTGAGCAAGAATATGGCGTTCCGGCACAAATCATCGTTGCTATAATTGGCGTTGAAACCTTTTATGGTAGTTATATGGGCAAATACTCTGTCCTTGATTCACTTTACACTTTAGGTTTTCACTACCCTCCCCGTTCAAAATTCTTTCGCTCTGAACTTGGTGAATTTTTCCAGTTAGCCTCCGAAGAAGGCTGGAACGTCAGTGAAGCCAAGGGTTCATATGCAGGTGCCATGGGGTTCGGACAGTTTATTTCGTCCAGTTACCGCCACTATGCCGTCGATTTTGACGGCGACGGTCAGCGAGACATTTTAACCAATCCGGTCGATGCCATAGGCAGTGTCGCCAATTACTTTGCGAAGCATAAATGGCAACAAGGGCAGCCTGTTGCTCAGCCACTTGATGAATCGCAAAACTGGAAAGACCTGGTCAGTGACGGCATGAAGCCAAATCTAAAGCGCTCTGATATAGAAAGTAAAGGCTATGAACTTCCATCTCACAGTGCAGTCAATGACGAGACTAAAGTGCGGGTTTTCGAGTTTGAAACCGAACAAGCCCATGAATACTGGTTAGGGTACAATAACTTCTATGTTATTACGCGATATAACCATAGCCCTTTATATGCGATGGCCGTCTATCAGTTTAGTGAGCAGCTGAAGAATGAAGTGGAATAGCTTATTGATATTACTGCTGAGTACCTTTCTGCTCAGCAGTTGCTCAAATTCGCCAACGGGTCGCTACAGTCAACACAAAGACAGCGCCCCCACTCGGCTACCTAACGAGTCGGAACTGCGTAATGCCGTTCCTGTTCACGAACCCATTAGTCCTCAAGGCAACCGTGACTACCGGGTGCTGGGTAATGACTATGAAGTTATGGAAAGTGCAGCAGGCTATGTTGAGGAAGGTTACGCTTCCTGGTACGGCAATAAGTTTCACGGGCACCTGACTTCTAATGGCGAGTATTATGACATGTACAGCATGTCCGCAGCACATACACGCCTGCCTCTGCCAACCTACGTTAAAGTCACTAACCTGAAAAATGAACGTAGCGTTGTGGTCAGAGTGAATGACCGAGGTCCGTTTCATCCGGAACGTATTATCGATTTATCCTTCGCTGCAGCCTATAAACTGGACATGTTAGACAGTGGCACAGCTCCGGTCAAAATTGAGGCTATAAGCTTGAATACTCCCATGCCTGCGGCACAAAAAACAGCCGCAGAAAACCGACCTGATTACCTCATTCAATTAGTGGCATCATCAAACCCTGACCGTTTATCGCAATTAAAACACGACTTACCGCCGAAGTTTCAGGAGATTGCAACTACTGAACAAAGTCATGGTCTACATAAATTAATGCTGGGTCCGGTTTCAGAAGATGACAGCTACGATTTGCTGGAGCAAATACGGTCTTCAGGATACCCGGAAGCTTTTCGCGTAAAGGCAGCGCAAAGTCAGTCCGATACTCCTGACGCTAAGCATCAGAACTGATATAATCCGGCCCCATTAAGCACTCGATTCACCTTTTGACCGATAAGATAAAGATAATTCCAATGAAAAAAATTTGTCACCTTTTTACAGTTGTAACCCTATTATTCAGCTCAGCAAGTTTTGCGGCCCAGTCATTGGTTCCCAATGCGCCGTCAATTAACGCCAAAGCTTACATACTTATCGATCACACCACGGGTAAGGTTCTGGCCGAAGGTAACTCTGCTGAGAGCCTTCCTCCTGCAAGCCTGACCAAAATGATGACAAGTTATATCATTGGTAAAGAAATACTTGCCGGCCGTATTAGCTCAAACGACATGGTTACCATTAGCGAAAATGCCTGGGCAAAAAACTTCCCTGAGTCATCAAAAATGTTCATTGAGGTTGGCAAAGAAATCAGCGTAGAAGACCTGAATCGCGGCATTATTATTTCGTCAGGTAACGATGCCTGCGTGGCTATGGCTGAGCACATTGCCGGCAGCGAAGACGCATTCGCCGACTTAATGAATAACTACGCTGAACAAATTGGCATGAACGACAGCCACTTCTCAAACAGTCACGGTTTACCAGATCCCGATCAGTACGTTTCTGCTCGTGACATGGCGACTTTAGCTAGTGCTTTAATTGAAGAAACGCCGGAAGAGTACGCACTTTATGCGGAGAAGTCGTTCACCTTCAACAACATTAAGCAGTACAACCGCAACTCATTACTTTGGGACCGCAGCTTAAACGTAGACGGCATAAAAACAGGACATACCAACGAAGCAGGTTATAGCCTTGTCTCATCTGCAGTTGAAGACGGCACACGTTTAATTGCTGTGGTAATGGGGACTAACAGCGAACAAGCTCGTAAAGTAGAAAGTAAAAAGCTGCTTAACTACGGTTTCCGCTACTACGAAACCGTCAAAGCCTATAGTGCTGGTGAGAGCTTTATTTCTCATCGCATTTGGGGGGGAGACCTTGACGAAGTTGAACTTGGAATCAGTGAAGATGTGGTCATTACTTTACCTAAAGGCCAGCGCGACAAACTGAAAGCTAACTTTGAACTTGATCAGCAGTTGCAAGCACCATTATCAAAAGGCCAGCATGTTGGAACAGTCTACCTTCAGTTGAACGATGAAGATGTCGCATCTTTCCCGTTAGTGACTCTGCAGGCAGTTGAGGAAGGCGGTTTCTTCAAGAAAATTATGGATTATATTAAACAGCAGTTTAGTGAAGAATAAAGGTTAAGATAGATGCAAAAGACACGCTTTGATGAACTGGTAGACTTCCCTTGTCACTTTACTTTTAAAGTGATGGGGGTTGCCAGTGACAGCCTTCCTGATCAAGTTGTCGAAGTTTTACAGGAGCATGCTCCCGGTGATTATTCTCCTTCGGTAAAACCTAGCAGTAAAGGCAATTATCATTCGGTTTCTGTCGCTGTGCGTGTAGAAAGTCAGGAGCATATTGAAATTCTTTATCGATCGTTGTCAGATATTGACGACGTTCGCTACGTTCTGTAGTTGCAAGACTAGCCGTTGTTCTAGACAAACGTTATAATGACGGCATGAACGATACCTTAATTATTCGTGAATTAGGCAGGCAGCCATACGAACCCGTATGGCATGCTATGCAACAATTCACCGACCAGCGCGACGAACACACTGCAGACGAGCTGTGGGTGGTTGAACATGACCCTGTGTTTACCCAAGGGCAGGCCGGAAAGGCCGAGCATATTCTGGCTCCTGGCGATATTCCCGTTATTCAAGTCGACAGAGGTGGGCAGGTAACCTACCACGGCCCGGGTCAGGTCGTTATTTATTTTCTTCTGAATATTCGTCGCCTAAATTACGGTGTCCGCCAGTTAGTCAATCAAATTGAAAACACGGTTATCGGGACTCTTGCCGATTACCGTATTGATGCTCAAGCTCGACGCGATGCTCCAGGTGTCTACGTTGGTAATGATAAAATTTGCTCGTTAGGGCTGCGTATTCGTAAAGGCTGTTCATTCCATGGGTTGGCGTTAAACGTCAATATGGATATGGAACCCTTTGCCCGGATCAACCCTTGTGGGCTGTCGGGCATAAAAATGATTCAAACCAAGGATCTCAATGGTCCTGAAAGCTTTAGTGAAGCCGCTAATGCAGTGATAAAACACTTCACTAGTTCAGTTTCCTACAGCAACATTCTTCAACAAACGGGACTCGCTCAAGATTATGTCAAAGCCAGTTAGAGTTGAACCTGGTGTCAAAATGCGTGACGCCGATAAAATGGCACTGATACCAGTACAAATTATTCCCACAGAACGCGACCAAATGTTGCGTAAGCCGTCGTGGTTGAAGGTGAAGCTCCCTTCTTCAACTGAGCGTATTGATGAAATTAAACAGGCTATGCGCAGCCATGGCTTGCATTCTGTTTGTGAGGAAGCTTCCTGTCCAAATTTACCGGAATGTTTTAACCACGGTACGGCCAGCTTTATGATTCTGGGTGATATTTGTACACGTCGTTGCCCATTCTGCGATGTTGCTCATGGTCGCCCTCTTCCGCCCGACCCTGAAGAAGCTGAAAAGCTGGGGAAAACGATTCGCGACATGAAAGTGAAGTATGTCGTTATTACCTCAGTTGATCGTGATGATTTACGCGATGGCGGGGCACAGCATTTTGCCGATTGTATTCGTGAAATACGTAAACACAGCGAAAACAACATTCAGGTTGAAGTACTTGTACCGGACTTTCGTGGCCGTATGCAAGTCGCGCTTGATATTCTGAAAGACGAAGCACCTGATGTGTTCAACCACAACCTTGAGACTGTGCCACGCCTTTATAAAGCGGCTCGTCCGGGCGCAAACTATCAATGGTCTTTAGATTTGCTGCAAAAATACAAAGAGGCTCGCCCTGATATACGCACTAAATCAGGGCTGATGGTTGGCCTTGGAGAAACCAAAGAAGAAATACTGGAGGTTATGAAAGACCTCCGTGCGCATGATGTCGACATGTTGACTATCGGCCAGTATTTACAGCCTAGCCGCCACCATATTCCGGTTGCCCGCTATGTTCACCCGGATGAATTTGAAGAGCTGCGCGTTGCAGGTGTTGAAATGGGCTTCAGCCATATTGCCAGCGGTCCGCTAGTACGTTCTTCTTATCATGCCGACTTGCAGGCAGCGGGTGAAACTGTACGTTAATTAGGAAGCTTGACCATGAGCCTTTTACTGTGGTGTTTACTCATTGCCGGAGTCTTGCCTATTTTAGCCAAGGCTCCTGTGGTTTATTTTCAGAATCGCGACAACGGTTACGACAATAAACATCCCAGAGCTCAGCAACAGCGCTTACTTGGGCGAGGCGCCCGCGCTGTTGCAGGTCATTACAATGCCTATGAAGCTTTCCCGTTATTTGCCGCTGCAATTCTAGCTGCTATAGCCACTTCTCAGGTAACCGAAAGAATTGAGTTTCTGGGCGTTTCATTCATTGTGTTAAGAGTGCTTTACCACATTGCGTACTTAAGCAACTACGACAAGTTACGTTCGCTCATCTGGTTTCTGGCAACACTTTGTCCGGTGCTTATCCTGGCTCAAGTAGCACTCTCTGTATAGTCTTCTTACACGGCAGTTATTGATGTTTCCGTAATAACTTCAAATAAAGCTCTGGCCATAGTCCGGTATTGTGCTGCTCCATCGCCGTTCTGACATTTACCGGACGCCAAGCTTGTTTATCACTAATAGCATTGCAGGTGTCAGCTTTAAAAAGTCCTATATCGCGACTTTCCGAGCTGCCCAGGCGCCACTTCTCCCCTTCTTGCTGGGCTATTTCTTTCCATGAAGGTATTTCACTTTTCCATGGTAAGTTGTCATAGATGTCCCGTATTTGGTCGCTGGAATAGTACTTAGCATGGCCAGAAACAATAATATTTAAACTTTCATGCTCATAATGGCCGTTGCAAAATTTCCGAGCCAGAGACTCCGACATGGCATACTCATCGGCAAAGCCCAGCCAATGCCCTAGCTCATGTTGAATAACTTTTTCTGAGCTATCGGGGGTCAATGTCAATGTTCGACTGTCCGCACTCGCAATCCCCTTATCCGCCAATATCACTGTTCTGTCAGCTACTTTATCTGAACGACAACTTGCTCTACCGCGCTCATCACCAATAGTGCATGATAATTCCTCGTCCAGAGCCCAACCGATGCACCAGTTACTGGTCGTAAAAGGGGAGTTTTTTACGGCCGATAAAAAATCAAGGTAGCGCTTTTTTGCGCTTTGATTAGCCGCTATCACTTTAATACTTATATCGCAGTTATCATTTTTCTGGTAACGCTCAAGTAACGCAAACTTTTGCTTTAACCAGGGTTCATCGGCACTTTGCCAACGGTGCTGCCACTGTCCTATTGAAATGTTATCGTCTGTCAGTTCAGTCATTGCAACTTGCCGCTTAGCGGCGGGGTCACCAGCAGCGACAGCCAATTTTAACCAGTCGTCGTTAGCTTTAGGAAAAGCAAGAATTAAGCTCTCGATGGCAGGAGAATACTTTTGTTTGGCAGAGCGCTGCCACCAGTAATGAGCGGCAGTTCGATTTTTGTCTTGCCAATAACGGTTAGCTAATTGATATTGCGCTTTCGCATTACCTTTATGCGCTGACCAGTTCAATGTTTGCTGTGAATTAAAGACCTGATGAGACCAGCTACTTATAACCAAAAAAGCAGAAAGTACTAACAGCCGTCCTTTCATCAAATGGCTCTTTACCGGTTTAATAACGCGTGACGAATACGCGTTAACTCAACCGACGCATAACGGTGCTCAACAAACTCATAAACATTCGTCATTAAAGCCAGTTTAAAATAATTCATAGCTTCCAGCTGATCACCTTTTATCTGCATATACTTTCCCAAATAAAAGTAAGCTTCACATAAACGCTCTGTCAGTTTTTCAGAATCACCCAAGTTACGGGTCATACGTTCTAAAAAAGCCTCTTTAGAAAGCTTATCCGCATACAGTTGCGTAATCTGATAACCCCATTCGCTTTTATCAAGCTTTTCAGCATTTTCTTCCAGACTAATCTGCGCCTGCTCCGGATCATTTTCATATTCCGCTAAAAATAGCCAAATAACCCGGTAAGGGTCTTCCGGTTCTTTCTCCAAATGATACTCTAAGTCTTCCTGAGAAAGCTCGGTTCTTGCATCGTAGTACTCAGCTATTCCTCGATTCAAATAAGCGTAACGATGCTCGGGATCCAACTCAATTGCTGAGTCAAAAGCTTCGTACGCGTAATCGAATTCTTCTAACTGTGTGTATTGAATACCTAAAAAATTATAGGCATCCGCTAGTCTCGGGTTATATTCCAACGCACGGGTGAAATCCATTCTGGCCAGAGTTCTTAGTCCGACAGCATCGTATAGGGCGCCACGGCGATAATATAGCTCTGCTCGTTGTTCCTGGGTTAAATCCTCTCCCAACATCTGAGCAATACGCGCGAGCTCTATTTCATAACGAAATTCTGCGCGCTCAGGCTCTGCAAGCACAACATTGTCCGGCAATTGATTAACTGAATTTTGCGACGCACACCCGGTCAACGCTCCTAACAACAAAAGAGCTCCGATGAATGCACTACTTGTTCGCACCTGCATAATATTTCCTTTGAATAAACCTATAGCTCTATTACAGCACACTCGAAGCCAAACAGGCAAAAGACAGACATAAAAAAACCCCGTTTAAACGGGGTTTTTAACAAAGCTTAGAGAATCTTTACGATTATTCTTCGCTTTTGTTTTCTTCTTCAGCAGCTGGTTCTGCAGGAGCTTCAGTTGCTGGCTCCTCTTTTTTCTCAGCAGCTTCTTTCATGCTCAGACGGACACGACCCTGGCGATCAATTTCCAGTACTTTAACCGGAACGACATCACCAACTTTCAGGTATTCGTTTACGTCATTAACACGTTCTTCTGCAATTTGAGAAATATGAACTAAGCCGTCTTTCCCTGGTAACACAGTAACAAACGCACCGAAGTCTACGATACGCGCTACTTTACCCTGGTAAATTTTACCTACTTCAACATTAGCCGTTAACTGCTTGATTTTCTCAATAGCGGCGTCGGCATCTGCCTGATCGCTTGCTGCAACTTTAATGGTACCGTCATCACCAATCTCAATGTTGGTATTGGTTGATTCGGTCAGCTCACGAATGACCGCTCCACCTTTACCGATAACGTCTTTGATCTTGTCCTGATCAATTTTGATAGTGGTAAAGCGAGGCGCATAAGTAGAAAGCTCTTCACGGTGACCGCCAATGGCTTCGTCCATCACTTTCAGAATGTGTAGGCGAGCTGATTTAGCCTGCGCTAATGCACTTTCCATGATGTCGCGAGTGATACCATCAATTTTAATGTCCATTTGCAACGCAGTAATACCATCGGTGTTACCGGCTACTTTAAAGTCCATATCACCTAAGTGATCTTCATCACCAAGGATATCGGAAAGAACAACGTGCTTGTCGCCTTCTTTAACCAAGCCCATAGCGATACCCGCTACAGAAGACTTAATTGGCACACCAGCGTCCATTAACGCCAATGAAGAACCACAAACAGAGGCCATTGAACTTGAACCGTTTGATTCGGTAATTTCTGAAACCACACGAATAGTGTAAGGGAATTCATCGTGGCTAGGCATAACTGCCTGAATACCACGTTTCGCCAAACGACCATGACCAATTTCACGACGTTTTGGCGATCCAACCATACCCGTTTCGCCAACACAGTATGGAGGGAAGTTATAATGCAGCATGAAGCGATTTGTGTTCATACCAGTCAGCTCGTCAATCATCTGAGCATCACGATCGGTACCTAAGGTAGCAGTTACCAACGCCTGAGTCTCACCACGGGTAAACAATGATGAACCGTGAGTACGCGGTAATACACCAGTAGCGACACTAATAGCACGAACCATGTCAGGGTCGCGGCCATCGATACGCTTTTCACCAGCAATAATACGGCTACGTACAATGTCACTTTCCAGGTCGTGGAAGATTTTGCCGGCTTCTTCTAAATCGACGTTTTCATCTTCAGCAGTTAGCTTCTCGACCATCTGCTCTTTAACTTGGTCAAGCTTACCTTTACGTTCTGCTTTGTCGGTAGTGCGGTAGGCTTCGCCAATACCTTGCTCTGCCAATTCACGAACTTTGGTCTGCAAGCTTTCATCTTTTGCAGGAGCCTGCCAGTCCCACTTCTCTTTGCCTGCTTCTGCAGTAAATTCAGTAATGGCTTTAATAACGTCCTGCATTGCTTCGTGACCGTACATAACGGCACCAAGCATTTGGTCTTCAGACAGCAACTCAGCTTCTGATTCAACCATTAATACGGCTTTATCCGTACCCGCAACCACAAGATCCAGCTTGGAGTTTTCTAACTCGTCGGCGGTTGGGTTTAGTACGTATTCATCATTAACCACACCAACACGTGCTGCGCCAATTGGGCCTGCAAAAGGAGCACCAGAAATGGATAAAGCTGCTGACGCGCCAATTAAAGCGACGATATCAGGGTTAATCTGAGGGTTTACTGAAACAACAGTAGCAACAACCTGTACTTCGTTCATGAAGCCATCTGGAAATAATGGACGAATTGGTCGGTCAATTAAGCGACTGGTTAACGTTTCGTTTTCGCTAGGACGCCCTTCACGCTTAAAGAAACCGCCAGGAATTTTACCGGCTGCGTAAGTCTTTTCTTGGTAATTGACTGTTAACGGGAAAAAGTTTTGCCCTTCACGTGCTTCTTTTTTGGCAACAACAGTGACTAAGACTGTTGTATCATCGATGCTGGCAAGTACAGAACCAGTCGCCTGACGTGCTATTACGCCAGTTTCTAATGTGACTGTATGCTGACCGTACTGAAATTGTTTAGTTATTGGATTCACGTTTCTTTCCTTTACCTTCAAAATATAGAGTATCCGGATTGATACTCGTCTTCTCTCTTTATTTATCTCGTCGCATAGTATAAGGGAATTGTGACAAAATTAAGACCCATAAGCCTAAAAAGAATACAAAAAAAGGGCCAAAAGGCCCTTTTTAAAAATTCTTTATGCGTTGGAGTGTCTTAGCGACGGATACCTAAACGCTCAACAAGTGCTACATAGCGTTTTTCGTCTTTACGCTTCAGGTAATCAAGAAGCTTACGACGACGGCTAACCATACGTAACAGACCACGACGTGAATGGTGATCTTTCTTATGTGATTTAAAGTGGTCTTGTAATTCAGCCAGGTTTTTTGTCAAAAGCGCAACCTGCACTTCAGGAGAACCCGTATCGTTCTCGCCTTGACCAAATTCTTTTACAATCTCAGCTTTCTGTTCAACAGTTAGTGACATGATAACTCCTAAGTTTGTCAAAATGATCGACGCCAATCACTAATTCAGCGTCGATATGAAGGTGGCGATTATACCCACCTAACAACACAAAAACAACTATAAATCAGCATACTCAAGAGCAATAACGCGACGCGGCCATAATTCCATATTTTTCACCCGGCCAACGCCTAAAAACTGAGACTTCTCATTAAGGACCCGCCACTCTTCGGCTTCATTTGCATCACTTACTGGTAAAGGAATAGGCTGCCCATGAAGAAAGTCTCTGGTCTGTGCCTGAGTTACTGTAATCTTTGGCAGTTCGCCTAACAGCAGATCAGCTGGTTGCAACAAATCATCCAGCGTAGACTCGCCCTGCTCTGCCGCTTTTTCCAACTGCTCCGGCGTCACCATGGTCGATTCGTTAATATCGGCCACCGCATTACGATGCAAACTGGAAACGTGTGCGCCACACCCCAAAGCCTGACCCAAATCATCCACCAGCGTCCGAATGTACGTACCTTTGCTGCAACTGACTTGAAGAACGACCTTATTTCCCTCGACAGCCAACAACTCTATAGAGTGTATTGTAATTTCGCGTGTCTTTTTGGGAACCTCAATACCGCGCCGAGCGTAATAATACAAAGGTCGGCCTTCATGCTTTAACGCTGAATAAATAGAGGGTGATTGCGCTTGCTTACCAATAAAGTCCTGAATTACCTCGGCAATATGTTTAGCATCAACCGAAACCGGTTTTTCTTCAACAACTTCGCCTTCGGCGTCGCTCGTAGTCGTTCGGACGCCTAACAAAGCTTCAACCCGATACGCTTTATCGGCATCAAGTAAGTACTGTGAGAACTTTGTCGCTTCTCCCAGGCAGATGGGCAGAATTCCAGTGGCTAAAGGATCGAGGGCTCCGGTATGACCGGCTTTTTGTGCATTATACAGGCGCTTAACATGCTGCAGGGCATGGTTTGAACTCATGCCCTGCGGTTTATTCAATAAAACTACGCCCGTGACTGCACGGCCTTTGCGTAGACGAGCTTTAGACATTAATCGTCTCCGCTGTTTTCACTGCTTTTTTTATCTCGCTCGCGTGCTTCTGCAACCAGCTTACCCATTCGAATACCTTCATTTAACGAGGCATCGTGCTGGAATTTAAGTTGCGGAACTATGCGTGCCTTAATGCGTTTACCTAATAAAGAACGAATAAAGCCTGACGCTTCATTTAGCACTTTTAACGCCTGCTTAACTTGTTCAGGGTCATCTTGAAAAAAGGTAACGAACACCTTGGCATAAGCTAAATCGCGAGAAACTTCCACATCGGATACTGTGACCATGCTAACGCGAGGATCTTTTATCTCGCGCTGCAGGATCATAGCGATTTCTCGTTGTAGCTGGTGCCGTACCCTTTCGGTACGGCTAAACTCTTGTGCCATAAATTACTGTGTCCTTGATTAAAGCGTACGTTCTATCTGGACTGTTTCGAAGACTTCAATTTGGTCGCCTTCTTTGACATCGTTGTAGTTCTTAACACCGATACCACATTCCATGCCGTTACGAACTTCCTGAACGTCATCTTTAAAGCGACGCAGTGATTCAAGCTCACCTTCGTAAATAACAACGTTGTCACGTAATACGCGAATTGGTGCTGAACGTTTGACGATACCTTCAGTTACCATACAACCGGCAATTGCACCGATCTTAGGTGATTTGAAGACATCGCGAACTTCTGCCAGACCAATGATCTGTTGTTTGAACTCAGGCTGCAGCATACCGCTCATCGCTGCTTTAACTTCGTCAATCAAGTCGTAAATGACGCTGTAATAGCGCAAATCTACACTTTCTTGCTCAACCAGTTTTCTAGCGGCCGCTTCGGCACGAACGTTAAAGCCAACAACAATCGCATTCGATGCACTGGCAAGAGAAATATCTGTTTCAGTGATACCACCAACACCGCTACCAATGATGTTCACTTTCACTTCATCAGTCGACAGCTTAGTCAGAGCATCAGAAATCGCTTCCAATGAGCCTTGTACGTCTGACTTGAGGACAATGTTCAGTTCAGCAACGTCACCTTCAGCCATGTCCGCAAACATGTTTTCCAGTTTCGCTTTTTGCTGTTTCGCTAATTTCACATCACGGTATTTACCCTGACGGTAGTTAGCTACTTCACGTGCTTTACGCTCGTCCTTAACAACCGTTGCTTCGTCACCTGCCTGAGGAACACCGGACAAGCCAAGTATTTCTACAGGAATTGAAGGACCGGCCTCTTTAATTTCTTTACCGGTTTCGTCACGCATGGCACGAATACGTCCGTACTCAAGGCCACAAAGAACAACGTCACCTTGCTTCAACAAGCCGCGCTGAACAAGAACCGTCGCTACTGGTCCACGACCACGGTCCAGACGTGATTCAACCACGATACCTGAGGCCATGCCGGTTTTTTCTGCGCGTAAATCCAGTACTTCAGATTGCAACAGAATTGCTTCTAGCAGCTCGTCAATGCCTTCACCGGTGTGAGCTGACAGCGGAATAAACTGCACGTCACCACCCCAGTCTTCCGGAATGACTTCCAGCTGAGACAGTTCGTTTTTCACACGATCCGGATCTGCGCCTTCTTTATCCATTTTGTTTACAGCGACCACCAGAGGTACGCCAGCTGCTTTCGCGTGCTGAACCGCTTCTTTGGTCTGTGGCATAACGCCGTCGTCCGCTGCAACAACCAAAATAACAACATCGGTTGCGCCGGCACCACGTGCACGCATCGAGGTAAAGGCAGCGTGTCCCGGAGTATCAAGGAAGGTTACCATTCCGTGACCGGTTTCTACGTGGTATGCACCAATATGCTGGGTAATACCACCCGCTTCGCCGGATGCGACTTTCGCTTTACGAATGTAATCCAGTAACGACGTTTTACCGTGGTCAACGTGACCCATAACCGTTACAACCGGAGCACGAGGTGCTTCTTCACCACCTTCATGGCGGTCAGAAAGCACTTCCTCTTCCAACGCGTTGTCTTTGACAAGCGCGGGCTTGTGTCCAAGCTCTTCAACAACTAAGGCAGCTGTGTCCTGGTCAAGAATTTGGTTAATCGTGACCATCTCGCCCATTTTCATCATGGTCTTGATGAGCTCACTGGCTTTAATTGCCATACGATTGGCCAGTTCGCCAACAGTAATGGTTTCGCCAATTTTTACATCACGCTCGACCGGCTGCGCTGGCTTATTAAAGCCCTGTTGCAATGATGAGCCACGACGAGCACCTTTACGACGCTTCTCGCGACGCGGTGTTTCATCACTTTCTTCATCTTTGCGACGACGTTTTTTGCCGCGCTTGCGACTTTTACGTTCTTCGTCGAAGTCCTGCGCGTCTTCAGCTTCCTGAGCTGTAGAAGACGTTGTAAAGTGCACATCTTCCTGCTCTTGCTGCTTACGTTTCTGCTCTTCTTCTTCCCAGCGTTTTGCATTTTCTTCAGCTAGTTTACGAGCTTCTTCCGCTTGCGCTTCCGCTTCTTTTTCGGCCTTTTTACGGGCTTCTTCTTCCTGCTGACGCTTCAGCTTTTCGGCTTCTGCTTTCGCTTTGTCTGCCGCTTCACGTTCTTCAGGTGTCATCGCTGCACGTTTCTCAGCTTCCGCCTTTTGACGTGCCTTCTCTTTTTCTTTACGCAGTTTCTCTTTTTCAGCTTTTTCTTTCTCAGCTTTTTCGCGCTCTACTTTAGCTTTCGCTTCAGCTTCTTTGCGCTGCTTCTCTTCTTCGCGTTTTTGCTCTTCTTCGCGAAGTTTTGCTTCTTCTGCTTCTTTTTCTTTGGCTAAGCGTTCTTGCTCTTCACGTTCCTGCTCTTCACTCGCCGAACGTTTGACATAAGTGCGTTTTTTGCGCACTTCTACCTGAACGGATTTAGAATCTCTTCCGCCGCCAACACTTAACGTACTTTTCGTTTTACGCTTTAAAGTCATTTTGCTGGGTTCAGAGCTGCCGCCACCGCCATGCTGACGGTTCAAGTGAGCCAGTAATTTCTGTTTTTCATCTTCATTAACAGAATCACCCGCTTTCTTGGTCATGCCCGCTTCAGCGAACTGCTGAACCAGACGATCAACTGTTGTACCGACATCTTTGGCCAGCTTATCGAGCGTTACTTCTTCCATAGTCTGTTGTACCTCCGCTGATCGTTCTACTGTTCTTCATTGAACCAGCAAATATTGCGGGCTTTCATAATTAAATCGCCAGCCTGCTGTTCATTTAGTTCTTCAATATCGGCTAAGTCGTCAACGCCCTGTTCCGCTAACTCTTCCAGGCTGGTCACACCCTTGCTGGCTAACACATAGGCCAGGTGGCGATCCATTCCTTCAAGATTCAACAGCGTTTCATCTGGTTCAGCCGATTCCAGAGATTCTTCTGTAGCTAAAGCTTTCGTCGTTAAATAAGCACGCGCTCTGCTACGCAATTCTTCTACGATATCTTCGTCCATTCCTTCAATATCAAGGAACTCCGCGACCGGAACATAAGCAACCTCTTCTAACGAAGAAAAGCCTTCGTCAACAAGCACGGTTGCAAAGTCTTCGTCAATATCTAAGGTTGAAACAAACAAGTTCAATAAACGCTGAGCTTCTGCTTCGTTTTTCTCATTGAACTCGTCTTCTGTCATGACATTCAATGTCCAGCCAGTTAACTGACTGGCCAGGCGAACGTTCTGTCCACCTTTACCGATTGCCTGCGCCAGGTTATCAGCCGCTACGGCGATATCCATTGTGTGTGCGTCTTCGTCAACAACAATAGAAGCAACTTCTGCAGGAGCCATTGCGTTAATTACAAACTGTGCCGGGTTATCGTCCCAAAGCACGATATCCACACGCTCACCGCCCAGCTCGCCGGAAACAGCCTGCACACGCGCACCGCGCATACCGACACAAGCGCCAACCGGATCGATGCGTTTATCATTGCTCTTCACTGCAATTTTAGCACGAGAACCCGGATCGCGGGCAGCGCCACGCAACTCAATCATTTCTTCGCCAATTTCCGGTACTTCGATACGGAAAAGTTCCAACAAGAAATTAGGGTTGGTTCTGCTAACAAATAACTGT
The DNA here is from genome assembly GCF_051842325.1 of Idiomarina sp. ST10R2A5. Taxonomy (NCBI): domain Bacteria; kingdom Pseudomonadati; phylum Pseudomonadota; class Gammaproteobacteria; order Alteromonadales; family Idiomarinaceae; genus Idiomarina; species Idiomarina sp. ST10R2A5. The sequence continues at coordinate 137,479 of NZ_JBNIEX010000004.1, read as the reverse complement.
GCACCACGGGCCTCGGGACGCACGTCATAAAGCAAGCCACGAATTCGGTCACCGGGGCGTACCGACTCACGCGGTAACATTTCATCGCGGTAAATAATAGCTTCAGCGTTACTACCTAAGTCGAGGATAACGTGCTCACGGTTTGCTCGCTTAACGATACCGCTAACCATTTCGCCCACCTGATCGCGATATTCATCCACGACTTGTGCGCGCTCTGCCTCGCGTACTTTCTGTACAATAACCTGTTTAGCGGTTTGTGTCGTAATACGGTCAAACTGAATTGAGTCAATTTGCTCTTCTACGTAGTCCCCGGCTTGAACCGATGGGTCTTCATATTGCGCTGCTGACAAGCTAATTTCACGGTAAGGGTGTTCTAACCCTGTGTCCGTGTCTTCAACAACTAACCAACGGCGAAAGGTATCGAATTCGCCAGTATTGCGATCGATATCGATACGAACCTCAATATCACCGTCGTATTTTTTCTTGGTCGCATGAGCCAATGCTGACTCTAAAGCTTCAAATATTTTTTCGCGTGGTACCGCTTTTTCGTTTGAAACCGCTTCTGCGACTAACAGTATTTCTTTACTCATGAGTGCTGCCTCGCCAACGCAATCTTTTAATCAAATGTTGGAACCAGGTGAGCGTTTTTCACATCACGCATATTCACCTGAAGAGTATCGTTATCTACGGAAAGGGTCAGTTCTTCCCCCTCAACCGCTATCAATTTCGCTTTGAACTTCCTTTTGTTCTTCTGTGCCGCTACTAACTCAAAAGCAACGGTTTCATTCACGTAAGGCTGCATTTGTTCGGCATTAAAAAACGGTCTTTCCATTCCCGGAGAGGACACTTCCAGGTTGTATTCAACGTTAATCGGGTCTTCTACATCTAATAGGGAACTGACCTGATAACTGACATCCGCACAGTTATCCACACTAATTCCTTCCGGATGATCAATGTACACTCGTAACGTCGAAAACTTACCGGCGCGGACAAACTCCACACCCCATAATTCGAAATCCAGAGCTTCTACTGCTGGCCGAATCATATCGGTTAACCGTTCTTGCAAATTTGCCAATTACTGCCTCCTGAAACAAAAAAAGGGCGCAAGCGCCCAGTGTTCTGGCTATCCTAAGATAGCTAAGGCCGCATAGCAAAAAGCCCCGAGCTGCTGCGGGGCTTTCTGAACACTGGACCCTTTGTCAGTTATTTTAGCAAAAGCGCCGACTAATGCGAAACGCTGCTACTAAAATTGGTTGCGGGGGCAGGATTTGAACCTACGACCTTCGGGTTATGAGCCCGACGAGCTACCAGACTGCTCCACCCCGCGTCCGAAACTTGTTGCACATTATACGTATTTTTCGTTTATTTTCAACCTCTGACGCAACAATCAGAGTGCTAATTTTGGTGCAGAAGGCGGGACTTGAACCCGCACGCCCGTAAGAGCACTACCCCCTCAAGGTAGCGTGTCTACCAATTCCACCACTTCTGCAAAATTTTTAGTCGATTGGCGGTACGTCAGATTCAGGATCTGATTCGTCTTCCGCTGGAGGCAACTGTTGCTCTTCTTCAGGTACTGACAAGTCCGAGAAGTCTGTTGAGCTTTCGTCCGTAGAGGTCGATAAGTTACCCAACACCAAACTCAGAATAAAAAAGACTACCGCCAACCCTGCCGTAGCGCGTGTCAGAAAGTTTCCTGAACCTGAAGAGCCGAAAACAGTGTTCGATGCGCCTGCACCGAAAGATGCGCCCATACCTGCGCCTTTGCCTTGTTGTAGCATAATGAAGCCAATTAAGACTAAAGCAACAACGAGAAATGCAATCATTAAAATTTCGTACATAATTTTACCCTTGAGCAGCCTGGCAGATAGCAACAAAGTCTGATTCTTTCAAACTCGCCCCACCTATCAAACCACCATCAATGTCTTTTTGCGCAAATAATTCGGCAGCGTTATCAGCTTTAACTGAGCCACCGTACAATAACGGTATTTTCTCACCAATCGCGCCAAATTGCTCTACCAGTAACGTCCTTAGTTTTGCATGAACGTCCTGTGCTTGTTCCGGTGATGCTGTTTCTCCGGTACCGATTGCCCAAACTGGCTCGTAGGCCAAAACAACTTTCCCGGCTTCTTCTTTAGGAAGGTTTGCCAACGCAGCTTTCGCTTGTTCCGCTACAACCTTCCAGGTATTCCCCTCATCGCGCTGAGCTTTATTTTCGCCAACACAAATTACTGCTGTCATACCTGCATTGACGGTCGCCAGTGCTTTCTCGTTTACCTTGTCGTCTGTTTCTGCAAACAATTGACGACGTTCTGAATGCCCGACTAGCACGTAGCTAACGCCAAACTCCTGCAGTTGAGTTGTCGAGGTTTCGCCTGTATAGGCTCCACTGGCATGTTCAGAAACATTCTGTGCACCAATGGCAATGTCATCATAATAACATTGACTTGCCAACTCACTGATAAGGGTAAACGGAGGACAGACTACTATCTTAACCTTCTGAAGCTGGCTAAGTTTCTCTCGCAACGCCACCGACATCGTTTTCGTTAGCTCGCGATTTCCGTTCATTTTCCAATTTGCAATCACTAGTGATGCATTAGGCATAGTTTGTCCTCTACTTCAGAGCGCGGGAATAGTAGCGAAACACTCGCCAACTTACAAGCGAGATTTTCATCGCTGCCCGCTAACTGTTTAATTTGTAGCCGCTTCAACTTCGTTCGCTATTTGTTGAGCAAAGGCTTTTACCTTAGCTTCGTTTTCGCCTTCAACCATTACCCGAATTAAAGGCTCAGTGCCCGACTTCCGTAAAAGTACCCGACCACTGCCCGACAGCGCTTTTTCAACTTCTCGTACCGCACTTTTAACATTCGCCGATTCTAAAGGCTGCTTATCGCTGTCAAAGCGGACATTGATAAGAATTTGTGGCAACTTATGAAAATCGCAGCTTAATTTTTCCAGGGACTTTTGTTCCTGATACATAGCTGCCAGTACCTGCAGTCCGGCAACAATACCATCACCGGTAGTGTGGTGCTGACGGTTAATCACATGGCCCGAATTTTCACCGCCAAGGTACCAGTCTCGCTTAACCAGTTCTTCGATAACATAGCGATCACCGACTTTTGCCCGGACAAAGGGAATACGTCTTTTATCGAGTTCTTTTTCCAGGGCAAAGTTTGTCATTAGTGTGCCGACAACACCTCCTTGTAACTGCCCCTGATTCTGTGCAGTCACAGCCAGCATATAAAGGATTTCATCACCGTCAATTGGGCGACCATTTTCCGTCACCATCATGATCCTGTCACCATCACCGTCCAGAGCTATGCCTAAATCCGCTTTAGTCTCCAGTACCTTTTTCTGTAATGCCTCCAGGTGAGTTGCGCCGCATTCTTTATTGATGTTAAGGCCGTTAGGCTGAGTACCAATTTCAGTCACTTCAGCACCAAGTTCACGAAGCACATTAGGCGCTATGTGATAGGTCGCACCATGCGCGCAATCGACGACAATGTGTAACCCTTCCAGAGTCATTTCGTTAGGGAAAACACTTTTACAGAACTCGATATAGCGACCAGCGGCATCATTTATTCGCTTAGCACGACCCAGCTCTTCTGAAATCACACAATCCATTGGCTCATCTAACAGACGTTCAATTTCCAGCTCTACGGCATCTGGAAGTTTGTGTCCGTTGTCAGCAAAAAACTTTATGCCGTTATCGTAATACGGATTATGCGATGCGCTAATAACAATACCGGCCGCGGCTCTGAATGTCCGTGTCAGATACGCAATGCCGGGAGTGGGCATAGGGCCTAAGAAATCCACACCGACACCGGCTGCAGCCAGTCCGGCCTCCAAAGCTGACTCCAGCATATAACCGGAAACCCGGGTGTCTTTACCAACCAATACGCGGCTGGTACCTTTTGCGGCCAGCACTCGGCCAGCAGCCCAGCCAAGCTTTACGGCAAACTCAGGGGTTATCGGGAACTGCCCGACTCGTCCGCGCACGCCATCGGTGCCAAAATATTTACGCTCACTCAAAGGTGCTCTCCTTCTAAAGTTGCTGCAACCACTTTCATTGCATCAACTGTCTCCTTAACATCATGAACGCGAATTATACGTGCTCCTTTCATAGCTGCAATGGTTGCAGCTGCTAAACTGCCGGCTAATCTGTCTTTAACTTCACGTCCCGTAACGTGGCCAATCATGCTTTTTCGCGACATTCCGACTAACAAGGGTAACTGTAATTCGTGAAACGCCTGTAGCCTTTGTAGCAACTGGTAATTATGTCGTTGAGACTTGCCGAACCCAAAACCAGGATCCAACCAAATTCGCTCTCTGCCAATACCTGCTTGCTCACAGGCAATAATACGCTCTTGCAAAAAAGCCTTAACATCACAGACAACATCGTCGTAGTCTGGGTTGTGCTGCATGCTTCTAGGCTCTCCCTGCATATGCATTAAGCAAACTTTTGCAGAGGTTGATGCCAAAGCTTTCAGGGCGCCCTCTTCTCGTAATGCATTTACGTCATTAATGATATTTGCGCCGACCTTTATAGACTCAGTCATAACAACCGGTTTAGTGGTATCGACAGAAATTGATACGTCAAAACGCTGCCGTACCGCCTCAACTAAAGGAATGACTCTATCGAGCTCTTCTTGTTCCAGGACAGCTAGTGAGCCGGGCCGAGTTGACTCCCCACCAATGTCTATCATATCAGCACCATCACTTATCAGCTGCGCCACGTGATCAATCGCATCATTTAAGCGATTGTATTCACCTCCGTCTGAAAATGAGTCCGGCGTAACATTAACAATACCCATAACTTGCAAAGGGTTGGGGTTTTTAGGCATAACTCGGCTCCGCTAATTGCTGTTTCTTATTCTTACAAAAAAGCCACCTCTCGGTGGCTTTTAAAAAGAGTCAACTTTAAGAAGTTGCATCTCCGGGCTTATCGACATTGATGGGTCGTTCAGGCCGCTCTTCGTTATCATCTGCCTTGGCAGCGCCGCCATCCGAACCATTGCCACCACTGTCTCTGTCGTCCCAATCTTTCGGCTGACGAACATCTCGGCGATTCATCAAGTCATCAATTTGGTCGGCATCGATAGTTTCATACCGAACCAACGCATCTTTCATTGAATGAAGGATATCGACGTTCTCTTCCAACAGTTTTTTCGCCCGTTGATAGTTACGATCAATAACCGACTTCACTTCTTCGTCAATAGCTCGTGCCGTGTCATCAGACATATGCTTATGCTGAGTTACTGAACGCCCAAGGAAGACTTCATTTTCATCTTCAGCGTAAAGTAATGGTCCCATCTTTTCAGACAAGCCCCACTGAGTGACCATTTTGCGAGCAATTTCTGTTGCACGCTCAATGTCATTTGACGCGCCGGTAGTGACTTTCTCGTCACCAAAGATAATTGCTTCGGCCAGGCGACCACCAAACAAGCTAGAAATCATGCTTTCAAGATGTTGCTTACTGTGGCTCACTCTATCCTGCTCTGGTAAGTACATAGTGACACCCAATGCACGACCGCGCGGAATAATCGATACCTTATAGACAGGGTCATGCTCTGGTACCAGACGACCCACAATAGCGTGACCAGCTTCATGATAAGCCGTCATAGCTTTCTCATCGTCCGTCATAACCATTGAGCGGCGCTCAGCACCCATCATGATTTTGTCTTTAGCTTTATCAAACTCTTCCATTGAAACAACACGCTTGTCGCCACGCGCGGCAAACAATGCGGCTTCGTTGACTAAGTTCGCTAAATCGGCTCCGGAAAATCCTGGCGTACCACGAGCAATCAGCTCTGGCTTAACATCGTCGCCTAGAGGTACTTTGCGCATATGCACTTTCAGAATTTGTTCACGACCGCGCACGTCTGGCAAACCAACAACAACCTGACGGTCAAAACGTCCCGGACGCAACAGTGCAGGGTCTAATACATCTGGACGGTTAGTTGCAGCGATAACAATAATGCCTTCGTTGCCTTCAAAGCCATCCATTTCAACCAGCATTTGGTTCAGTGTTTGTTCACGTTCATCGTGTCCACCACCAAGCCCGGCACCACGTTGGCGACCTACGGCGTCAAGTTCATCAATAAAGATGATACAAGGAGCCGACTTTTTAGCTTGTTCAAACATATCACGAACACGAGAAGCACCAACACCAACAAACATCTCAACGAAGTCAGAACCAGAGATACTAAAGAACGGCACTTTTGCTTCACCGGAAATGGCTTTAGCTAATAAAGTCTTACCCGTTCCCGGAGGACCAACCATAAGCACGCCTTTAGGAATTTTTCCGCCCAAACGCTGGAACTTAGAAGGGTCTTTCAGGTAATCAACTAATTCTGACACTTCTTCTTTAGCTTCATCGCAACCAGCAACATCTTTAAATGTTGTTTTTGATTGCTCTTCGTTCATGAGCTTCGCTTTACTCTTACCGAACGACATGGCGCCACGACCACCGCCGCCTTGCATTTGACGCATGAAGAATATCCATACACCAATAAGCAACAGCATTGGGAACCACGAGATAAAGATTGACGCAAGAATACTCTGCTCTTCAGGTGGGGTACCCTGAGTTTCTACATCGTTTGCCAACAAGTCATCCAAAATTTTCGGGTCATACTGAGTTGGCACAACTGTTTTATAAGATTGACCATTGCGAGTCATACCTGAAATAGTGCGTCCATCATCACCAAATTCAGCACGACGGATATTGCCATTGTTAACCTGAGACACAAATTCATTGTATGTCATGGTCGCCGATGTCGTTCCGCTCGGACTGAAGCTCTGAAAAACGCTCATCAGTACGACGGCTATCACAAGCCACAAGATGAGATTCTTTGCCATATCGCTCAAAGCCTATTACCTCTATTAAAAATCAACTACCCAACAGGGTACTACAGTTTATAATCTGTCGCTACCAAGTAGACCTCTCTGGAACGTGCCCGGGAGGACTCTGGTTTTCTGGTTTTCACATTGTTAAATGCCGCACGCATGTCTTTTAGGAAAGGTTCAAAACCCTGTCCCTGAAACACCTTTACGACAAAACTCCCGCCAGGCTTTAAAACCTGGTGACACATATCCAGCGCCAGCTCTACTAAATACATAGAGCGAGCCTGATCTACCGTACCATTACCACTCATATTTGGTGCCATATCCGACAGCACAACATCAACATTTTTACCACCAATACGATCAAGCAATGCATTTAATACCGCTTCTTCTCTAAAGTCGCCCTGGAGGAAATCGACTCCGACGATTGGATCCATCGCCAAAATATCGCAGGCAATAACCTGACCATCTCCGTTAAAGTAGTCAGCTACGTACTCAGACCATCCTCCGGGAGCAGCACCTAAATCAACGACAGTTTGACCCTTTTTGATCAACTTATCTTTTTGCTGCATTTCCTCTAACTTAAAAACAGCACGAGAACGGAGTCCTTTCTTCTGTGCTTTTTGGACAAACTGATCGTCAAAATGTTCTTTCAGCCAGCGTTGACTGCTCACACTGCGTTTTTTTCCCATAATTTAACGAAGTTTCCTTAATTGTCTGGCCTGAATACCTGATCTGGCGTTACAATGTTAAAAAATCAAGCTCTAAAACGGATATTATCGAATGTCATTAAGTAATAAGCAAAAACAACATTTAAAAGGTCTGGCACACCCGTTAAAGCCAGTCGTACTGCTTGGGGCTAACGGCCTGACTGAAGGTGTTCTTGCAGAAATTGAGCAGGCACTTGATCACCACGAACTGATTAAAGTAAAAGTTCCGGAAGAAGACCGTGAGCTCAGAAAACAAATTATGGCCACTATTGTACACGAAACCGGTGCTTCTGAAGTGCAAATTATCGGTAAAACGCAGGTGATATACCGACCAGCCGAAGAGCCTAAAATTCGCCTTCCCCGCGGCTAGTCTCTTTTGCTCGCAGGCGTTAGCGACAATGCTTTAGCGACCAGCTCCAACGCCTGCGACTTTTCCATCCACTTGTCTTTAGTCGAAAAGTAGACATCCAGCATCACTTCCAGGCATTGTTCGTCGCTTTCCAGGTTGTAGGCTTTTAGGAAAGGCTCTATTTTTCGATGGGCTTTTAGAAATTCAAGTCGACGTTTACGCTCTTCTTCTGCAACACTGCTTTTCACATAATCTGGCTGAGTATAGGAATAGGTTGGTTCGTGCAAAGTATAGCCCGGTGCGAAAAACCAATTTAAAGAAATTCGTTCCTGCAGTAACTTTCGAATAATCTCAGCAAAGGGTATTTTGTTGCTGCGCTTTCTATTGGCATAGTCGTTAGGCTTTTTTCCTAGCCACAGAGAAACGTCTTTATAGGTTCCTTTCTGCGAAACCAGCTTTAAACGTTCAAAGCATTCCGTAACCGTTAATTCATCAAGTGGTGTGTATTGAGGTGTTTGAGATGTTGGTGACGTTTCCTTGTCCATTGCAGCTCTTCTTTTGTTGATTTAATGTTAAAAATCCAGTTGAACTGCGAACTATACAATAACAAGTACAAAAAACAAACGACTCGACGTATAAAAACAAAAAGGCTGGTAAACTTTCGTTTCCAGCCTTTTTATTACGAGTTTTAGTATTACTTATATTCTACAGCAACCACTTCGTACTCAACTTCACCATTGGGTGTAGTTACTGTTGCAATTTCGTCAATTTCTTTACCAATTAATGCGCGAGCTATTGGCGAGTTCACAGAAATTAAATTTGATTTAATATCAGCTTCATCGTCACCCACGATCTTATAGGTCACTTCTTCATCCGTTTTTGTATTGTAAACGGTGACCGTTGAACCAAAAATAACTTTTCCGTTATTTGGTACTTTAGTGACATCAATAATTTGTGCATTGGAAAGTTTTGATTCAATTTCCTGAATACGGCCTTCACAAAAACCTTGCTGCTCACGCGCCGCGTGATATTCAGCGTTCTCTTTTAAATCTCCGTGCTCGCGTGCATCAGCTATAGCTTCAACAATACGTGGGCGCTCTACCGTTTTTAAACGCTTGAGCTCATCACGTAACAATTGCGCGCCATGTTCCGTCATTGGAATCTGGTTCATATTAACGACACCCTTTTATGTAATTCTTGTACCGAACTGACTCGAGCTCGATCATCCGCTGTATTTGCTTTAACTGTCGCAAATGCAGCATTCAACGTTGTAGTATAAATCACTTTATTCAACAGTGCTTCACGACGAATATAAACAGAGTCTTCTATCGCACGACGCCCTTCTACCGTATTGATAATATAACTATATTCACCATTTTTTATGGCATCAACGATATTTGGTCGTCCTTCTTGCAGTTTATTAACGATACTGCAGTCTATACCTTCTTCACCAAGCATCTTCGCCGTACCTCGTGTCGCTTCCAGGCTAAAGCCTAAAGCTAATAAACCACGAGCCAGGTCCATTAAACGTTGCTTGTCACTGTCTTTTACTGAAATCAGGGCCTTTCCTTTTTTCGCTAATGCTTCACCCGCACCAAGATTTGCTTTGGCATAAGCTTCTTCAAAGCTTTCACCTACACCCATAACCTCACCGGTTGAACGCATCTCCGGGCCACGGATTGGATCCACACCCTGGAACTTAGCAAAAGGAATAACCACTTCTTTTACCGAGTAATACGGTGGAATAATTTCTTTCACATAGCCCTGCTGCTGCAGTGACTGACCCACCATAACCCGCGCAGCGACTTTCGCTAATGGAACGCCTGTTGCCTTAGAAACAAAAGGTACGGTACGTGCCGCTCTTGGGTTTACTTCAATAAGGTAAATTTCTTCGTCTTTTACAGCAAACTGAGCATTCATCAAACCATTTACGTTCAGCTCAAAAGCTAGCTTGCGCATTTGTTCGCGCAGTTGTGCCTGAATGATATCGCTTAAAGAATAAGGTGGTAATGAGCAAGCTGAGTCACCTGAGTGAACCCCTGCCTCTTCAATATGCTGCATGATACCGCCAATAAGCACATCCTTACCGTCACAAATAGCATCGACATCCACTTCAACCGCATTATCAAGGAAACGGTCCAGCAGTACCGGTGCATCGTTAGATACTTTGACCGCATCGGTCAAATAACGTTGCAAGTCGGCTTCATCATAAACAATTTCCATAGCCCGGCCACCCAATACGTAGGATGGGCGCACAACCAACGGATAACCAATACGCTTAGCTTCCGTTAATGCCTCGTTAAAACCGGTTACCGTTGAGTTTTCCGGTTGTTTTAAGCCAAGGCGACGCACTGCGGTCTGGAATCTTGAGCGATCTTCTGCTCGGTCGATAGCATCGGGTGATGTACCAATAATCGGAACACCGTTTGCTTCAAGTTCGCGAGCTAACTTCAATGGTGTCTGGCCACCGTACTGGACGATAACCCCTTTTGGCTTCTCAATGCGTACAATTTCCAGTACGTCTTCAAGAGTAATCGGCTCAAAGTAAAGGCGATCAGAGGTGTCATAATCCGTTGAAACGGTCTCTGGGTTACAGTTCACCATAATGGTTTCATAACCATCTTCGCGTAAAGCCAGTGAGGCATGCACACAGCAATAATCGAACTCTATACCCTGCCCTATGCGGTTAGGCCCACCGCCAATAACCATTATCTTGTCTTTATCCGACGGTGCCGATTCGCACTCTTCATCGTAACTTGAGTACATATAAGCAGTACCCGAAGCAAACTCCGCCGCACAGGTATCAACTCGTTTATAAACGGGATGAATTTTAAACTTGTGACGCTTTTTACGGACTTCTGCTTCGCTGACGTGTAAAACATCAGCAATTCTTGAATCGGCGAAACCGCGCCGCTTCAATACCGTCATAACCTCAGAAGTCAGTCCGGCCAAGCCAAGCTCATCAACTTCTTTTTCAAGGTTAACCAGCTCTTCAATTTGAATCAGGTACCACTCATCAATTCGTGTCAGTTCAAACACTTCTCGAACGGTCATGCCCAAGCGGAATGCATCGGCGATATACCAAATTCTTTCAGCGCCAGGCTCTTTAAGCTCACGGATAACTTTAGAACGAGCGTCTTTTGAATCAATCTCAACAATGGGATCAAAACCCGAAGCACCAAGTTCTAAACCTCTTAGAGCCTTTTGCATTGACTCCTGGAAGTTACGCCCAATAGCCATCACTTCACCAACCGACTTCATTTGCGTGGTCAGGCGGTCATTACAGTTAGCAAATTTTTCAAAGTTGAAACGTGGGATTTTTGTCACAACGTAGTCAAGTGCAGGCTCAAATGAAGCGGGCGTTCTGCCGCCTGTTATTTCATTTTCAAGCTCATCCAGGGTGTAACCAACGGCGAGTTTGGCAGCAACTTTAGCAATTGGGAAGCCTGTGGCTTTTGAAGCCAGTGCAGAAGAACGCGATACCCTGGGGTTCATTTCGATGATAACCATACGCCCGGTATCAGGGTTAACCCCGAACTGTACGTTTGAACCACCAGTTTCCACACCAATTTCGCGCAATACCGCCATGGCAGCGTCACGCATAATTTGGAACTCTTTGTCTGTCAACGTCTGGGCAGGCGCAACCGTAATTGAGTCACCGGTGTGAATGCCCATAGGGTCAAAGTTTTCAATAGTACAAACAATGATGCAGTTGTCGCTTTTGTCGCGCACAACTTCCATTTCGTACTCTTTCCAGCCCAATAACGATTCGTCAATTAACAACTCATTAGTTGGCGATAAGTCCAGACCACGACGACATATTTCTTCAAATTCTTCGCGGTTATAAGCGATACCGCCGCCGCTGCCACCCATAGTGAAAGACGGACGAATAATACAAGGGAAACCCAATCGGCTAAGTACATCGAAGGCTTCATCTAAGCTGTGTGCCATTTCAGCGTTAGGTGTCTCAAGTCCAATTGCTTTCATCGCTTTGTCAAAGCGGTCACGGTTCTCGGCTTTATCAATAGCGTCTGCATTGGCGCCAATCATTTCCACTTTATAACGTTCAAGTACGCCGTGTCGGTCAAGATCCAAAGCGCAATTCAAAGCCGTTTGCCCACCCATGGTCGGTAAAACAGCATCAGGACGTTCGCGCTCTATAATCTTCTCGACCACTTCCCAGTGAATTGGCTCAATATAAGTGGCATCGGCCATTTCCGGATCGGTCATAATGGTAGCGGGGTTAGAGTTAACCAGAATTACCCGGTAACCTTCTTCGCGCAGCGCTTTACACGCTTGAGCTCCAGAGTAATCAAACTCACACGCCTGGCCAATAACAATCGGGCCTGCGCCCAGAATCAGAATACTTTTAATGTCGGTACGTTTTGGCATAAAGTCGCTCTATCTGTCCTTTCGCTACGGATGACGGTATCGAATATCATTCGACGAATCAGGCATTGGCCTGCATCAATTCAATAAAGTGGTCAAACAGTTCACTGGCATCATGTGGACCAGGGCTTGCTTCCGGGTGACCCTGGAAACTAAACGCAGGTTTATCTTTACGACGAATCCCCTGCAGTGTTCCGTCAAACAACGATACGTGAGTCACTTCCAGGTTGTTTGGTAACTGTTTTTCGTCCACCGCAAAGCCATGGTTCTGACTGGTGATCATAACCCGCTTCGTTTTTAAGTCTTGTACGGGATGGTTCGCACCATGGTGGCCGAACTTCATTTTCATTGAACGCGCACCACTGGCGATGGCCAGCAATTGATGCCCAAGACAAATACCAAATATTGGAATGTCCTTATCCAGTAAGGTCTTGATTGCTGTAATAGCGTAGTCACAAGGCTCCGGGTCGCCAGGACCGTTCGACAAGAAAATACCGTCCGGGTTTAGCTTTAACACTTCTTCGGCCGTGGTCTGTGCCGGTACAACGGTAATTTTACAGTTTCTGTCTGCCAGCAAGCGTAAAATGTTGTGCTTACACCCATAATCGTATGCAACCACATGGTACTGACTTTGCTCAGGTTTAGTGTGTCCTTCGCCCAATTGCCAGCTACCACCAGACCAATCATAAGCTTTGTCACAGCAAACTTCTTTGGCAAGGTCCATGCCTTTTAATCCGGGAAACTTCTGCGCTAATTCCTGCGCTTTGTTTTCATCCAGTTCACCGACCATGATGCAGCCATTTTGAGCACCTTTCTCGCGCAATATGCGAGTTAAACGGCGCGTATCAATGTCCGCAATGCCTACCACATTATGACGTTGCAAATAGGCACTCAAGGTTTCCTCACTACGGAAGTTACTGGCTTTCATTGCCAAGTCTCTGATGATAAGACCTTTGGCCCAAACCTTGTCAGACTCTTCGTCTTCTGAGTTGGTGCCGGTATTGCCAATATGGGGATAAGTTAGAGTAACGATTTGTTCGGTATAAGATGGGTCGGTAAGAATTTCCTGGTAGCCTGTCATGGCCGTGTTAAAGACCACTTCGCCGACTGCGGAGCCTTCGGCTCCAATAGCGGTCCCGCGAAACACGGTCCCATCAGCAAGCACCAGAATCGCTCGTTTAGCGGATTGACTCGCTAGAATACTCAAGGGCAACCTCCGTACATAAAAAAACGGGTGAATCAATAATTTGACTTCCCCGTTTTGCGTCCTGAACCGCGCATTTTGCCAAATCACGCCAGCCTTCGGACTGATTCAGGCAAATTGCACTTATTCTACGAAATTTTACGAAAATCGTCCAGCAGTATTTATCGCTTAAGTAAGCGTTGCAGGATATCCTGCAAGTTAAGTGTGTCTTGCAGACTGAATAACCCAGGGCCTTGCTCTTTAAGCCATTTAGCAGCCCTTATAGCGCCCTCAGCAAAAATCTTACGGTTACTGACTCGATGACCAATTTCTACGCGCTCGCCGTCAACAGCCAGAGTCACCTGATGTTCACCGACAATATCCGCCGCCCGCATTACTGAAAAGCCTATCCCTTTCTCACTGCGCACACCATCAGTCCGGACACCATCATTCACTTCTTCCCAACGTTGTTCCCGACCTTTCGCTGCGGCTTGTCCCAAAGTAATCGCCGTTCCCGACGGGCCATCTTTTTTATGACGATGGTGTGCTTCAAAAATTTCGATGTCTGCATCGGGTAACGCGGCGCTGCTGAGCCCCACCAGTTGCTCAAGTAACGCTATGCCTATGCTGGTATTACTGGCATATAATACAGGCACCGTTTCAGCGGCCTGAGCCAGTCGCTCTTTCTGTTCGTCGTTCAAACCTGTGGTGCAAATGACTATGGGCAGTTGATACTGCTCAGCGAGCTTCAGGTTCTCAGTCAATGCTTCAGGTAGTGAGAAATCAATCAGGACGTCGATTTGATCGGGTTGCAGCTCCTCAGCACTGGTGAAGTGAACGGGTTCATTTTCCGTTGCACTTTTCCCGTAACTTGAGCTGTTTTTCCGGACTATTGCAGCGGCTAATTTCGCATCACTGTCAGTTGTTAATGCCTGAATGACAGCATTCCCCATTTTGCCGGAAGCTCCGAACACACCCACATTGATCATTATTTTGACTCCGTTGCTAAATGGGCCTGATCCTGCAACAGGTTTTCACTGCGTGCAACAACTCTGGAAACCATCATATCGCCAGTCACATTCGTCAGTGTTCTGGCCATATCGATTATTCGGTCAATAGCTGCGATAAAAGCAATACCTTCTAAAGGTAAACCAATAACATTCAGCGTTACGGTCAGCATCACTAAAGCGGTGCCTGGTACACCCGCAGTTCCTACTGACGCTAAAGTTGCCGTCAACATGATCAAGCCATAGTCCATCCACTCTAATGGTATTCCGTACAGCTGCGCAATAAAAATAGACGCAACGGCCGGATAAATACCACCGCAACCATCCATATTAATCGTTGCACCCAGTGGTAACACAAAGCTGGCATAGTCTTTAGAAACACCCAGCCTTTCGGTAACGGCCCGGTGCGCAGCAGGTAATGAACCAAACGAACTGCAGGTGGTAAAGGCGACAATCTGTGCATCGAATATCGCTTTGAAGAACTGCCAGGGGCTCATTCCCCCAGCGGTTCGGATCAAACCACCATAAACAACAATAATATGAATAAGACAGGCCAAATAAATAACCCCGACAAACTTAGCCAACGGCAGTAAAGTACTAAAACCATACTCACCGATAACCCAGGACATTAATCCAAATACGCCTATTGGAGTCAATTGTAAGACCATGCGAGTAATTTCATACATCACCTCTGCGCCAGACTTAATGGTCTTGCGCAAAGGCTCGCCCCGTTCTTTTAAACGCTGAATAGCAATACCGACCAATGCCGCAAATACCACAATTTGCAGAACGTTGCCTTCAGTCAGAGCGGCAAAAGGATTACTGGGCACAAAATTAAGGAACACCTGAGCAACACTCGGAATTTGTTTTTCTGCCTGCTCAGTGGCAGTCAGCGTCGTTGCTGGGCTCATATCAATTAAACTTGCCAGGGTTAAACCGATAGCGCTGGCTATAACCGCGGTAACCATAAACAAGCCAACGGTTTTGACTCCCAGTCGTCCAAGCTTTTTGCCGTCATTAAGATCAGTTATTGCACTAACAATTGCACAGAAAATAAGTGGCGCAACGAGCATTTTAATGGCTTTTATAAACAGGTCGCCAAGTGGTTTTAGTGCTACACCAACCTCAGGCGCCAACCCGCCTATCAACATGCCTAAGACAAAAGCGCCTAAAACGCGTTGCCAAAATGGAATTGCAAACCAAGCTTTAAACATAAAACCCCAGCAGCTTTAAAAAATGGCTGCTAGGGTAAATCGTTCATAGAAGTAACAAAAAGAACAAATTGGACTAGGTTATAACTTTTCGGGAGGTTAAGGGGAAACCTGCGAATCCCCTTAATTACTTCAGTCTTCGCTGTCTACAGAAGCCGGACGTACACAAGCGGGTTTGTTTCCTGCAGCACGAGCCGCTTCATACCTTTCCTGTAAAGAAGGAATTAAAGCTTCCAGATCTTTAATTCGGGTTTGCGGGTTCGGGTGCGTCGATAACAACTCAGGGGGAGACTCACCACCTGACGCTGCTTGCATATTGCGCCACAACTCAGGAGCCTGATCCAGTTTAAAACCGGCGTCTGCCATATATTCCATACCTAATTCGTCTGACTCAGATTCATGAGTACGCGAATAAGGCAACAGGATACCGACCTGAGCACCAACACCTAAAGCAGCCATCAATAAACCCGCTTCATTGCTATCAAGCTGCGTACTGGCAAGTATGCCCCCCAGTTGCAGCCCAAGCCCAACCATCATGTTGCTGGAAATCCGCTCATTACTGTGTTCAGCAATAACGTGACCAATTTCATGACCAATAACGGCGGCTAGTTGATGCTGATTTTCGGCAACTTCGATCAAACCGTCATAAACACCAATATAGCCACCCGGCAGAGCAAAGGCATTCACCGTTGGTTCCGCAAACACAGTGACCTGCCAATCCATTTGACTGTAATCACCGGGCAAGTTTTCAATTAACGCATCACTAATGCAACGAACATAAGCGTTGACCTCAGCATCCTCGTTAATCTTTTCCTCTTCCCGCATTTCCTTATAAGAGGCAGCCCCCATTTTGTTCAGTTCACTGTTAGAATAAAGCTGTAACTGAGAACGTCCCGTTGGAGATTCTGCACAACTCGCCAGTAAGACTAACGTACAAGCACTTAACGTTGTGGTTTTCCAATTCATTGACTGCCTCCGGTCTTTTTATGTCATGCACTTATATAGTGATAGACAATCTAACTGCGTAAGTCATCAA
Source organism: Idiomarina sp. ST10R2A5 (assembly GCF_051842325.1). Taxonomy (NCBI): domain Bacteria; kingdom Pseudomonadati; phylum Pseudomonadota; class Gammaproteobacteria; order Alteromonadales; family Idiomarinaceae; genus Idiomarina; species Idiomarina sp. ST10R2A5. The sequence goes on along the minus strand of NZ_JBNIEX010000004.1, from coordinate 120,754 downwards.
AAAATTGTTTTACGCCGTCAAAAAAGCCTTTTTCTTTGGGTCGGAATTTTGCGGCTTCATCACCCGTTCCCATTGAATCTTCAAGCTCTTGAAGCATATCACGCTGCTTGGACGACAAATTAACAGGCGTTTCAATCACAACTTTGCAGATTAAATCGCCTACTGCACCTGTCCGCACAGACTTAACGCCTTTACCGCGCAATCTGAAATGCTTGCCTGTCTGCGTTTCTTTCGGAACCTTAAGCTTCACTTTGCCATCAAGCGTCGGCACTTCGATATCACCGCCAAGAGCAGCTTTAGTGAAACTGACCGGCACCTCACAGAATAAGTTATTGCCATCACGAGCGAAGATAGGATGTTCACGAACATGAACCTGAACATACAGATCACCGGCAGGCGCTCCATGTTCACCCGCTTCACCTTCATTGGCTAAACGAATGCGGTCACCCGTATCGACACCCGATGGGATCTTAACCGATAAGGTTTTGGTTTCTTCCTTACGGCCCTGACCATGACAAGTACGGCAAGGATCACTGATAATCGTGCCTTTACCCCGACACTGCGGACAGGTTTGCTGTACTGCGAAAAAGCCTTGGCGCATTTGAATTTGACCGGCACCATGACAATGTCCACAAGTCTGCGGTTTACTGCCTTTTTTAGCGCCGCTGCCGCCACAGTCACCACATTCAACCAGCGTTGGAATCTCCAGCTCGACAGTCTTACCCCGAACCGCTTCTTCCAGCGACATATCCAGGTTGTAACGTAAGTCTGCTCCACGCTGAGCGCGTGCCTGCTGGCGTCTGCCACCACCAAAAATATCACCAAATACATCGCCAAAGATATCAGCAAAATCAGCACCACCGCCGAATCCACCTGCACCATGGCCACCGCCGCCCTGACGTGCTTGTTCGAAGGCTTCGTGCCCATATTGATCATACATCTGACGTTTTTGAGGATCGGAAAGGACTTCGTACGCCTGTTTAATTTCCTTAAACTTTATTTCCATCTCTTTATCACCCTTAGTTCTGTCGGGGTGATACTTCATAGCCATACGTTTGTAGGCTTTTTTAATGTCACGTTCGTTAGCGTCTTTTGATACGCCCAGAACCTGATAAAAATCTTGCGTCGCCATAATTCTTCGTCTTCTATCTATGCTGGTATGTCAGCCTGATACAAATACACGGGTATTACCTTGCGGCAACACCCGTGTGCTTTTGCGAAGTTGCCTTAATGCTTACTTCTTATCGTCGTCTTTAACTTCTTCAAATTCAGCATCAACGACATCGTCATCAGCTTTGGACGACTGCTGTTCGCCGCCAGCCGCACTTTCAGCTCCTTGCTGAGCTTGCTGCTGTTGAGCCGCTTCCATCAGCTTCTGCGACGCTTCCATCAGCGCTTGAGATTTTGCATCAATGGCTTCTTTATCACCATCTTTAGACGCTTGCTCAAGTTCTTCACAAGCTTTCTCAATCGCATCTTTGTCTTCCTGAGACAAGGCATCGCCAACTTCTTTCAGCTGGTTACGGGTTGCGTGAACCAAACCATCGGCTTGGTTACGTGCCTGAACCATTTCTTCAAATTTCTTATCTTCCTCAGCGTGAGCCTCGGCATCTTTAACCATTTTATCGACTTCAGACTCATCCAGACCAGAAGATGCTTTGATCGTAATCTTCTGCTCTTTACCTGTGTCTTTATCTTTGGCTGATACGTGCAGAATACCGTCCGCATCAATGTCAAAAGTGACTTCAATTTGTGGCACACCGCGAGCCGCTGCACGAATGCCTTCCAGGTTAAACTGACCCAGAGATTTGTTATCCCCTGCGCGTTTACGTTCACCCTGTATAACATGGATGGTTACTGCAGATTGATTGTCTTCAGCCGTTGAGAAGGTTTGCGATTCTTTGGTTGGAATCGTGGTGTTTTTCTCAATCAGTTTCGTCATTACGCCGCCCATGGTTTCAATACCCAGCGACAGAGGGCATACGTCTAACAGCAGCACGTCTTTAACGTCGCCCTGTAGAACACCCGCCTGAACCGCAGCACCAACGGCAACCGCTTCATCAGGGTTCACGTCGCGGCGTGGCTCTTTACCAAAGAAGTCCGTTACTGCAGCCTGTACTTTCGGCATACGAGTCTGACCACCGACCATGATGATATCCTGGATATCGCTAACAGACAGGTCAGCATCAGCTAATGCTTGTTTCAGTGGCTCAAGCGACTTCTTAATTAAGTCTTCAACCAGTGATTCCAGTTTCGCACGAGTCACTTTAATAGCCATGTGCTTAGGACCGGTGTTGTCTGCCGTAATGTAAGGCAGGTTAACTTCAGTCTGCTGCGCAGATGACAGTTCAATCTTCGCTTTCTCTGCCGCTTCTTTTAAGCGCTGCATAGCCAGCGGATCTTTACGCAGGTCAATGCCCTGGTCTTTTTCGAACTGCTCAACTAAGTAGTTAATCAAACGGTTATCGAAGTCCTCACCACCTAAGTGCGTATCACCGTTGGTCGCCAGTACTTCAAAAGTGTGCTCGCCTTCAACTTCATCAATTTCGATGATTGAGATATCGAACGTACCACCACCTAAGTCATACACAGCAATCACATTGTCGCCGGACTTCTTGTCCATACCGTACGCCAATGCAGCAGCTGTTGGCTCGTTAATAATACGTTTGACGTTAAGACCTGCAATTTTACCCGCGTCTTTGGTTGCCTGGCGCTGAGCATCGTTAAAGTATGCCGGTACGGTAATAACAGCATCAGTTACCGACTCACCCAAAAACTCTTCGGCGGTTTTCTTCATTTTCTTCAAAACTTCAGCAGAAATCTGTGGTGGTGCTTTCTTATCACCATCAATCTCTACCCATGCATCGCCATTGTCTGCCTTAACAATTTTGTAAGGCATGATACCGATGTCGCGTTGTACTTCTTCGTCTTGAAAGCGACGTCCTATTAAGCGCTTAATCGCAAACAAGGTTTTATTTGGGTTGGTTACTGCCTGACGTTTCGCCGGTGAACCTACCAAAATTTCGCCATCGTCAGTAAATGCAACTACTGACGGGGTTGTACGGTCGCCTTCGCCGTTTTCAATTACGCGAGCTTTGCCACCATCCAGTACAGCAACACAAGAGTTTGTTGTACCTAAATCAATACCAATCGTTTTACCCATGATTCGTCTCCAACTTCTAATTCATGTAATTTGTTTCGATACCCTTTATCTGGGGTGCCCATGTCTGAATTTCAATACCCAACAAGGGGATAATTTTCAATTTTGTTACGCTTTAGTGTCGACACCAGAGCTCGAGTTACGCGCAACCATCACCATCGCTGGGCGCAACAAGCGTCCATTCAGCTCGTAGCCTTTTTGCATAACTGCCATAATAGTGTTGTTCGGGTGGTCGTCCGACTCCTGCATCGACATAGCCTGATGCTGATCGGGATTAAAGGCTTCGCCTTCTTCGCCTATGGCTTTAACGCCGAATTTTTCAAGCGTTGAAGTTAAGCTTTTGTAGGTCAGCTCTATACCTTCCACAAAATTTTTGTTCGCTTCGTCTTCTTTATCAGCCAGCTGTAAAGCTCGCTCTAAGTTATCTACCGAAGTCAGTATCTCGTTAGCGAACTTTTCCAGCGCGAACTTATGTGCCTTTTCAACATCCTGACTAGCTCGGCGACGAACATTTTCCATTTCAGCCTGTGTGCGAAGCACCGAGTCACGCTGATCATTCACTTTTGCTTCAGCTTTACTCAGCGCAAGCTCTAGCTCAGCAATGCGATCGGTTTGCTCAGACGACTGACCTGCTGTTTCAGCCTCATCAGCAGTTACATCCTGCTGCAACGCATCTTCCGCCGCTTGCGCGGCTTCCTGCTCAGCTTTCTGCTGCTCTACTGTCGGTTCGTTAGCCGCTTCAGCTTTTTGTTTAGAATCGTTTTTGTCGGTCATAAGTGACTCTCTTTAACCAGTTTTAAATTGAGGTTGCCAAGTTAATGGGGGCAAGTTTTTTTCTTTCAAGGGGATTTCTCTCACTTGATAAATTTTCTTGCTCATCGTAGCGTAACCACACGACCGCATAAGGATCCTATGAATGAGTGCTTTTAAAAAAATTGGACTGCTTGGAAAAGCCAATGATCGTGGTACCCAGTTAACCTTAGAAACAATTACCACCGCTTTGATCCATCGCGGATTCAGTCTGTGCCTGGAGACCCGCACAGCCGAGCAGCTGACCTTACCAGAGCAAGTTGAAACACTCAGTCTTCAGGACTTAGGGGAATGGGCGGAAATTGCCATTGTCGTTGGCGGTGACGGCAATATGCTGGGGGCTGCCAGAGCCTTGTGCGAACACAACGTTGGTGTCATCGGTGTTAACCGGGGAAATTTAGGTTTTCTAACCGATCTGGATCCAGATGAAGTTATGACTCCCCTACTTGCCGTTTTAAACGGGGACTACCACGTTGAAGAACGCTTTCTGCTCTCAGCGGAAGTCATTAGTAACGGAGAATCATCAGGCACCGGCCGTGCAATTAATGAAATAGTCCTGCACTCAGACAAAGTCGCTCATATGATTGAGTTCGAACTTTATGTCGATGATCACTTTGTCTTCAGCCAACGCTCAGATGGATTAATCTGCGCAACACCAACAGGCTCCACCGCTTATTCACTCTCTGGTGGTGGCCCAATTTTACACCCCGGCCTTGACGCCATGACGCTGGTACCAATGTTCCCGCACACCTTAAGTAGTCGCCCTATCGTTGTTGACGGCAACAGTGAAGTCCGTCTTAAAGCCGCTTATGATAACGACTTACTTCAGATCAGTTGCGATGGTCACGCCCGAATGACGGTGCATCCCGGTGATGATGTCATTATTAAGAAATACGCTAAAACATTAAGAATGATTCATCCGATAGACCACAATTATTACCACGTATTGCGTAACAAACTGGGCTGGGGTAGCCGGCTTTTTTAATTCGCAAACTTGCATTTTACAAAGACTACTGTATAAATACTGTATAACCTGTACATATCAACAGTATTGGAGCGAAGGCTATGTTATCGCAATTAACTGTTCGCAACTTTGCCGTCGTTAAGTCTTTAGACATTGAATTTCATAACGGCATGACTGCCATCACCGGCGAAACGGGTGCCGGTAAATCAATAGCTTTAGATGCGCTAAGCCTATGTCTGGGCAGTAGAGCCGATGCAAACTGGGTCCGCCCGGGGCAAGAGAAAGCGGAAATCTCTGCCGTTTTTACACTTGCAGCCGACAGTCCCGCATACCAATGGTTAATAAGCAACGAATTTGATACCGATGAAGACTGCGTATTACGCCGGGTTATTCAGCGCGATGGCCGCTCTAAGGCCTGGATAAACGGAACCCCAGTTCCTTTAAGTCAGCAAAAATCTCTGGCTCCCTTGTTGGTTAACATCCACGGGCAGCACGAACACCAGCTGTTACTAAAAGAAGATCACCAGTTAAGTCTGTTGGACAGTTATGCTCGTCATCAGCATTTGCTGGATAAAGTCCAGGAAGATTATCGAAATTGGGCTTCTGTCGAAAAACAGTATCAACATTATCAACAACAAAAAGAAGAACTGGAGGCTCAGCGTCAGCTTCTTGAGTATCAAGTCAATGAATTAAATGAGTTTGCCCTGACTGATGGTGAGTTTGAGGAACTGGATCAAAAACACAAGCGTTTGAGCAACAGTAAAGTTTTGCTTGAGGCGGGCGTATTTGCTTTAAACGCACTTTATGAAGGCGAACATAATAATGCAGCCGGCTTGGTTCAGTCAGCAAGCCAAAGGCTTGAGGAAGCTGCAGAAATGGACACTGCACTCACCCCCATTAATCAGTTACTGCAACAAGCCAAAGTACATATTGAAGAAGCGGCTCTGGAATTAAGGCAATATCAGGATGACCTGGAGCTAGACCCCGGCGAACTCCAAATAGTTGAAGAACGTTTAAGTACCGCTATTAACCTTGCTAAAAAACATCAAATACCTGGTGCAGAGTTAAGTCAGCAGCACAAAAAGCTTATCTCTGAATTAAATAGTCTGGAGCAAGCCGGCGAGCACGCAGAGCAACTTGATGAGGAAAGACAGCAAGCCCGTAAAACCTATCGGGATAGCGCGCAGAAGCTGTCCAATAGTCGCGAACAGGCGGCAAAAGAATTGAGCCAGAAAATCAGCCAGTCTATGCATGAACTTAATATGCCGCACGGGCGTTTCGTCATTCAGGTAGAGCATGATGCCAGCGCACGGGCGACTCGCTTAGGTACAGATCAGGTCGACTTTCTCGTAACAACGAACCCCGGGCAACCAATACAGTCGTTGAATAAAGTCGCCTCTGGCGGTGAACTTTCAAGAATAAGCCTTGCCATACAGGTCATGACGGCGACTCAGAAAACGGTACCCACCATGATGTTTGATGAAGTTGATGTTGGTGTCAGTGGGCCTACAGCAGCTATCGTCGGCTCTATGCTTCAAAAGCTGGGGAAAACGTCACAAGTTATTTGTGTCACTCATTTACCTCAGGTTGCTGCAAAAGCTCACCACCAGCTACAGGTGAGTAAGACAACAGATGGTGCGGAGACAGAGACGGCGGTTACAGCATTATCAAATGAGCAGCGAGTTATTGAATTGGCACGGCTACTCGGTGGCGACAAAGTGACTGACATGGCAAAAGCGAATGCTAAAGAGTTACTCGCCAGTTAAATTCGTTCTATGCTGGCGTTCGATGAAGTCATTGTTTATCATCAACGCCAATACAATCAATTATGATTAATTTTAATAGGTATTTCATGTCAAGATTTGTAGTTTTGCTGGTTGCCATTATTGGCTTAAGTGGCTGTTCGTTGCTCGATAAAATGGTATATCGTATTGATATTCCCCAGGGAAATTATCTGGAGCAAGAAGATGTCGATAAATTACGCGTAGGAATGACCGAAGAACAAGTTATTTTCGTATTAGGAAACCCAGTTGCTGAGAACAGTTTTGATTCTGACCGTTGGGTATATCTCTACAATATGGATCCAAATTCTGGCAAAGATTTCCGCAAAGAATTGGTATTAACCTTTAACAACAAGCAGCTGCAGGATTTTAAAGGTGATTTTGATAAACCAGAAAACTTTGAGCAGCCACTGGATCAATAACTCGATTTAAAATTCATATCAGGGAGAATTATGGCGAACTCTTCACTCACTGATGAGGTCGTCCGTGTTGTCCGCAGTTCTGGAGACAAACGAGACTATCAACACCTGACACTGTCCAACCAACTTAAGGTGTTGTTGGTTCATTGTCCTGATAGCCCCAAAGCTGCGGCTTCTGTCGCCGTCAACGCCGGTCACTTCGATGATCCAGACCATACTCAAGGGTTAGCCCACTTTCTGGAACACATGCTATTTTTAGGCAGCCGAGCCTTCCCTGAGCCCTCTGCTTTTGGCCACTTTCTCAACTTGCATGGTGGGCAGCACAACGCCTGGACAGGTACTGAGTTTTCTAACTTTCATTTTGATTGCAATGCTAACGCCTTATCACGTTCGTTAGAGTTTTTTGCCTCAATGTTGAAAGAGCCGTTACTGTCCGATAACTGGATAGATAAAGAAATTCAGTCAATTGAGTCTGAATTCCGTTTAAAGCAAAATGATGAGCTCCGTCGTCTTTATCAGGTTCATAAAGTTACGGCTAACCCTGAACATCCGTTTAGCCAGTTTTCCGTAGGTAACCTGAATACACTCAAAAATGACAAGCACGGCAGTTTAAAAAGTAAACTGAAAGCCTTTTTTAACGAACATTATGTTGCTCAAAGAATGCGTCTGGTCATTGCCGGACCGCAGTCGCTTGATGAGCTAACTCGGCTAGCGCAACAATACTTTTCTGATATTAAGCAGGAAAGCGGCCCCAAAGAGCTAATTACAGCTCCTCTTTATCTTAATGAGCAGAAAGGTGTATGGATTAAAGTAAAGCCTATCAAGGTAGCCTACCGGCTTATTCTGACCTTGCCTTTACCCAGTATTGACGAAGATTACCCTCATAAGACCACCAGTTTTATCGCTCACTTATTGGGTTACGAAGGTCCTGGAAGCCTGTTTAATGCGTTACGTTCAAAAGGCTGGGTTAACTCTCTGTCTGCTGGTGGCGGAATCAGCGGCAGCAACTTTAAAGATTTTAATATTAACTTACAGCTGACAAGCTCTGGCCGCCGTAATGCCAGTAATATAGTGCAATGGATTTTTGCGTACATTCGAAAAATAGAAACGGAAGGTGTTATTGACTGGCGCTATGAAGAGCGCCGTATAACAACGGAAATGAGCTTTCTTTATCAGGAGCCCACTCCGGTTGGCGAATTGGCTAATCAGCTCTCCGTTAACGCTTTTCATTATAAACAGGAAGATGCGCTCTACGGTGATTACCGTATGGACGGATTGAATCACGTCTACGCAAAGCGGTTATTGCAAGAAATGACGGCACAAAATGCCCGTATTACCTTAGTTGCTCCTGATGTTGAGACTGATCGGGTCGCACCTATTTATAATACAGAGTACGCCATAGAAGCAATTAGTCAGCTTCAGCACCAGCTGTTTTCATCAACGCCCGAAAACTTTTGCTGCGGATTACCCAAACCTAACCGTTTCCTTAACTCGCGATTTGCTCCATTAGAGCTGGAAGCCGGTGGTTCCCTGCCAAACTTGATTGAAGATAGCCCTCAACTCCAGTTATGGCACTTACAGGATCGTGACTTCAGAGTTCCTAAAGGGCATATTTATCTTTCATTAAAATTACCGGCCGTCACCAACTCGGCCTTTAACTTTGCCATTGCCCGCTTATGGTCCGAGTTAATGATAGACGCCTTAAATGATGACCTTTACGATGCAGAAGTCGCCGGGTTACATTTTAATATATACCCAACCCAAAGCGGCATTACCATTCATACAACGGGCTTGTCGGCAGGGCAAATTCCTTTGATGCAGCACCTTATTGAGCGCGCTTTAAAAACGCGTTTTGCAAGGCGCAGATGGCACGATCTTAAGCAGAGCCTTTTAAGTAACTGGCACTCCGCCCATCAGAACCAACCTTTGAATAAACTCTTTGCTGAGCTCAACCAGCAACTGCAATTCGGTTTGTTCAGGCTGCGCGATTTAGCCTGTGAGCTAGAGCCGCTCTCTTTTCGTCAATTTACGGTAGAAATCGCTAAGTTATTCTCCCCTGTTCATGTTACCGCGTTTGCACACGGCGACTGGAAGAGAGAGAACGCTTTACAGCTTGGGCAGCTTATTAAGTCTAATTTACCTAGTTCGAGAAGTGCTTCGATTAAGCGGGCTCCCATAAAGCGAATACGGGACTTTGTTTCGCAGCAACTCTTAGTCCCTTCTGAGCACTCAGATACTGCCCTGCTTCTTTACTACCAGGGGAGAGATGACACATCAATGGAACAAATCAGTTTCATGCTTTTACAGCAACTGATTCACCAACCTGTATTCCAGGAACTAAGAACAGAGCGTCAACTTGGTTATGTTGCAGGCAGTCAGTATTTCCCGGTACAACGGTTGCCCGGTATTCTCTTTTTCTTACAGTCACACGAATACAGTGCCGATGAAATTTACCAGGCAATGCAAGAGGTTATCGCTCAACAGCTGGAAGTCCTTCATAATTTAACGTTAAAAGAATGGCATCACGCAAAATCAGTACTGAGACAACAAATACGAACTATCGATCGAAATTTACGCGTGCGCAGCCAAAGACTCTGGGGGGCAATTCAACTTGCAGATACTGAGTTTAACCGTCAACAGGAGTTATTATCAGCCTTGGAGCACTGTCAGTTAGTCGAGTGGCTCGAGAGAATAAAAGAACGTCTAAGTGACAAAACGCAACTACTGAGACTTCAAACCTAAGCTTAGAGCGAGTAGAATAGCCTTTGACAGTAAGTTGCTCTCTCGTTATCTTAACGATATATTAACAATAAAGAGCTACTTAAGTAGCCACTCATTAGGTTTCTCGTGATCTTTACTTTTTCTATCAGAACATTACGCTCTGCGTTTTTGCTATGCTTTTTGTTATTACAAAGCTATAGCCCTAATGTTTCTGCACAAGAAATCCCTGACGATCTTACCGTTAAACAATGGTCTTTTTCAGACGGCTTACCTGATAATCATATCTATGATAGTGCTGAAGGCCCCAATGGTTTTTTATGGATTGCAACTGAAGAAGGTCTAAGCCGCTTTGACGGCACTCAATTTTATAATTACTCAACAAGCAATGAATCAACAACGAATGTACTATCGGTTAGCATAAAACAGCTTTTCTTTGATAAATCAGAGTCTCTTTGGCTGAACTCAGAGAAAGGACTGGCTCGACTGTCATTAGAGTCCTTTACACCAGAGGTATTTAAACTCCCCGGGTATAAATCAGCGACTCAGTCAGATATCAGTTCGATATCAGAAGATAAAAATGGTCGTTTACTCGTTGCAACCGAACGGTTTATTTACCGCTATAATGCGCAGGCTAATAAGTTTGAACAGCTCAACTTAACTTATAACGCTGAGCCCATTGAGCAGGTTAACTACATCTATTCCGGCAAGCATTGGTATTGGTTAAGTACTGAAGAAGACGGTGTATTCGTTTGGGATGGCTTCTCCAGAGAAGTCTTTTCCCTCAATAAGCAAAATCCTATAACGGAACAAATTCCCGGAAACGAGCTATACTCTGCGTTGCGCTATCAGCAGCAACTCTGGTTGGTAACCAACGTTGGTCTGGTCATATTGAATGACGATTTTCGTTTAGAGCCAATCCCAAATTATCTCAGTGAGTTAAGCGATATCATTAGTATGCGTTTATCAGCCAGTGATGGGATATTGTTCAGCTCAAAGCAGGGTCTTTACAAACTGTCTAATGAGAAGCTCACTAAGTTGCATGATATTCCCACCACAAAGACCACCCAAATTGCACGGGGAGACATTTTTTCTATATCCAGACATTCAGGACTTTTTCAAATAGAAAGTCCCTTTGCTCCTTCTGTGTTAGCACATACCTCCCGACATACAGCGACAACTGAGAACATTGGTTCACCTAAACTGATGCAGCAGGTTACGGCGTCAACCGAAGACAAGAATGGTAACTGGTGGCTGGCGACTAATTTAGGTGTATTGTTTTATGACACACGGGAGAAAGAAATTTCTGAACTCCATCATTACCCAAACGCAAGCGTTCAAGTCGCAGAGATAGAGCTTTTTGCGAACTACTTGTATGTTCTGACCACTGAAACTAAAGCGGTTTACCGATATGACATCCTGGAGAAAAATTGGGGGCAACTTAATGTTGCTAAGCTGTCTTCTCAACCGGCCAGATTAACTCATTTTGGCAAGTCACTGTGGCTGCATACGCAAACAGAAGCAATAGAGATAAATGAATTTGGCCAGGTTTCGGGTAAACAACTTATTCTAGAAAGTCGTCCACTTTTCCCACACCCGATACATATTGATGTCAAAAAAGTAAATGAAAATAGCTACTTAAATAAGTTCAGCCTGCCATTTTCCAGAGCAAATGAGTATCTTTCTTATCGGTACAAATTAAACAGCGACGAAACTGCGTGGCAGTATCTCGAACAAGGTCAGGATTTTGTACAGCTTTCGTCTCTTCCCTCGGGCAGCCATAGGTTTGAAGTGCAGACGTCTTATGACGGAAGCAACTGGTCTCCTTCCGCTTTTAAACAACTCAACGTAATGACTCCGCTTTGGCAGAGTCCTATTGCCTGGGGAGCTTATATAACGGCCATTCTGATGGGCTTAGTCATTTATTGGTTAGTCCGTCGCCAACGCCAGTTGGTATTAGAACAAACGCTTACTCAATACAAAAGGCAAGCACAGGGACTACAGTCCAGCAACTATCAATGCTGGGAGTGGAATTTAAATTCTGGTGAGCTCGTTCGCCAGAACATTTGGCAAAGTTGCCCTGCATTCCCCATTGATGGCAAGCGAATTGGCTTTTCCGGCGGTAAATCAAATATTCACTCTGAAGACATACAACGCTTACAAAGTAGTCTTGATGATCACCTACAAGGAAAATCAGAGATATTCGAATGCACCTACCGACTCGATAATCAGGGAAGCTGGCTTTGGGTAATGGACCGGGGACAATTGCAGAGCGACGGTCAAAATAAAGTTATGTATGGCACCTTAAGCGATATAAGCAACCTGGTTAGCTCCGAAGAGCGCATTAATATGCTGGCTTCATCAATTACCAATATTTCTGACGGCATTTGTATTTTTGACCGCTTCTTCCGTAAGCGCGAGGTCAATAACGCGTTCGAGCGTATTAGTGGCTTTCAGCGTGAGCAAGTCTTGGGGCAAGTATTAACTCTACCCTGCTACCCTGAAAGTTTTGTGAATCAAATAAAGCGTGCCGTAATAAAAGATGGAACCTGGCGTGGTGAAATTACCGACTTGAAAGCGAATGGTGGAGAGTTCCTAATGGAGCTTACTCTGGACGCCGTTCGCGATGATAACGGTGAAGTATCTCTGATTGTTGCCAGTTTCTCTGATATTTCTGAAAGACGACATACTGAAAATGAACTGCGTCGTCTTTCTAATACAGACACTTTGACCGGTTTACCGAACCGCTCCTATTTTCAGGTCAGCCACTCTAACCTGGTTCGGAAAAAAGTCTCTCATACCTTGTTACTCTTTGATCTGGATGATTTCAAAAAGATTAACGACTCTTTAGGCCATGAAATAGGTGATGAGCTTTTATGTCAGGTTGCTGAACGATTAATGGATATTGGTCGCAGACAGGACACGCTTTATCGTTTAGGCGGTGATGAATTTGGTCTCCTCATTGAAGACAGTATCGATATTAATCTAATTGGCGACTTGGGTAATCAAATAAATCTTAAGGTAGCAGAGCCCTATTTAATTCAGGGCCAGGAAATTGTCATAGGCAGTTCAATTGGTATTGTTCTTTACCCCCACGACGGGCAGACGTCACAGGAGCTTTTACAGAAAGCCGATATGGCCATGTACCACGCCAAGCAGCGTGGCGGAAACTGCTATCAGTTCTTTAGTCAGTCAATGAACGAAAATGCGGTTAAACGACTTAAGCTGGAGAACGAACTGAGAGCGGCATTAAAAGCCAATAATATTCGAGTGTATTACCAACCTAAAATTGAAATCAGTTCCGGTCACATTGCCGGCCTTGAGGCCCTGGCCCGCATTGAAAGTAGTGACGGCTCTATGATTAACCCAGCGGAGTTTATTCCGTTAGCTGAGGAAACCGGGCTTATAATTCCTTTGGGCGAGGATGTTTTACGTCAGTCCTGCCGTGATATGAAAAAGTTCATGACTTACCCGGGCTCACCAAAAAGTATTGCAATCAATTTGTCAGCTCGTCAGTTCATGCAGTCCAGTCTGGCGCTTCAAATTGAGCAAATTTTGCGAGAAGAAGACTTACACCCTCGTCATGTTGAATTCGAAGTCACGGAAGGCATGGTAATGAGTGACCCTGAACGCGCAATTACGATGATGGAGAACTTATCCGATATGGGCGTCAAACTGGCACTGGATGACTTCGGAACAGGTTATTCGTCGCTGTCTTACCTAAAGCGTTTCCCAATGAACAGCCTTAAGGTGGACAAGGCCTTTGTCGATGACATTACTATTAACGACAAAGACCGTAATATGGTTGCTTCTATCATCGCTATGGCACATAACCTGGGGTTAAAAGTGGTTGCAGAAGGGGTTGAAACAAAAGCTCAGTTGCAGACATTAAAAAGCCTCAAATGCGAATACATTCAAGGCTTTTATTATGCGAAGCCTATGCCGGCTGACGCATTAATTGAATTTATTGAGCAGCACAACAACATTGCTGCTCAGGTATAATTCTCAGCTTGGTTCTATCCGTTACTGATAAAAATTCCAGCCGTTCTCTACCATCTGTTTAAGTAAAGGTGCCGGGGTGTATCGCTCACCTCTTTCCGAGGCTAGCTTCTCCAGCTTGTTCACTATTGTTTCAAGACCCTGACTGTCCATATAACGGAAAGGACCGCCCAGGAAAGGTGGGAACCCGATGCCAAAAATTGCACCAATGTCACCGTCACGCGGACTGCGGATGATCTCTTCCTGCAGGCAGTAAGCCGCCTCATTCAGCATCGGTAGCAAGCAAATATCAATAATTTCATCAGTTGACTTACTTTGTTTAGGGTCGATATCTAACAAAGAATAAACTGACGTATCCACCGGTTTGCCTTTCACTCCCTTACCGTATTGATAAAAGCCTTTTTGATTCTTCTTGCCCTTACGGTCGTCATCAATCAGCTTGTCAAAAGCATCAGGGGCTTCAAAGCGATCGCCCAGTTCTTTCACCAAAACTGGCGCCACTTTTGCCGCAACGTCGATACCCACTTCATCAAGTAAAGTGATAGGGCCTACCGGAAAACCAAATTTCACCAGGGTTTTATCCAGGTGCTCAATAGGTTCGCCAGCTAACAGCAGGCGCGCCGCTTCGTTCATGTATGGCGCCAGAATACGGTTAACGTAGAACCCGGCACCGTCTTTTACCACAATAGGTGTTTTCCCCTGCTTTTTAGCCAAGGATACTGTGGTGGCAATGGTTTTATCCGATGTACCTGAGTGCGTAATGATTTCTGCCAATGGCATTTTATCCACCGGAGAAAAATAGTGAAGACCAATTACCTGCTCTGGGCGCTTCGCCGTAGCGGCTATTTGGGTAATAGGCAGCGAGCTGGTATTGGTTGCAAAAATAGTCGACTCAGCGGCGTGCTCTTCCACGTCAGCAACCATCTTTTGCTTCAGGTTAAGATCTTCAAAAACCGCTTCAATAACCACATCGGTGCGCTCAAACCCGCTATAGTCTATTGAGCCACTCAACATCAACATAGTCTTTTCAAGCTCTGCACGGCGCATATGACGGCGCTTAACCTTCTTATTCAGGCGCTCATAGCTGTAGTGTAAAGCGTTGCTAATTCCGTCTTCGCTAATGTCTTTTATGCGCGCCGGAATACCCGCTTTAGCCGCGGTGACATAAGCAATACCTCCACCCATTAAACCACCGCCTAAGACACCAACTCGTTTTACCGAATCAGGCTCAACGCCGTCTGCGCCGGTTTCCTTCTTCATTTCTGTTGTAGCAAAGAAAATCTGACGCAGTTGATAAGACTCCGGTGTCATTGCCAACTCACCAAAGCTACGGGCTTCCTTGTCTAAACCGGCTTCACGACCGCGCTCAACACCTTCGCGAACTGTCTGAATGATCTTATCAATTGCCGGGTAGTTGCCGTGAGCTTTCTTCTGAGCTTGCTCACCAGCCTTTTTAAAGATAATGTCACGACCAAACCGAGTGGCCTCTAATACCTTACTCATGCCTTTAAGCGGCGGCTTCGTCGACTTAGGCTTGCGCTTCAGCGCGTGCTCTACGGCCACATCTAAAAGAATACTTTGTGGGACAACTTCCGCCACCAGACCAGCTTTTTTAGCCTGCTTAGCACGCAGCTCCTTACCAGTCAGTATCATGGTCAGTCCTTGCTGAACACCAACCAATTCCGGTAGTCGCTGGGTACCACCGCTGCCCGGCAGCAAGCCTAATTTGACTTCAGGCAGACCTAACGCCGTTTTGCTGTTATCAGTACAAATTCGCACATGACATGCCATGGCTAACTCGAGCCCGCCGCCTAAGCAAGCTCCGTTGATTGCTGCAACCACAGGTACATTCAACTGCTCAATACGATCGAACATAGCCTGCCCTTTTCTTGCCAGACTCTCTGCATCTACCGCATTTTCGCAGCCATCTATCATGTTAATATCAGCGCCAGCAATAAAAGAGCCGGGCTTGCCACTAATAAACACAACGCCTTTCACTGAATCATCGCTCTCTAAGCGATTCATCAAACTACCAACTTCTTCTGCAAATGAGTCTTTTAAGGTATTCATTGACTCACCAGGGACGTCTATTGTAACTACTGCAACTCCGTCGTCCCTCACTTCCATAGTGAATGCTTTATCCTGACTCATTATTCTGTCTCCACAATCATTGCTGCACCTAAACCACCAGCGGCACATGCTGTCGTTAAACCAACACCTCCACCGCGACGGCGCAATTCATTCAAAGTTTGCGTGATCATTCTGGTACCGGTGGCGGCAAATGGATGACCATAAGCAATGGAGCCGCCCAGCACGTTAAATTTATCCATATCGATTTCACCAATGGCTTTATCACGACCCAGCTTATCTTTCGCAAACTTGTCGCTCGCAAACATTTTCATGTTCGCCAAGGTTTGCGCTGCGAACGCTTCATGCATATCGATAAGATCCAAGTCGTTAAGCGTCATGCCTGCACGGTCAAGCGCAACCGGTGTTGAATAGGACGGTCCCATCAGCATATCTTCTTCAACCTGCAAAGCGGCAAAAGCGTAGCTGCGTAAATAGCCCAACACTGGTAAACCAAGCTCTTTAGCCCGGCTTTCAGTCATCATCAGGACTGCTGAAGCACCATCCGTTAAAGGTGTGCTGTTTGCGGCAGTTACTGACCCATGCTTGCGATCAAACACCGGTTTCAATTTAGCCAGTTTATCGACCTGACTTTCGCCACGAATATTATTATCGCGACTTAAATGCTTTTTATAAGGCTCAGGGTAAGCAGTCATCACTTCGTCACTTAACCAGCCAGCCTCCCAGGCAGCATGAGCTTTTTGGTGAGACCTTACCGTTAGCTCATCTTGGTCTGCGCGGCTAATATTATGCGTTTTTGCCATTTGCTCCGCAGTATCCCCCATACTAAGGCCGGTACTGTATTCAGCAATAGCAGGTGGTACGGGTAACAAATCTTTAAAGCCCAGACGCTTCAGGATAGACAACCGCTGCCCCAGAGTTTTCGCTTTGTTCAAATCAACCAAAGCTCTGGCCAGACGTTTGCTCACGCCAATAGGTAATACAGACGACGAGTCCGCACCACCAGCTATACCACCACGGATATGTCCAACGACCATTGCTTCAGCAATATTTACCGCAGATTGAAAACTCGTAGCGCAAGCTCGGGAGATACTATAAGCGTCTGTCTTCACCGGTAAACTTGTACCGAGCACAATTTCACGCGCAATGTTAGGAGCTTCAGGCATCTGGACCACTTGTCCAAATACCAGTTGCTCAACCCATTCAGCTTCAATGCCGGTTTTATTGACAAGTTCCTGAACCACCATCTTTCCAAGATCGACGGCCGGAACCCCATGAAAATCTGTTGCCTGCTTAGCAAATGGCGTTCTTAAGCCTGCTACAAAGGCAATTCGTTCACCATTAACGGTTAGCAAGCGTTGCGCTGCTGTCATAATAATTCCTCACTTCGTAAACCAATACTGGTCTGACCACAAATTATGTTACAAATTCTAGCCCGTAATAGAGCAGATTAAAACCACCGTTTTCGGTAAAGTATGCTGTATAGATTGAAAATTCGGAACAAAGGCAGCATTGTTACTGTCATTGCTATGCGGTACTGACAGCATAGTCAGTTTTCGCCGATAACGACAGCCTGGAGTAAACATGACCGCGACAGCGTTTCAACAGCTACAAAACTATCTCAACCGACAAGTTCTTGGACAGCCAGATTTTACTCAAAATCTGTTAATTGCCGTTCTGGCCGACGGCCACTTACTGGTTGAAGGGCCACCCGGCCTTGCCAAAACAAGAGCGGTTCAGGCTTTGGCAAAAGGCATAGAGGGCGACTTTCACCGTGTACAGTTCACCCCTGACCTATTACCGGCTGACTTAACCGGCACCGATATCTTTCGTCCCGAAACTGGGCAGTTTGAGTTCCAACAAGGCCCTTTGTTCCATAACCTGATTCTGGCTGATGAAATTAACCGCGCCCCCGCCAAAGTTCAATCGGCTTTATTAGAGGCGATGGCTGAACGGCAGATTACTGTCGGCCAGCGCAGTTATCCACTGTCTGACCTCTTCATGGTTTTAGCCACGCAAAACCCGTTGGAGCAAGAAGGCACATACCCTCTTCCAGAAGCACAACTGGACAGATTTTTGCTGCATTTAAAACTGGACTATCCCGATGCTGAAACAGAACAACAAATACTGAGGTTAACTCGCGGGGAAGCGTTATCCGGAGATGTCGACAAGCCAGTGCCTTTAACTCAACAAGACTTATTCAATGCACGCCAGGAAGTTTTGCAACTGTATTTAGATGAGGCCGTCGAGAACTATCTGGTCCAGCTTATTATTGCAACACGACAGCCGCAGCGATACGACCAAAACCTGGCTCAATGGATAGGCTATGGTGCCAGCCCTCGTGCCACCATTGCTCTTGAGCGTTGTGCCAGAGCCAAAGCCTGGCTCGATGGTCGCGACTTCGTAACGCCTGACGATGTTATTAGCGTTTTTCATAACGCCTTGCGCCACCGAATCATTCTAAGCTATCAAGCTGAAGCGGACGGTGTGTCGCACGATCAGGTTCTGGACACGATTTTAAAACTTGTACCGGCACCATAATGTTAAAAGCCGAAGTAGAACAATGGCTAAAACAATTGCATTGTGACGGAATCAGCCCCGGCATTCATGAGCTGCTGTATTATCGCAGTAAAATAAATGCGTTCGCCCGTCATCATAAAAGCCTTCCGCGCTCAAGCCAGACTGGGCCACTGCTCAGTAAAAGTCGCGGCAGAGGTATGGAGTTTGATGAAGTACGGCATTACCAGCCCGGTGATGACATCCGCTCTATTGACTGGCGGGTTACCGCCCGAACCGGTAAAGCACACACTAAGCTTTACCGGGAAGAGAAAGAGCGCCCTGTATTTATTTGGGTCGACCTACCTTTGACTCAATTTTTCGGTAGTCAGTTTATTTTTAAATCAGTGCAAGCTTGTCACCTGGCTGCCGCTCTTGCCTGGCAGGCCCAGCATAAAGGCGACCGCATTGGCGGCTTAGTGGGTAATGGCTGGTTGCATCAGGAGCTCAAGCCCGTTGCCCGCCAAAAAGGCGTTTTACGCTTATGTCATGCACTGCTTGAAGTTCACGGCGACAGCTTTACACGTTGGAAAAACAAAGAGAAACAGAAACCTAATGCGCTTGAAGAAAATTTAAAGCGTTTACGACAGTTAGTTAAGCCCGGCAGTACCATTTATGTCATTAGCGACTTTTATGGTGCCAGCGAAAACTTTCTGGATGGCTTACGCGTTCTCTCTCAACACAATTCGGTTCGCTGTTTTTCAGTTTATGACCCCATGGAGCATGAGTTACCTGAAGGTTATTCATCTCATCCATTGGCTATCACAGATGGCCAGCAGCAAATTAATGTGAACCTGGCTAACACCCAGCAAAGAGCAACTTATCACCAGGCAGCACTCAAGCGCTGGCAAAATATTCAGGAAGCCTTCCGTAAGCGCAAACTGTCATTAACCTCAATATCAAGTGCCCTGCCACTAGAGCAACAATGGACGGAGGTGACCTGATGCAGCAACCGTCTTTAGAGCAGCTTAATGACATCATTGAACCAGGTCAGGCTGGCTGGTGGCCCC
The DNA here is from genome assembly GCF_051842325.1 of Idiomarina sp. ST10R2A5. Classification (NCBI taxonomy): domain Bacteria; kingdom Pseudomonadati; phylum Pseudomonadota; class Gammaproteobacteria; order Alteromonadales; family Idiomarinaceae; genus Idiomarina; species Idiomarina sp. ST10R2A5. Next base: position 101,249 of record NZ_JBNIEX010000004.1, on the reverse strand, counting down.
CTTCCTGGCTAACTATCGCTGTAGTAGCAACCCTACTGGCAGGTGTGTTGGTGCTAGCGACCGTTCTGTTTCGCCGCTGGAAAAAGTCCAAAGTACGTAAAGCAGCAATGAAACAGTTATTACAGCAAAAAGATGCAAATATCGAACAAATAACGGTGCTGCTTAAACGAGCGGCACTGGCGTATTATCCTCGCGAACTTGTCGCCACGAAACACAGCCGCACTTGGCTCGTTTTTCTACTGGCGCCCTTATCCAATAATGAAAGGGCATCTTTTGAACCTTTGCTTCAACAAGCCGATAAAAACTTTTACGGTACTGAAGACAATGATTTCAATCGAAATTACTACCAGCTTGCTCGCCTTTGGCTGAGTAAAGACTTAAGCAAACAACCGGGAGTCAGTGATGTTTGAATTTGACTGGCCATGGATGTTTCTTTTATTACCTTTCCCTTTTATTGTTTGGAAGTGGTTACCGCCTGTTCGTAAGAACCGTTCAGCCATAAGACTCCCCAGCACTTATGGTCTTGCAGAAAGCAGCCCGGGTTCTGGAAGACGCTGGTTATGGCTTTCCCTTATGAGTTTATGTTGGCTGATGCTAATAGCAGCTGTTGCTAAACCACAATGGTTAGGCGAACCGCTCGCGGTTCGTGCAGAAGGCCGCGAAATAATGCTGGCTGTCGATTTATCCGGCAGTATGGAAATTGCCGATATGCAGCTTGACGGACGTTCCGTCGACCGCTTAACCATGGTTAAGCACGTACTCAGTGACTTTATTGCGCGTCGTGAAGGCGACCGACTAGGCTTGATTCTTTTTGCCGATACAGCCTATTTACAGACTCCAATGACTTACGACCGTAATACCGTAAAGCAAATGTTGAATGAATCTGTACTGGGTTTAGTCGGAGAGCGCACAGCAATCGGTGACGCTATTGCTCTGTCTGTTAAGCGTTTTCGGGACGACGACGAGTCAAATAGAGTATTAGTTTTACTAACGGATGGTCAGAATACGGCAGGTAACCTGACTCCGGAGCAGGCGCTTGAACTTGCTCAAGCTTACGATGTTACGATTTATCCAATTGCCGTTGGAGCAGAAGAGGTGGTAGTGGACAGCTTTTTCGGACAACGACGGGTCAATCCCAGCCGAGATCTGGACGTTCCGCTGATGCAAAGTATTGCTAAGCAAACCGGTGGTAAATACTTCCGGGCCCGCAGCACTGACGAGCTTGAGGATATCTATAAACGACTTGACCAACTGGAGCCTATTGCTGGCGACCCACAACAACTTAGACCCAGAGTCAGCCTTTTTTATTGGCCATTGGGTGCAAGCTTTCTTTTATTTATGCTCATTGCTTTGATGCATTACCGCCCCTGGGGGAAAAGTTCATGAGCGAGTTTCATTTATTACGCCCCTGGTGGTTACTGGCATTAATCCCTGTAGGGCTATTATATTGGCGCTTTATTTATAGTCAGGTACATCAAGCTGGCTGGCATCAATGGTTACCCGGACATTTATCAAAGGTATTGGTAAAGTCTGGAGCGAAGCCATCGCTATGGCCGGTTCACCGGTTTCTGATTATTGGTATTTTAGCCACACTCGCACTCTCTGGCCCAACCTGGGAAAGGCTACCACAGCCAGTCTATCAGCTTGAGTCAGGCCAGGTCGTTATTATGGATATGTCTCCTTCACTACTTGCCGATGACATATCCCCTGACCGCCTGACCCGAATGAAGTATAAAGCCATTGACTTAGTACGAGCAGGTCTTGACGGAGATACCGGACTTATTGCTTACGCCGATGATGCTTTTATCATCAGTCCTCTTACGGCCGACAATCGGAATTTAATGAATTTGATTCCGTCGTTGTCGCCGGAAATCATGCCGGCAGCAGGCAGTGAGCCTTTGCTTGCACTGCAGTTGGCTGATGAGCTATTAAGAAACGCCGGTTACCCACAAGGCGATATTTATTGGCTGACAGACGGTATCACCAGCCGTGATCTCAATCCGTTAAGCAGTTACCTACGTTCAATAGAGCACCGCGTTTCAGTATTGGCCGTTGGCACAGAAGAAGGCGCTGCAATACGAGACAGCTCCGGAAGACTCTTAAAAGAGAATAATCAAGTTATCATAGCTAAGACTTATCCATCACGACTGGAGGATTTAGCCTCGATTACTGGTGGTGCATTCTCGTCAGTTACCGCTGACAATCGTGATATTGAGAAACTGATCAATCAGCCTCCGCTTACACGTGAAGGAAAAGACAGCGACGATCAGCAACAAGGCGATGCATGGCGAGATATGGGGCCTTATGTCGCGTTCTTTATTCTTCCTATTATGTTATTAAACTGGCGTCGTAGCGGTCTGTTCAGCCCCATTATGCTCACTATGCTTTTACCACTAGTGAGTTTTAGCCCTGAGCTTCATGCAGCGCAGGAGCCAACCCTTGAGAAGTACTTCCTTAATCAAGAACAACGTGCTCAAAGGTTTTATCAACAAGAGCAATATGAACAAGCCGCCAACCTAAGCAAAGATCCTTTACGGCAAGGGTCAGCCTTATACCGCAATGGTGACTATGAGGCCGCTGCTGATGTGTTTGCTCAACATTCTTCTCCCGAAGCCCAGTACAACTTGGGTAATGCTTTAGCTCAGCAACAGCAATATGATGCGGCCATCGCAGCATACGAAAAGGCTCTGGAGAAAAGACCTGACTGGTCAGAGGCAGTGGAAAACAAGCAGCTCGTCGAGCAGCTAAAAGAACAAGACTCTGATTCATCTGATGGTTCGGGAGAATCATCAGAAAAGTCCGACTCTCAAGACGACGAGTCGAAAAATGACTCGGAACAAAATGGTAACGAGCAAGACCAGCAAAACAACGAATCCAATAATAACGATGGTCCGCCAGATCCTGGTAAAGATGGTCAGGAAGATGGCCAACCTGAACAGAAAAAAGACCAAAAAGAAGAACCGACCGAAGAAAAAGAACAACAGGATAGCTCTGAAAATGAGGGGGCAGAAAATGATGAAGAGTCCACAGAACAACTTCAGGAAAAGGTGAGAGAAGGTGAAATTGATCCTGAAAAGGCACAGCAGCTGGAGCAATGGATGAACCGAGTTCCGGATGACCCGAGTATTCTATTGCGTAACAAAATGCTGTTGGAAAGTCAGCGTCGTCGTCAGCGTAGAGCTTCAGAACCGCAGGGAGAAGATAAAAAATGGTAAGAGTATGGCTACACACTTTTTTCTTGATCAGTCTATTGCTTGTGAGTCAGCTTGCTCGCGCCGATGTTTCCGAAGTCACTGCAACGGTCGACCGGAATCCCGTCACCGCTAACCAGTCGTTTGTACTGACAGTCACCGTCGACGGTGACGTTGGAAATGACAGCTTCTCCCCATCTAAGTTACTAAAAGACTTTGTCGTCGGAAGAACCTCTGTAAGCCGTCAAACATCAATGATAAACGGCAGACTCAGCAAGCAAACACGGTTTACTACCGTATTAATTCCGCAAGCTGCGGGCGAATACAAAATTCCGGAAATTACCATTGGCGGTGTATCGTCTCAGCCGATAACCATAGAGGTACTGGAAGCCGGAAGCAGTCAGGAAACAGAACAAGAAACGGCTTTTTTAGAAGCTCAGGTGGATAGCGAGCACGTTTATCTGCAACAACCTATTACCTATGTCGCCCGACTGTTTCTAGCTGCGGACTTAAACAAAGGTAACTTAGTGCCTCCGGAAGCTGAAAATGCAGATGTGCAGCAAATAGGCAGAGATGAAGAAAGTACACAGATGGTTAATGGCCGCCGCTACAAGGTTTATCAGCGGGTTTATCAAATAACGCCCAGCAAATCAGGTCCCTTAAGTATCACTGGGGCACGCTTTGATGGAGAAGTCTTTACCCAGGGACAACGCTCAATATTCTCTTCGTTTTCCAACACTCAGCCCGTTAGCACAATAGCAGAAACAATAGATGTTAACGTCAAACCTGTTCCGGCTAACTGGCAGGGGCATTGGTTACCGAGTGAATTAGTCAGTATCTCTCAGTCGGTTTCACCAGAGCAGGAAACCTACACCGTTGGTGAACCTCTGACTATTTCATACATGTTAACCGCCATTGGCGTAAAGCCAGAGCAACTGCCGGAAATAAAACCTGAGTTTCCAGATACGGTAAGAGTGTACCCTGATGGCGACGAAACCGACCAGTTTACGCGCAACGGTGTTGTTATTTCACAAAAGACCGTCAGCTTCGCAATTGTACCGAATCAACCGGGTCCGCTGAGCATCCCGGCGCTTGAAGTTCCATGGTTCAATACCAAAACGGGGCTAGCAGCCTCGGCTGAAACTGACGACCTGAAGTTTTCAGTCGCTATGGCTGAAGGTATGCAAGCAATCCCTGAGGGAAATCAACCCAGTGGCGCAGCAGCGCCGCAAAAGCAAAGTGCGGAAGAAAAACCGGTTGAACCTGCGAAGCCTTCAGTCGCCCTGGTTTGGTGGCAGCAAAGTTGGTTCGTTGCCCTTTTAGGACTTATTATATTGGCATCGTTAGCTACCAATCTTTTCCTGCTGATGCGTCGCCAATCATTATCAGAAGATGCGGTAGAAGAGACGTCTAAAACGGCCCACCAGCTCAACAAAGATAAGCTATGGAGAGATTTTCAACAGGCCTGCAGTAAAAACGATGCCCATGCAGCCCAAATTGCATTGCTTGAATGGGCAAACCGGTATTTTAACCGAACCTTTAATAGTTTAACGGAATTATCTCAGTACCTTTCAATACAAAGCTCCTGTGCTGCTCTCCAAAAGAGTTTGTATCAGCCAGGAAGCCGCAGCTGGCGGGAAGGCAAGAAGCTGTATAAAGACGTTAAGTCCTCTTTAGAGAGGTTATCTGATACGACAGAAGATAATGTCTTACCGGAGCTTTACGGACGCAAATAATACTAACGAAAAACAAAAAAAGCTCAGACTTTCTCAAGTCTGAGCTTTTTTATTTTCGATGAGCGTTACACTTTATCGAGTCGATAAACGCTGAATATCTGCATCACTTTTCAAATTATTAATGAAAGCTTGTAACATCACTTGTGCCTGGCGGTTCTGCAATTGACTTTGCAGCTCATCAAGCTGCTCTTCGTTTGCATTACCCGGGTTAAGTTCTGTCAATGCAACCACTGCAGCATCGCCATTAGGAAGCGCGACCGTGGTAAAGGTGTTTTCATCGGCAGTAGCAGACGGAGACATCGAGAACAGCTCTTGCACAATAGCTCTTGGATGCTCGTTATTGTTCCGGGTAATACTATCTACCCAGACAATCTCGCCACTGGTTTCTTCACCCGACTGCCAGGCCTGCATCCACTCTTCCGCCTGTTGCAATGCTAATTCCTGAGCTTTCTCTACACGAAGTTCCGCAACAATTTGCTCGCGGACCTCTTCCAGATCTTTTACACGCACCGGTTGATGTTCAGTCACTCGCACAACCAAAGAACGATCATCAGAGGTTTCAATTACGTCGCTGTTTAACTTCTCTTCAATTAACTGTTCTGAAAACAGGTTATTGAGAATGACATCATCACTCAAAGGTGTTGGTGCTCTTTCACGAGTGAATAAGTCAGTACGACGAACTGTAGCACCAATTTCGTCAGCAGCAGGCTCCAGAGTATCTGGCTGTTCAAAGCTAATTTCAGCCAATTTCTGCTGCTTTTCAAAATAACGGTCTTCCGCTTTTTCTGCTAACAGCTGTTGGCGAACTTCGTCTTCGACTTCACTGAATGGTGTTACCGTACCTTCACGTAAATCAGTCAGCTTAATAATGTGATAACCGAAGCTGGTTTCAACAATCTCAGATAAATCACCAATGTTTTCCAGCGCAAAAACAGCGGCATCAAAATCTTCGTCCATCATGCCAGCTTCGACCCAATCAAGGTCACCGCCCTGTTCCGCAGAGAAAGTATCATCAGAGTAGGTTTGCGCTACCTCAGCGAAGTCGGCGCCCTGCTCCAGTTCGGCCAACGCCTCTTCAGCTTTCTCTTTAGCGTTCTCTGTGTCGAATTCAATAAGAATATGCGACACGCGACGCTCTTCTTCGGTTGCGTATTGCTGCTGACGTTGTTCGTAATACTCACGTACTTCTTCATCGGCTATTTCAATATCAGACTCAATAGCCGCTAAAGAAAGCTCAACATAAGCAACGCTCAACTTCTCTTCCGTACGGAACATGTCCTGGTTTTGCTGATAAAAGGTCTCGATATCCGACTCAGCAACTTCCACCTGGCCCTCAAAAGACTCGTTATTTGCTACCAGAAACCCACCTGAACGCGTTTGGTTCTGTAAGCGCAAAAATGCTAAAGCCTCAGGTTCCAAAACGAATTCAGACTGAGACAAACCCCGCAAAAGTTGATTCCGGGTCATGTCCTGCTGCATAACTTTAGCAAAGGCTTCCGGACTATAGCCCGCATTTCGTAACGCCATTAAATAGACGTCGTTATCAAACTGTCCGGCGGTGCGAAACTGAGGAATATCGCGAATTGCTGCTTTAACCTGCTCTGATCCCACACGCATTCCGCTGTCTTCTGCGTACTGTACGAGTAATTCCTGTTCTATAAGCTGTTCCAGAACTCTGCTACGCAAACTACGCATGTATTCCGGATCGGAAGTAATGGCAGAAAACATATCGCCGAACTGCTCTTGTAAGCGGCTACGTTCGTTTTCATAAGCACGATCGTAGTCACTACGAGGAATTTCTTCTCCATTAACTTTTGCAACAGCATCTTCTGTGTCGCCGGTGATATAACCGCCAACACCTGCCAATGCAAAAGTTAGAATGATTAACACAAGAATGGCCTTAGCAGTAAAACTCTGCGAGCCTTCCCGAATCCGCTCTAACATAATAAGGCTTTCCTTATTTAACCTGAATAAACGACGTCACATTATAAGGTGATTCGTCTTAAAACTCACCATTCATACAAAAAAATAACCCGAGGTTTTATAAACCTCGGGCTACTATTATTATTCTTTAAAAAAAGCGCTAATGCGCTTTAATTAATTTACTGCGTCTTTCAGTGCTTTACCTGCTTTAAAAGAAGGTACTTTAGCAGCAGCGATCTGGATAGTCTCACCCGTTTGAGGGTTACGACCAGTACGAGCAGAACGCTCACGTACGCTAAACGTACCGAAGCCAACTAATGCGACTTGGTCATCTTTTTTTAGAGCATCAGTTACTGCATCGATCATTGAGTCCAGAGCACGACCAGCAGCAGCCTTAGAAATATCTGCACCTGCCGCGATTTTGTCAATAAGCTGAGACTTGTTCACAGTATCATCCCCTTAGATTGTTATTATCAAGTTTCCGTGGTTCCATTCGGATTTAAATGGGCCAAAACGGTTATATCAAGCTTGATTTAATTGTTCAAGCACCATTATGTCCAAATGGCTTTCCTATCCAGCTGTTCTTATGTCATACATTTGAATCAGCTTTAAACTCTAGGCTACCACAGTCGTTTCGATTGAAAACCCTTTTTACTCACTTTTTAACGAAAAAATGCGGTCTGAGGCATGATTTCTCATCCGCAGACCGCATTCTAGCGTTGGAATATGACTTTAGTATTAAGTCACTGATTAATCTTTAACCAAAGCGACATCTAATACTTCATCAATCCATTTCACCGGTTGAATTACCAGGTCTTCTTTAACGTTATCGGCTATTTCTTTTAAATCGCGTTCATTCTCTTTGGGAATTAATACATGCTTAATTCCACCGCGATGAGCTGCCAATAGCTTTTCTTTTAAGCCACCGATAGCCAATACTTCACCCCGCAACGTAATTTCCCCGGTCATTGCGACATCAGAGCGTACCGGTTTACCGGTTAACGATGAAACCATAGCCGTAACCATTGCGATACCAGCACTTGGTCCATCTTTTGGCGTGGCGCCTTCAGGAACATGAACGTGAATATCGCGCTTCTCATGAAAGTCATCCGCAATACCCAGCTTATCAGCCCGACTGCGAACTACTGTCAGTGCGGTTTGAATAGACTCCTGCATAACATCGCCTAACGAACCAGTCGTGGTTGTCTTTCCTTTACCGGCTACATTCGTGGCTTCAATAGTTAGCAAGTCACCGCCCACTTCAGTCCATGCTAAGCCAGTAACCTGACCGACTTGGTTGGCTTCTTCCGCTTTACCATAATCAAAGCGCTGCACGCCCAGGTAGTCACTTAAATTATCGCCGGTAATTTCAACATGCTTAATTGAACTGTCCAGCAAAATTTCTTTCACCGCTTTGCGACACAGTCGTGACAACTCACGTTCAAGGTTACGCACACCTGCTTCGCGGGTGTAATAACGAATAATACCGATAATGGCACTGTCCTGAACCGTAATTTCTTTTTCTTTTAAACCGTTACGGCCAATCTGCTTAGTCAATAAGTGACGTTTAGCGATGTTCAGCTTTTCATCTTCGGTATAACCGGACAGACGAATCACTTCCATTCGATCAAGCAGAGGCGCCGGAATATTCATACTGTTAGAGGTTGCAACAAACATGACATCTGACAGGTCGTAATCCACTTCAAGATAATGATCGTTAAAGTTAACGTTCTGTTCCGGATCTAACACCTCTAATAACGCTGATGCCGGGTCTCCACGCATATCCGCCGACATTTTGTCAATTTCATCTAAAAGAAACAGTGGATTACGTACACCAACTTTCGACATTTTTTGAATCAGCTTGCCTGGCATAGAGCCAATATAGGTTCGACGGTGTCCGCGTATCTCTGCTTCGTCACGAACGCCACCCAATGCCATGCGCACGTACTCTCTTCCCGTAGCTTTCGCTATGGACTGGCCAAGCGATGTTTTACCCACACCAGGAGGGCCTACCAGGCAAAGAATTGCACCTTTCACTTTTGTGGTTCGTTGTTGCACCGCTAAGTATTCAATAATGCGTTCTTTGACTTTCTCTAACCCATAATGATCAGCATCTAGCACTTTTTCAGCATGAGCTAAATCTTTCTTGATACGCGAACGCTTTTTCCACGGAACCGACACCATCCAGTCGATATAACCCCGAACAACAGTAGCCTCCGCCGACATGGGCGACATCATTTTCAGCTTTTGAAGCTCAGCTTCTGTTTTCTTCTTAGCCTCGGCGGGCATGCGGGCGTCGTCGATTTTTTTCTGCAACTGCTCAAACTCATCGACGCCGTCTTCGGTTTCACCCAGCTCTTTTTGAATGGCTTTCATTTGCTCATTCAAGTAATACTCACGCTGGCTTTTTTCCATTTGTTTTTTGACGCGACTGCGAATACGTTTCTCAACCTGAAGGATATCAATTTCGCCTTCCATCAATGCCATCAGGTGCTCTATGCGCTCACGCACATCGGTAATTTCAAGAATGGCCTGCTTTTCTGCAAGTTTTAAAGGCATGTGTGCCGCCATTGTGTCGGCCAGACGGTCACCGTCTTCAATACCAGACAACGAAGTAAGTACTTCTGGCGGTATCTTTTTGTTCAGCTTCACATAGCCTTCAAACTGGTTCAGAGCCGACCGAATAAGTACTTCTTCCTCTTTTTCCGGTAACTCTTCTGCCGCCAAATAATGGATACTGGCCTTAAAGTACTCTTCATCATCCTGAAGTTCATCAAGCTGCGCACGCTGCTTACCTTCAACTAACACTTTCACAGTGCCATCAGGCAGCTTCAATAACTGTAAAACCGTAGCGACAGTACCCACCGGATAAATGTCATCATTGGTAGGTTCATCCACCGACGCATCTTTCTGTGCTGCTAAAAAGACTTGTTTATCCGCATCCATCGCCGCTTGTAAGCATCGAATCGATTTTTCCCGACCGACAAATAGCGGAATCACCATATGCGGGTAAACCACTACATCTCGCAACGGCAGAACAGGCATCGTTAATTGTTCGGTGCGTTCTTCGCTCATTAAATTCTCTCCCGACCTAGGTTTACTTTGTTATATGCGGTCTTTACCTGAAAGTTCAATCCTTGACAGAAAAAAAGGGCCAGATTGGCCCTTTTTCGAACACTTTTAATACAGTTTCGTATTATTCACCCGAAGCCTGCTTGTTTTTCTGTTGATTCGCGTAAATTAAAATAGGGTCTGATTCCCCGGCTATCACCGATTCATCAACCACAACTTTCACCACGCCCTCAATGGAAGGTAACTCGTACATAGTGCCTAGCAAAACACCTTCGACGATTGAACGCAGACCGCGAGCTCCTGTTTTACGCGCCATGGCTTTTTTAGCAATAGCCCGTAACGCGTCTTCACGAAACTCCAGTTCAACATCTTCCATTTCAAACAAAGCAGAGTATTGCTTGGTTAAAGCATTTTTCGGTTCACGCAAAATTTCAACCAATGCTTCTTCATCCAGCTCGTCTAGTGTGGCAACAACAGGTAGCCGTCCAATAAACTCCGGAATCAAACCGTAGCGAACCAAATCTTCCGGCTCTACTTTCGCTATAATTTCGCCTTCTTCACTTCGCGTTTTACTTTTTACTTCGGCGCCGAAACCAATTCCTGTTCCGGTAGACAAACGCTGCTCAATCACTTTGTTTAAGCCAGCAAATGCACCACCACAGATAAACAGAATCTTCGACGTATCAACCTGCAAGAACTCTTGCTGAGGATGCTTTCGTCCGCCCTGAGGAGGTACAGAAGCAACGGTACCTTCAATAAGCTTCAATAAAGCTTGCTGAACGCCTTCGCCACTAACATCGCGAGTAATAGATGGGTTGTCTGACTTACGTGAAATTTTGTCAATTTCATCAATATAGACAATACCGCGTTGGGCTTTTTCCACATCGTAGTCGCACTTCTGTAAAAGCTTCTGAATGATGTTCTCGACATCTTCACCAACGTAACCTGCTTCGGTCAAGGTAGTCGCATCCGCCATAGTAAACGGAACATCCAGATAACGCGCCATAGTCTCAGCAAGGAAAGTCTTACCTGAGCCTGTAGGGCCTATCAGCAAGATATTACTCTTGCCCAGCTCAACTTCTTCTTTACCTTTTCCTGATGCACGTAACCGCTTGTAGTGGTTATAGACAGCAACTGATAAAACTTTTTTAGCGCGATCCTGGCCGATAACGTAGTCGTCCAGATGTTTTCGGATAGCTTTTGGCACAGGTAATTCATCCTGGTCCGGCACCGGCGACAGTTGATGAATTTCTTCTTTTAGAATGTCATTACATAACTCGACGCATTCATCGCAAATGAACACAGACGGTCCGGCAATGAGCTTCTTAACTTCGTGCTGACTTTTGCCACAAAAAGTGCAATACAGCGGCTTATCGCCGTCACCTTTGGACTGATCCGTCATGCTTTTCTCCTACTACTTAAGCGCCCGCTCAGGACTCTTCGCCACGCTGGCGTAAAATGCCGTCAACCAGACCGTAATCGATTGACTCTTCTGCTGATAAGAAGTGATCGCGATCGGTGTCTCTAGCCACTTTCTCGTAATCCTGACCTGTATTCTCAGCTAACATACGGTTTAAGCGCTCTTTCAGATCCAAAATTTGCTTCGCATGAATTTCAAAATCTGAAGCCTGCCCCTGGAAACCGCCAAGTGGCTGGTGAATCATAACCCGGGAATTAGGCAAGCAATACCGCTTACCCTGAGCACCACCGGCTAAAAGGAAAGCCCCCATGCTGGCCGCTTGTCCCATACAAACTGTGCTAACGTCTGGCTTAATAAAGCGCATTGTATCGTAAATAGCCATACCTGCCGTAACTACACCTCCTGGCGAGTTAATATACAAGTAAATGTCTTTATCAGGATTATCTGATTCTAAGAATAATAGCTGAGCCACAATAAGGTTGGCCATATGGTCTTCAACCTGACCACAGCAGAAAATCACACGCTCTTTTAACAGGCGTGAATAAATGTCGTAAGAGCGCTCCCCTTTTGACGTCTGTTCGACAACCATAGGGACTAGCTGTGCCATTGGATCCTGAATATCGCTCGACATGTGTTATAAAGCTCCTGAAATAAAAATGGCTCGTATGAAATCATACGAGCCATTAAACCAAGCTGTAGCGGGACCCGTCAAGGACTCCGTTACAAGAGATTACTGCTGCTTCGGATTCATAATGTCGTCAAAGCTTGCTTTCTTATCTTTCACAGAAGCTTTTTCCAACACAAATTCGATAGCTTGCTCTTCCAACGCTAAGTTGCGAACTTGCTGCATCATATCGTTGTTTGACTTGTAGTACTCGACAACTTCCTGCGGGTCTTCATATGCAGAAGCAGCTGTCGCAATGATCTCATCAACTTTCTCGTCGTCAGCTTTAAGCTCATTGCTGCGAATAACTTCGCCCAATAACAAGCCAACTTTAACGCGTTCTTTTGCCTGCTCTTCAAACAACTCAGCCGGCAATTCAGGCATTTGATCAGCGTTACCACCAAAACGTTGAGCAGCTTGCTTACGCAGTTGATCAATTTCCTGGTCGATCATTGACTTAGGCAATTCAACATCGTTGTTTTCAACAATGCCTTTTAACACCTGTTCTTTAACTTTTGCTTTTACTGCGTTTTTCAGTTCGCGTTCCATATTCTTACGAACTTCTTCCTTCAACGCTTCAACGCCGCCTTCTTTTACACCAAATAGCGCAACGAACTCGTCATTGAGTTCAGGCAAGTCACGTGCTTCAACTTTTTTAGCTGTTACAACGAACTGCGCTTCTTTACCTTTCAGGTTTTCAGCGTGGTAGTCTTCCGGGAAAGTGACTTCAATCGTCTTTTCTTCACCCGCTTTAATACCTTTAATTTGATCTTCAAAGCCCGGAATCATGCGGCCTTCGCCTAATTCCAGAGCGAAATCGTCGGCTTTACCGCCTTCAAATTCTTCACCGTCGATAGAGCCAACAAAATCCATAGTGACACGGTCACCTTTTTTGGACTTACGCTTAACTTCTTTCCAGTCAGCGTGCTGCTTTTGCAACGTTTCCAACATGTTGTCTACGTCTTTTTCGGTAACTTCAACAGCTGGCTTCTCAACTTTCACTTTTTCCAGATTTTGAACTTCTACTTCCGGATACACTTCGAACGTTGCAGTGAACTCAAGGTCTTTACCTGGTTCATTGACTTTAGGCTCAATTGCAGGTGCACCAGCAGGGTTCAACTTTTCCTGCATAACCGCTTCAAAGTATTTGCTTTGCATAACACTTGAAGCTGCACGTGAACGTGCTTCGCGACCAAACAGCTTTTGCAGTACATTTGGCGGAATTTTTCCTTTACGGAAACCATTCACGCGACGATGGCGATATTCTTCTTTTAATAAGCGTGTTACTTCGCTATCAATTGCATCTGCCGGGACTGTAATAGTCACACGACGCTCTAAACCTTGAGTTGTCTCTACAGAAACCTGCATTGCTTCATTACCTCGGTTTCAATCAATGAATGTCACTCGCATCAATTTATCATTATAAAAAAATGAGATACGGCAACGGCGTTGACCTTTAAAAATGACGCAGCATTATAGCGAGGAGACCGCCCGGAGTCGAGTCCCGAGCGGCAATTTTTAAACTTCACTTTATTCGGTGAGAAAAATACTTAAGATTTGTCTTCCAGCTCAAGAAGTAGATTATTGATTTCGCCCAGTTTATCCGGCTTATCGCCCCCCATATTTTCTTGGTCGGCAACTTCCGTTTCAAGCTCATCATAACGCCATTGCTGCAACAGCTCTATTTTTTGCTGGTTTGAAAGGTCAGGATGATCAAACACAGCTTGCGGGGAATCAAACGCTTCAGCGGGATTCTTTAAACTTTTCTTAAAGTCCATAACAATAACTCCAGCCACGGGTTAACAGTGAAAGTTTTATTTATATATGACTTAAATGTAGCAGTACTGGCTGAAAAGAAAAAGGTCAAAGAGTGTAATGGTCGGCGATGCAGGATTTGAACCTGCGACCCCTTGGACCCAAACCAAGTGCGCTACCAAACTGCGCTAATCGCCGACAAACAGGAAGTTTTACTATAAAGAAATGGGGTGGATGATGGGACTTGAACCCACGACAACCGGAATCACAATCCGGGGCTCTACCAACTGAGCTACACCCACCACTGAGTGATTTCTTTGGCGCGTTCTGGCGCACCCGGCAGGATTCGAACCTGCGACCGACGGCTTAGAAGGCCGTTGCTCTATCCAGCTGAGCTACGGGCGCATATCGAACCATTTTACCGTCTAGAGAATGGTCGGCGATGCAGGATTTGAACCTGCGACCCCTTGGACCCAAACCAAGTGCGCTACCAAACTGCGCTAATCGCCGAATTTCTCCGAAAGCCGTATCAGACGCAGCTTTTAAAAAGCAAATGCTGGCTGACAACGGGGGCGAATATTACCTGTTGAAGACTGACCCGTCAAACTTTTTTTCTGTTATCGGTGCCGAATGGCTACTTTTACGTCAACCTGACGACTAAACCAACAACCGGTGACATTCAGGGCAGAAAAAAGTTACAATGGAACCCATATATCACCTTGAATTCTCTCACTTTTGGGAACGTCATTATGCCAGCTCAGATTATCGATGGTAAAACCATTGCAGCCACTGTACGTCAGGCCGTCAAACAGCAAGTAAAAGAACGTGTTAACTCCGGGCTGCGAGCACCAGGCCTGGCGGTTGTCTTAGTTGGGAGCGACGCGGCTTCCGAAGTTTATGTAGGAAATAAACGGCGAGCTTGTGAAGATGTCGGGTTTCGCTCCTTTGACTATGACTTACCGGCAACGACAACGCAGCAGGAACTTGAAGAGCTGATTGAAAAGTTAAACAACGACACTTCTGTCGATGGCATCTTAGTTCAGCTGCCTCTGCCGGCGGGCCTTGATGCTACTCCGATATTAGAACGAATTCGCCCTGATAAAGATGTCGATGGCTTCCACCCTTTTAATGTCGGACGTTTATCGCAACGCATTCCCGCTCTACGCCCCTGCACCCCCAAAGGCATTATGACCTTACTGGAGCACACAAAAGTCGATCTGCATGGGTTGAATGCGGTTGTCGTTGGTGCATCTAACATTGTTGGCCGGCCAATGAGCCTGGAACTCCTTTTGGCAGGTGCTACAACGACGGTTTGTCATCGCTTCACCAACGATCTATCTGAACACGTTAAAAGAGCAGATATTTTAGTTGTAGCAGTAGGGAAGCCTGAATTCATTCCGGGGGAATGGGTTAAACCCGGAGCTATCGTCATTGATGTTGGTATGAATCGACTACCTGATGGTCGTTTAACCGGTGATATTGAGTTCCAGACAGCCTCCGAGAAAGCCGGCTGGATAACGCCTGTTCCGGGTGGCGTGGGACCAATGACCGTAGCTTCACTCATTGAAAATACCTTACAAGCCTGCGTTGACTACCACGATATTCGCTAGTTTACTTTCGATAGCCGCTTAGCATTGAATGCTGAGCGGTATTCGATAACGCCCATAAAGGTTTATTGAACACCCGGCTGCGCGTTGCGCAGTAACGTGCTGCTTTAGAGTCGGACAGTAAGGTTTGAGTCGCAGATAAAAACTCGCCGGCAATAGGAATATCAAGGGGCAGGCACCAATAGGTTTCAATAACCAATACCCTTGCCTGGTGCCATTGTTCGCTACCGTCGCTACTGGCACGGGCGTGGTAATGGTCAACTGAAATCTCTAATACCTCAGTCTTTAGCTCATCGTCCCAGCGCCAATCGGCAAATTGGCGAAAATCCTCAACCGTAGGCGACAAGACTTTTAGTTGACCAAATTGTGCGTAATGAAGTCGCTGCTCAACCAAAGCTTCAGTTACAGCGACCATTTTGTTGTCAGTACTGAGTTGCGGTTTAAGCCCCGCCATTCCCGCAACTAACGTGTTAACCATGGCATTGTGACTGCCGTTATTAATGCTACCCGCGCGCACAGCATACTGATTAGCAACCGTTAGAGTTTGCTGCCCCCACCAGATAATCAGTGCCTGAACGAAAGTAAAAACAGCGGCCACAATAACCGGCCATACAATTAACAGCTCGATACCGGCTTGTCCGGATTGTTTTCGCAGCGTTTTGCCCGGCTTAAATAAAGAAAAAACCGCTGCCGGAAAGGCAGCGGGAAATGTTATGCCCAAGCGAGACAATAACATGGGACCTCCATGTCCAGTGTGCTGTGTCCTTCATTAGACACGCAGCTATGTTAGTCCAGCAGGTTTTGATTCGCCATTGGCAAAGTGACCCTTTGCCCGTAAGTTATTAACTACTTGTCCTGTACTTGCCACTTCCCATCTCGGAAAAATGCTTTCCAGCCAGTTTGTTTCTTCTTGATTTCGGTCACCACGTATTGTTCTTTGTTTTTGCGTGAAAAGCGAACAATAGCATCATTACCGTCCTCGTCTTCCTGCGGAGCCTCCGCCAGATACTTGAACTTTTCCGGTAACCGGTCTTTAAACTGAGCAAGTTCTTTTACGGTAACAGCACGGGTCTCCCGTGACTTAGGGAAAGTATTAGCTGACAAGAAAATACCTGACGCACCGTCCCGTAAAACAAAATAAGCATCGGACTCTTCACAGGGTAACTCCGGCAATGGGACCGGATCTTCTTTAGGTGGCGCAGGTTCCCCGCTACGCAACAACTTACGGGTATTTTTGCAGTCACTGTTGGTACAACCAAAGTACTTACCAAAACGTCCATTTTTTAGCTGCATTTCCGAGCCGCATTTATCACACTCGATAGTTGGACCGTCGTACCCTTTAATCCGGAACGTGCCCTCTTCAACCAATTGGCCGTCGCAAGTTGGATTGTTACCGCAAACATGCAGCCTGCGCTTTTCGTCAATAAGATAGCTATCCATCGCTGTCCCGCATTTAGGGCAGCGCTTTTTCGCTCTAAGCGCTTCGGTTTCACGTTCTTCTTCGTCAGTTACCTCAACCGCTTCTTCACCCGGCGTCAGGTTCAGTGTTTTAGTACAGCGTTCCTTTGGCGGTAGGTTGTAACCTGAACAGCCCAGAAAAACTCCGGTTGAAGCGGTTCTTATCCCCATTTTCCGACCACATTCAGGACAGTCAATATCGGTCAGAACAAGACTGTTCTCACGCATACCACCTTCAGTAGGTTCCAGTTCAGCTTTTTCCAGCCGCTCTTTAAAGTCCGCATAAAACTTATCGAGGGTTTCTTTCCAGTCACGCTTCCCGGCAGCAATATCATCCAATGCCTGTTCCATTTCTGCCGTAAAGTTGTAATTCATTAGTTCGGTGAAGTTCTCAACAAGTCGGTCATTGACAATTTCACCCATTTTCTCAGCAAAGAATCTACGGCTCTCTACCCGAACATAGCCTCTGTCCTGAATAGTAGAAATAATCGACGCGTAAGTCGACGGGCGACCAATACCGCGTTTTTCCAGCTCTTTAACCAAAGACGCCTCACCATAGCGAGCCGGTGGCTTGGTAAAATGTTGCTCTGGAAGCAGTTGTTCCAGTTTCAATGCATCGCCTTTTTTTACGTCCGGCAGATTATCATCGCCCTCTTTCTTGCTGCTAGCCGGAGGCATCACCTTAGTCCAACCGGCAAAGCGCATAACCCGTCCGCGCGCTTTTAATTCGAAATCACCCGCAGTGGCAGTTAAGGTCGTACTGTCATAGCGTGCCGGAACCATCTGGCAAGCAACGAATTGACGCCAAATAAGCTCATACAAACGTTGAGCATCACGCTCAACTGAAGATAAGGATTCTGACTTCACCTTCACATCTGACGGGCGAATAGCCTCGTGGGCTTCTTGTGCGTTGCTTTTAGCACCATAGCGAGTCGGGCTTTCCGGCAAATAGTTCTTACCAAAGTCTTTTGCTATTAAGTCACGGCAGGCATCAACCGCTTCAGCACTCAAATTGGTTGAGTCAGTACGCATATAAGTAATGTGACCGGCTTCATAAAGACGCTGAGCCATCATCATCGTCTTCTTCACACCAAAGCCTAACCTGGTACTGGCCGCCTGCTGAAGTGTTGAAGTAATGAACGGTGCGCTGGGTTTGCTCGACGTGGGCTTGTCTTCACGGCCGGTAATTTCGTAACCTGACCCCTTCAATAACGCCAATGCAGCATCGGTTTCTTCTTTATTAGCCGGGCGAAAGTTTTTTCCCGCCTGCTTCATTACCTGCATACGCAGAGAGTCTTCCGATGGCGTCATTAAATCCGCATGAACATCCCAATACTCTTCCGGAACAAAGGCTTTTATTTCGCGCTCGCGTTCAACCACCAGACGCACAGCAACTGACTGCACACGGCCTGCCGACAACCCACGGGCAATTTTTTTCCACAATAACGGAGAAACCATAAAGCCGACCACACGGTCAAGAAAACGGCGAGTCTGCTGCGCATTGACCCGGTCCGTATTCAACTCTGCGGGGTGCTCAAAAGCTTCCTGAATGGCTTTTTTGGTAATTTCGTTAAACACAACGCGTTTATAGCGGGAATCGTCACCACCGATAAGTTCCCGCAGGTGCCAGGCAATTGCCTCTCCCTCGCGGTCCAAATCCGTTGCGAGGATAATTTCCTCAGACTTTTTCGCTAACTGTTTTAACTCTTTAACGACTTTTTCTTTACCCTGCAGAACTTCGTAGTGAGCTTCCCAATCATTTTCCGGGTCAACTCCCATACGAGCAATTAACCGCTTGTAGTCCCGTTCTTTCTGATATTTAGCTTTTGCATCCGGGGACATCTTCCGGACTTCAGCTGCCGGTTTGCTTTTGATTGTCTCAGTAGCTCGGGTAGGTAGATCACGGACATGACCAACACTGGACTTAACGACAAAGTCCTTACCTAAATATTTATTAATCGTTTTGGCTTTTGCCGGAGACTCGACAATGACGAGCGATTTTGCCATAGAATAATCGTTCTCTTGTTGTAGATGACCGTGTATATACGTGCTAACAGTAACAATTACAAGTGCAATTGCTCATTAGCGGCCTTTTTTAGGTATATCGGTTATCGTCAGCAGAAACAACCATAACTCGAGTATTTGATAAAAATTCGCACAAGTTAGATAAACAGTCAGATTTATGCGAACGGGCTTAAACGCCAGAAAAATAAAGGCTTTCAAGGCGGTTTTAAAACAGTATAATGACACCTTAGTTTACATTATCAGGTGCACAATACGTGCAGGGAGTATCGAAAAGTGAGCATGCAACACTTCGAAGTCAACTACGACGGTTTGGTCGGACCTACTCATAATTACGCTGGATTGTCGTTCGGTAATGTTGCCTCTTTGGCCAACGCTAAAGCCTCATCCAGTCCTAAAAGTGCTGCCCTGCAAGGCCTGAAAAAAATGAAAGCACTGCACGATATGGGAATGAAGCAGGGAGTACTCGCTCCTCAGGAACGCCCGGATATTTTTGCTTTGCGGCGCCTGGGCTTTACCGGGACTGATGCCGAAGTGTTACATAAAGCAGCAACCGAAGCTCCGGCTATTTTCCAGGCCGTTTGCTCTGCTTCCAGTATGTGGACCGCCAATGCTGCGACCGTTTCGCCAAGTGCAGACACCGCTAACGGTAAAGTACACTTTACCCCGGCTAACCTGACCAATAAGTTTCACCGCTCATTAGAGCCACAGACCAGCGGTCGTATCCTGCAAGCTATGTTCAACAATAGCCGCTACTTCGAGCACCATACACATTTACCCGACAACGAGCACTTTGGCGATGAAGGTGCGGCCAATCACACTCGTTTGTGTCGCGAGTATGGTCACGCCGGAGTCGAACTCTTTGTCTATGGCCGTTATGCCTTTGACAGTTCTAAACCAGCGCCCAAACGCTTTCCGGCAAGACAGACCTTAGAAGCCTCTCAAGCCATTGCTCGCTTGCACGGTCTGAGCGAAGATAATACCGTTTATATTCAGCAGAACCCTGACGTAATTGACCAAGGGGTTTTCCATAACGATGTCATTGCCGTCGGCAACCAAAACGTACTGTTCTATCATGAGCAGGCTTTTGCCGATACAGAAGCGAAATTGGCCGAAATTCAGCGTAAGTTCGGTGATAACCCACTACATTTCATTAAAGTGGGTACTGAACAGGTAAGTATTCAGGACGCCGTTAGTACGTATTTATTCAATACTCAGCTCATCACACCGCCCGATGGCCAAATGACAATCATCGCACCAACGGAGTGTCAGGAGAACGACAGTGTCAGATCGTATCTGGAACAGTTGACTCAAAACAGTGACAGCCCCATTAAGCGGGTTGAATTCTTTGATGTGAAGCAGAGCATGAGAAATGGTGGCGGGCCCGCCTGCCTGCGCTTACGAGTTGCATTGAACGATGAAGAACTCGCCGGGGCTAACCAGAATTGTTTAATGTCTGATAAATTATTCAGTCGTTTAAATCAGTGGGTAGAAAAGCACTATCGCGATGAGTTGGCTGTTGATGATTTACGCGATCCGGCATTATTAGAAGAATCGCGTTCAGCTCTGGATGAACTGACTCAAATTCTTAAGTTAGGCTCGGTTTACCCTTTCCAGCAAGACTGAGCAATTACTGACTCAGCCTTGCTGTTAGGCTGAGTCAGTCGTTATCGTTATGCAGCTCAAGGTTAGCGTCTTCTGAGCCGTCACGCTCAGATCTGGCAACGTCGTTACGAGCTGCATGAAGACGATCTAGATATTCCTGGCTAACATCTCCGGTTACATACTCACCGCTAAACACCGATGTTTCAAAACGCTTTATTGAGCGATTCTCTGCACCAACTGCATCTATCAGGTCATCAAGATCTTGATAAATGAGTCCATCTGCTTTGATCATGTCGCGAATCTCTATTGCTTCACGTCCATGACCAATAAGCTCATTGGCACTTGGCATATCAATACCATAAACATTCGGGAAACGAATTTCCGGAGCTGCTGATGCGAAATAAACCTTTTTGGCACCAGCCTCGCGAGCCATTTCGATAATCTGCTCAGAGGTTGTTCCGCGAACAATAGAGTCATCAACCAGCAAAACATTCTTACCGCGGAATTCAGCGCTAATAGCGTTCAATTTACGGCGTACTGACTTACGTCGCTGAGTCTGCCCCGGCATGATAAAAGTACGACCAATATAACGGTTTTTCACAAACCCCTGGCGGTACGGTAAATCCATAACATTGGCTATCTCCAGTGCAATATCACAGCTGGTTTCAGGAATTGGGATAACCACATCAATGTCTAAATCTGCGTAGTCCCGTTTCAGTTTTTCGCCCAGCTTACGCCCCATATTGACACGAGAGGCATACACCGAAATCCCATCAATAAATGAATCGGGACGTGCAAAGTAAACGTACTCAAAAATACAAGGGCAATGCATGGGTTTGTCGGCACACTGGCGCGAGTATAGTTTACCGTCATTCGTAATATAAATAGCCTCGCCCGGCTCGACATCACGCACATACTTAAAACCAGTACCGTCAATTGCAACACTCTCAGACGCGACAATATATTCCTCGCCATCTTCCGTGTCGCGTTTACCCAGTGCCAGAGGACGAATTCCCCATGGGTCGCGAAACGCAACCATACCGTGGCCGAGAATCATAGCGACTACGGCATAGGCTCCACGAACCTGACGATGGACCGCTGTCATAGTGCGGAAAACGTCTTCTTCGTTCAGTGTTAAACTTTCGTTCTTATCTAACTCGTTGGCAAATACGTTAAGCAAAATCTCTGAGTCAGACGTGGTATTAATATGGCGACGAGCTGTTTGGAACAAATGTTCCTGAACATCGTTAGCGTTGGTCAGGTTGCCATTGTGTGCCATAGCAATACCGAAAGGCGAGTTAACATAGAATGGCTGCGCTTCGGCAGAGCTTGAGCTACCGGCGGTGGGATAGCGTACATGACCAATACCGACATTACCTGCCAAGCGGTGCATGTGGCGTGTATGGAACACATCGCGTACCAAGCCGTTGGCCTTTCTTAAGCGTAAAGTGCAATGCTCATCAACTGTCATAATACCAGCAGCGTCCTGGCCACGATGTTGAAGCATAGTTAACCCGTCATAAAGCGCTTGGTTAACAGCCTGCTTACCAACAATACCAACAATACCACACATGTCTTTTCACCTTTTTATACAGGTTGAGGGACTAAAAAACTGGAGCTGTTTTCCAGATAACTGAAAAACCACTGAATAAATACACCGAAGTGAGGAATTAATAGAGACTCCTTCCACCATTCACTGGAAGATAATGTGGTAAAGGAATCAATAAAAAATAATAAAGCGCTGACAATTAATACACCGCGTAACGCACCAAAAACCAGACCGAGAACCCGGTCAGTTCCGGATAGGCCCGTGTGATGAACTAATTGAGAAAGAATGTAGTTAATAATTGCGCCCAGAATAAGAGTCGCTACAAACAATGCAGCTATTGCAGCGGCATTTCTTACCAGAGGATCGCCAATTTCGGTAAAGTATACTGCCAGATCGAGATAAAACTGACTCGCGATAAAAAAGGCTGAAATCCAGATGGCCAGAGACACGGCTTCTTTAACAAAGCCCCTTACCAGACTGATCAGCGTTGAAAGGCCGATGACAATTATAATGGCATAGTCAATCCAGAGCATAATGACTCACAATTGCTGCGCAAAAGACGCGGTGGATTTTAACAGAATGTGCCTGAGAATGTGATTTTCTTTTCACATATATTGCAAAAATCATGGCCGATAAGTAATTACCTTACCTTGCAGCCCGGTGAGTTCCTTCAGCGGACCTAATTGCTTTTCCAGCTCAGTCTTTGATGTATCCGGACCAACTAAAACACGACTAATTGAACCATCAGATGCTTTTTGCGAGTACGCCGAAAAGCCTTTTTCCCGTAACTGAGAGATCAAACGTTTAACACTGTCCTCGTTACTAAATGCGCCCAACTGGATAACCCAGGCTTCACCGTCAGCAGCATACTCAGCCGGCTCTCGTGGCAGAGCCTGGGCATCACTGCTCTCGTTAATGGGCTCAGCTGAATCCGCAGTCTTTTCTGCTTCAGGAAGAGATTCTTTAACGATTACCGGTTCTGACACGGTTTTATCCGACAAGGTTTCCGGTTTTTGAAGTTCTTCCTCAACGGTGGGCTTTAGCGGAATGGTTTCCATTGGCTCAATCGGGTCTGCCTTCTCACCATCCAATATATCGGGAATAATAATGACAGCTAACGCCACCAATATCAGAGTGCCAACAAGACGATTCTGCAGAGGACTGGACAAATCTCAAGCTCCTTTTAAATGCGCGGTAATTCTCGCTACAGTGTAAAACGAGCCGAAGCCGAAAACCAGAGCTTTACCATTATTTGCCTGGTATTGCTCCGCCGCCTGGACAGCCTCGCAAAATGCATGCTCAACTGAGTCAAATAAGTGGCAAGATTCATTAGGTAGTTTGGCTTTAACCGCCAATTGCCCGGATGTTTCGCCACGAGGTTCCGACAGACACCCTAAATACCAGTCGCAAACTCTGGAACTCAAAGCTTTAACGACCCCACTATGGTCTTTATCACTTAACATCCCAACAACGGCAAACACTTTATGCTTCGGGTAAAATTTGTCGAGATACTGGCAGACATAAGCAGCAGCCTGAGGGTTATGTGCAACATCCAATAATATCTCACAGTTTTTATGGAAGTCTGTTTGAATCCTTCCCGGAAGCGCGGCCTTAGCTATGCCTTCTCGTATTGCCGATAACGTAACCGGCAAGGGTAACTGCTCGATAGCGGCAATTGCAGTTGAAGCATTGATAATAGGCAACTTAGGCAAAGGTAAATCGTTTAACTGGGTGTACTGACTACGGTAACTCCAGCTATCCGCCTTTTCATTTCGATGAAAGTCCCTGCCGACCTGCCACAACTTAGCACCAACGCGATCTGCCGTTTCAGCAATGCTTGCTGTAGGGCTGGCTTCACCACAAATTAATGGTTTATCCGTTCTCGCTATGCCTGCTTTTTCACGCCCTATTTGCTCTCGATTATTACCAAGAAATGCAATGTGATCGATACCTATACTGGTAATTACTGCAACATCAGCATCGACACAATTCACAGCATCAAGCCGTCCGCCTAAGCCGACTTCAAGAATAACCACATCGGGTTTATTTGCTTTCATGAGCCATAACGCAGCCAGCGTACCAAACTCAAAATAGGTTAAAGAGGTGTTCTTACGCGCTTTTTCGATGACCGCAAAAGCTTCGGTATGTGCTGAGTTTGTCAGTTCCTGACCATTAATACGAACCCGTTCGCGATACTCTACGATATGTGGCGACGTATAGACGCCAGTAGTGTAGCCAGCTGCCTGTAAAATAGTCTCGAGGTAACAAACCGTCGAGCCTTTTCCGTTAGTGCCACTGACCGTAATAACCAAAGGCGCAGGCTCAAGTACATCGGCACTCGCTGCAACCCTGGCCACACGCTCAAGTCCCATGTCGATGCTTTGGGGATGGATGCTTTCAAGATAAGTCAGCCATTCCTGCAGCGACGCTGACGCTGCAGGGGCAGATAGCGGTGCGGCAGTCATTATTCGCTTACACTGACTTCCGACGTTTCAGTAGATGGTAGATTCTGCATTTTCGCCAACAATCGAGCGACTGTGTCACGCATGTTACGGCGATCGACAATCATATCAATGGCTCCATGCTCTAATAGGAATTCAGCACGCTGGAACCCTTCAGGTAACGTCTGGCGTACGGTCTGCTCAATAACTCTCGGACCAGCAAAACCAATAAGTGCTTTAGGTTCCGCAATGTGAATATCGCCTAGCATAGCAAGGCTTGCAGAAACTCCACCCATCGTCGGGTCTGTCAGTACAGAAATAAAGGGAATACCCTCTTCACTCATACGTGCCAGCGCTGCCGATGTTTTCGCCATTTGCATTAATGACATCAGAGCTTCCTGCATACGAGCGCCGCCCGATGCAGAAAAACAAACTAACGGGATGCGGTGCTTAAGGCTAACTTCCGCAGCCTGAACAAACTTAGCACCAACAACTGATGCCATAGAACCGCCCATAAAGTTAAAGTCAAAAGCGACAGCAACTAAAGGAACACCTTTTACGGTTCCTTTTTCCGCAATGAGTGCGTCATTTTCGCCCGTGCTTTTTTGTGCTGCAGAAATACGGTCTTTGTATTTTTTAGAGTCTTTAAAACGTAAAACGTCTTTCGGCTCTAAATCAGTGCCAATTTCTTCGCGGTTGTCGTTATCTAAAAAAATGTCCAACCGACTGCGGCCAGTAACCCGCATATGGTGATCACATTTCGGGCAGACATTAAGGCTACGCTCTAAATCCGCCTTATAAATAATGTTGTCGCAGGCAGTACACTTACTCCAGACGCCCTCTGGAACACCCCGACGTTTGTTAATTTTTGGCTTCGCAAGAATTCTTTCTATCCAGCTCATACTATTCCGCCCAAAGGCTATTATTAGTCAATGTAATGTAGCTTACATGGTACCACAAATGGATCAAGCAAAGAGGTCATAACAGTGGCCTTAGTCGCCTAACCATAAAGGTCCCGGGAGAACCTGAGGTATATTATAGCTCTCAGGATAGGTAACTTCGACCAAATATAGCCCTCCGGGCTTAGCCGTTGCCGCCGCTTTGGTCCTGTCTTTTTGTCGTAGTAACTCTGCAAGCCACTCCGGTGGCTGTTCGTGCTGCCCAACTACAATTAGGCTGCCCACAATATTTCGGACCATATGGTGTAAAAAGGCGTTAGCCCTTATATCAATAATTATATAGTCGCCGCGGCGCTCTACCGTTAAGTCCGTCACCTTTCGGAAGGGCGTGTGAGACTGACAATGTGAGGCACGAAATGTGGTAAAGTCATGCTCACCAATAATGGCTGGTGCAGCGGCCTGCATAGCCTTTTCGTCAAGTGGTTGGTGATAATGACTAACGCCAAATGAATGGATTCCGGGACGAAAACGCGTGTTGGCAATAATGTATCGATACCGCCGCGAGGTAGCACTAAAACGAGCGCTAAACTCACTATCGACCTCTTGAGCCCAGCGTACTGCTATCCCTGCAGGTAAATTACTATTTACGCCCAGTGTCCAGGCTGGCTCCGCCCGGGGGACCGGAATATCAAAATGCACAACCTGCCCTGTTGCATGAACACCCGCGTCGGTTCTTCCGGCGCAAGTTACTTCAATGGGGGCATCGGCTATTTTACTGACAGCGTGTTCTACGCATTGTTGGACACTAATAACTTCACGTTGACGTTGCCAACCATAATAGCGGCTGCCATCGTATTCCAGGCATAAGGCCATTCGCATACTGCTTAATCCTACGAATCGAGTTTTTGTTTCAACGCGTCGGCCTCTTTCGCCAGCGCTTCATCGTCACCTTCTGCTAATTGCTGAAGAATCTCCCGAGCTTCATCTTCTTCACCCATTTCGATATAGGCTCTGGCTAAATCCAGCTGAGCTGAGGGGTCATTATCCTCAGGAGCATTCTCAGCATCACCCGATTCATCATCGGGTAATACGTCTTTAACCGCCGACGACTGATAACGATCGGTATCTTCTTCCTCTTCGTCAGCTTCGGCCATCAAAGAATCTATATCAACAAAGTCCTCGTCGTCTTTTGCACTAAACGAGTCGACCTCTTCACTCTCATCACTTTCTTCGCTCGAACCGAACAGTGACTCTAACTCTTTATCGGCTTCATCTTCCGCTTCATCAAGCTCAGCATCGTCCTCAGGAACTTCCTCTTCTAAGTCATCCAGCTCGTCCAGTGACTGAGTTAATTCATCCGACTCCTGAAGCAATTGCTCCAGGTCATCTTCTTCCTGCTCTTGCGGTTCTTCTTCGGTTCTCTCGTCAGGCTCTAGCGCTTCTGCTGACTGCTCTGCCGCTTCCAGTTCAGATTCATCAGTCTCATTCTGAGTGGGTTCTTCACCTTTTTCTGTCTCATTCTCAGCTAAGCCTAAATCGGCTAAAACGTCATCGACTTCGCTATCATCAAAGTCATCCGGCAATAAATCATCACTTTCGTCGTCCGCGTCGCTTTTCTCCGCCGCTTCCTCTGTTACCGACTCATCATCTGTATCGGTCTCTTGCGGAGCATTATCAGCAAGAATATCGTCAATATCATCGGTAGCGTCCTGCTCAGCCTTTTCCTCATCAGGTTCATCTTCACTGACCGCTGAGTCTGCTTGTGCATCTTCTGGCTGCTCAGCCGCTTCCGGTTTTTCTTCTTCCTCATCATTAACAGAGAGATCTATTGCCTGTTCGTCATCATCACCGGCCTCGCCAAACAGACGATCCAGTTCATCCTGAGAGAGCTCTCCGGCATCATCATCGTCGTCAGGCAATACCGCTTGGTCATCTTCATCTAAATCTTCATCGACGGTTTCTTTCGGCTCAGGCTTTTTCTGTTCCGGTTCACTGTCTTCATCATCGAGACGGACACTAAAGTCGGTTTCGTCTGCATCCGAAGACTGTCCGGTTAATTCTGCTTCTAAAGCACTAAGATCGTCACCATCATCATCGGAGGTGTCTTCACCGTCGATATCGAACAGACCATCAGTACTGTCTTTAGGCACATCACCCAATAATTCTTTATCCAGCTCGGCAGCAGCTTCTTCCTCGGTCAACTCCTTGTTAGAACTCTGCTCTTCTTCTTCCGTCGCTTTAGATTTTGACGATCGCCGTAAGAAGAAAAATACAATTAACCCAATAATAAGCAACGCGGGCAACACCGACACCAGCAACATATTCAATGGGCTTTGTAGCCAATCAGAAAAACCAGACTCTTGTTCCGCTTCTTCCCGAGCCTGCTGCTCAAGCATTTGTCTCTGTTGAGCTAATACTTGTTGAAACTGAGCTTCTAGTTCATCAGTTTTACTTACGCTGGCAGCCAGTTCATCGAGGCGCTCCGCTAGCGCATCGATTCGTTCCTGCAGCGACTGGTTTTCACCATACATGCGTTCAACAGCCTGCATAGACTGCTGAATGTCAGACTGAAGCTCTTTAAAGTTTTGCTCCTGACGTTGTTCAACTTCCTGAATCGTCTGTTCAGCTTTCTGTCGAGCTTCTTCAAGTAGTTGCTGTTGTTCGGAGCGAGTTCTCTGAGTGCTTTGCTCTGCCTCAGTAAGTTCCTGAGACTTAGTTTGCAGTTGACCATCAACCACCACCTGACGACGTGCGGCTTCAGGGTTAACCATTTCAATTTCTTGCAAGGAAGGAATGCGCAGGTAGTAACCGTCAAGCATACGGTTCATATTGCCATTGACAAAGGCCTCATCGTTGGCCTGCACAATAGCAACCATCGTTTGGTATTGTGTGACACTGGAATGAGGTTTATAGCGACGGGCAATATCCCATAAGGTATCAGATCTGGTAATAGGTCCATAGCGCTCCTGACCTAAACGAACATCAGTTGCTTCAGACCCTTTGGCTCCTTTTATAACAACACCGTCCTGCCAACCTGCTGCAGCGACTGTCATGCTGCCGGACAACGCAATGGCTGCCAGCGAAAAGTATCTCAATACCTGCACTCTAATCGTTTTTCTCATTCCTTCGTCTCTGCCCGCGCTTTGCTCTTATCTTTAACGGCGTTAGTTTAAAAAACTTTATGACATACAGCCGGTTAAATTACCAGTAATCACGAATTAAAGTTTCGGCAATTTGTATGCTGTTCGTTGCTGCACCCTTGCGGATGTTATCAGACACAACCCACAAATTAAGACCATTTGGATGGCTAATGTCTTCTCTGACCCGCCCTACAAACACATCGTCGTTTCCAGCGGCATTACCGACCTGTGTCGGAAACTCCTCTCTTTGCTCCATCAGAGTTACACCCGGAGCTTCACTTAACAGCTGCTTTGCATGTTCGGCAGTAATTGGCTGGCGTGTCTCAATATGGATAGCTTCTGCATGCCCAAAAAATACTGGAACTCTGACCGCCGTTGGATTGACTCTAATGCTGGGGTCATTAAAAATCTTTTGCGTTTCCCACACCATTTTCATTTCTTCTTTGGTGTAGTCATTGTCCTGAAAAACATCAATTTGAGGAATGCAGTTAAAAGCAATTTGACGGCTGAAATTAGCAACTGTCGGTTGCTTTCCGTTTAACAGCTCTGCTGTTTGCTTTGCAAGTTCTTCCATCGCCTCTTTGCCGGCACCCGATACTGACTGATAGGTGCTGACGTTAATACGTTCAATACCCACCGCGTCGTGAATCGGTTTAAGTGCGACCATCATCTGAATGGTCGAGCAGTTCGGATTTGCAATAATATTACGATTCCTGAAGTCGGCTAACGCCCAGGCGTTAACTTCCGGTACCACTAAAGGAATATCTGGTTCGTAGCGAAACTCGGAAGTATTATCGATAACAACACAACCTGCCTCAGCGGCTTTCGGTGCAAACTCACGGGAAATAGAGCCTCCCGCAGAGAAAAATGCGATATCGGCGTTAGACCAGTCAAACTCGGTAGCGTCTAATACTTCGATTTCTTCACCGTTAAAGTCAACGGTAGCGCCAGCCGAACGAGCGCTAGCTAAAGGAAAAAGCTCTGCCACCGGGAATTTTCGTTCAGCCAGAATTTCTATCATTTGCTGGCCCACTAAACCTGTTGCACCTAATACCGCAACGCGAAACCCATGTGACATGCTGACTCCTTACTTAAGCAATTGCCGGGCACGAAAGCCCAACTGTAAAAACTGTATGTATTGCTCGCTATTATGGCATGTAACCACCTGATTAATGAACTCTCTGCGGGGGCTTTCTTTGCGATAATTACGTCGCAAACTGTCAAACCCATCTCGCGTTAGTCCATGACGGCGGAAATTTTTATCATCTTCGTGGATGTTAAAATGCTCTTTTACCCAAGAGTTAAAGCTTTCCGGAGACGTTAACATCGCGGCATCAAGCTCTGGCCATTCAACCTTTGGTAACACATCTGCTAATTCTTTAGTAGCCGGCATTTCAAAATGCGCTAACAGAGCGTTTGCGATCATAACCGCCCCTCCCACTTTTCCTTCCAGGCTATGCCCGGCAATATGAGGAGTCGCTATATCCGTATAAGGGACTAAATCCGGCAATATATCGGGTTCATTTTCCCAAACATCCAATGCAATTGAAGGACGCTCACCCTGAATAACTCGATCCAACAAGGCTTTATTGTCTATTACTGCACCTCGACTGGCATTCACAAGTAACTGCTCTGAATGCAGCGACTGCAGTGCCGTACTCTCAAATAGATGCCGTGTGGGAAAGTCGCCATCATCGGTTAAAGGAACATGACAGGAGATAATATCTGCGGTTAGCACTCTCTGCCAGTGGTCATGTACAAACTTAACACCCTTTTTACAAAGCGGCGGATCATAATAGTGAACATTAAAGCCCAAAGCCTGAAGTCTTTTCCCCGCAGCTCTTCCTGTATGACCGGCTCCGACGATAGCAACGTCTATTTCATCGACGGAATACACAGGTTTATGACTTAACCAGTCGAGAACCACACAAAGAACATATTCACCAACTGACTGTGCATTAGCGCCAGGAGCATGCGCAAAAGCAATCCCTCGCTCTTGTAACAGCGGAAGATTCACGTGCTCGGTACCGATAGTGGCAGATGCAACAAACTTTAAGTAAGGGGCCTGCTCCAGAAGCTCTTTATCAACCGCTGTGACGGAACGGACTAATAGCGCATCTGCGTCTGCGAGCACCTCTTGTGGAGGGTTTCTTTCGGAGAAGTAAGAAAGTGTTCCCGCACCCGACAATATGTCAGACAGTGCGGGAATATTCTGGTCAGCGACGATTTTCACCGCAATAACCGGCTAAATCGCTTATTCAGAGTATTGGCGCATCACTAGCGATGCGTTCGTACCACCAAAACCAAAGCTATTGGACATGACTGTGCGCAATGGAGCTTCAGTTGGTTTCTGAATAATGTTCATACCATCGGCTTTCTCATCCAGCTCTTCAATGTTGATGGAAGGCGTGACAAAGCCATGTTTCATCATCAGCAATGAGTAAATTGCTTCGTGAACACCTGCAGCCCCAAGAGCATGGCCCGTCATTGCTTTAGTAGCGCTGATCATAGGCGTTTTCTCCGGGAATACTTCGCGAATGGCTTCCAGCTCTTTAACGTCACCAACCGGAGTACTGGTACCGTGAGTGTTCAGATAATCAACCGGAGTATCCACAGTTTCCATTGCCATCTTCATGCAGCGAACAGCGCCTTCGCCCGATGGAGCAACCATGTCGAAGCCGTCTGAGGTAGCTCCGTAACCAACGATCTCGCCATAAATTTTTGCACCGCGCGCTTTTGCCGCTTCCAGCTCTTCAATAACCAGAATACCGCCACCGCCAGCAGGCACAAAACCGTCGCGCCCCTGGTCGTATGTGCGCGAGGCTTTTTCAGGCGTGTCGTTGTACTTAGTACTCAACGCGCCCATCGCATCAAACTCCATTCCCAGCGTCCAGTGCAGTTCTTCACCGCCACCGGCGAAAACACGATCTTGCTTACCAAACTGGATAAGTTCCAACGCATGACCAATACAATGAGCAGAGGTTGCACAAGCAGAACTTATTGAATAGTTAACACCTTTAATCTTAAAAGGTGTAGCCAGGCATGCAGAGGTGGTTGACGCCATGCAACGAGGAACCATGTAAGGCCCCACTTTTTTCACACCGCGTTCGCGTAAAAGATCGGCCGCTGCTACCTGATGTTCACCTGATGCGCCGCCAGAACCGACAACCAAGCCGGTACGAGGATGCGATACCTGCTCTTCTGTCAGGCCTGCATCTTCGATGGCCTGAGCCATTGCAATGTAGGCATAAGCAGCTGAATCTCCCATGAAACGCAACGCTTTGCGATCAATATGGTCTTTAGGGTCTAACTTGACCTCACCCCATACCTGACAGCGCAAGCCCATTTCTGCAAAAGATTCTGAGCGCGTAATACCGGATTTCCCGATACGCAATGATTCCAGCACTTCTTCTTGATTGTTACCGATGCTTGATACAATACCAAGTCCGGTGATAACAGCTCTTCTCATTCTTTAGTCCTGTCTGACATTTCTACGTCGATATATTAACCAACGTCGTGTATGAATGTGGTCTGCTTTGTCCACTGTTGTTCGTAAAGTTGTTATTATAGCGACCATTAACTGATAAATCATGGGATAGCCACTTGAATTCTAATTCATCGGTCCAGTTTAACGAGCAAGGTGTACCAGTTTCCACCACTTTCGATGATATTTACTTTTCTGTCGATAACGGCGTTGACGAGAGTCAATACGTATTCCTTGCTCAAAACGGATTACCCGACCGTTGGCAGACACTCTCTGCCCATGGCTGCTTTACCATTGCGGAAACGGGCTTCGGTACCGGACTTAATTTTTTGCTCACGTGGCAACGTTTTCTGGAGCACGCTCCCAGTGACACACGCCTGCATTTTGTCAGCTTTGAAAAGTATCCTTTGTCGCGTAGCCAGCTTAATCAAGCTTACCAGTTACTTAAGCCTGTAGCAGATGTGAGTAGTGAATTTCTCAAACACTACCCGGCACCCGATCCTGGTTGTCATCGTCTTATCCTATCACAAGGCCGGGTAATTCTGGATCTATGGATTGGTGATATTAATGAGTTATTGCCCCAGTGGCTCCCTCAGGCGCAACAAAAAGTTGACGCTTGGTTCCTGGACGGATTTGCACCAGCTAAAAACCCGGAAATGTGGCAACACGCCCTCTACGAAGCCATGAGCCAGACATCTTACAGAAAAACCACCTTTGCTACTTTTACTGCCGCAGGCAGTGTCAGACGAGCGTTGCAGCAGGCTGGCTTTTTAGTATCAAAAATTCCTGGCTTTGGCCGTAAAAGAGAAATGCTTTGTGGTCAGTACTCCGAATCAAATAAACTCAAACGCAGCGACAGGCGTAACGTCACTATTATCGGCGGCGGAATAAGTGCTGCCTGCACAGCTCTTGCTCTGACTCGTCGGAGAGTTGACGTCAAAGTGATTAGTCCCGACATAGCTGATGGCGCGTCCGGAAACCCTCAAGGTGCTGTTTATCCGCTTTTACATGCTGAACACACACCGCTCAGCCGGTTTTACTGGCAGGCTTTTTCTACAGCGACAAGTTTTTATCAGACTTTTTGTAACGAAAACTGGTTTTCAACTGGCGTCATGCAGCCTGCTTTTAATGAGCAAAGGAAAACGCGTTACCAGCGTATAGCCGATAATCTCTACGCGAAAGAGTCAGTAAACTACCTGCAGCCAGCCGAAGCAGAAGAAAAAGCCGGAGTGCCTCTGGGCGTACCCGCCCTACTTTACCCTAAAGCTGGCTGGTTAAGGCCTGAGGCCGTGGTTAAAAGCATTTTTAAAGCGGCAGCCGTGGAGTTTGTTAAAGCGAAAGCCGTATCACTAAAACAAACAGATAATAAAGACTGGAACGTTTTGCTCGATAACGGAGAGTCGCTGTCAGCGGAGCGAGTTGTGATTGCCACCGGGCACCACGTTAACTCGCTGCTGCCAGAAGGCATTGAGGCATTACCTATTCAGCCTGTCCGAGGACAAGTCAGTCTGGTTCAAACCACCAGCAAGCTTTCATCATTAAAGGCTGTTTTATGCTTTAAGGGCTATTTAGTGCCTGCTGATAAAGAGCACCACTGCGTTGGCGCAACCTTTAGCCGCAATAATGACAGCCTGGCGACCAAAGCCGAAGATAACGAAGAGAATATAAGACAATTGACGGAGAATGCTCAGCAGCCTTGGGCGGAATCATTAGACGTTAAAACGGCAAGAGTCTCAGTCAGAGCAACAAGCCCCGATCATCAGCCTGTTGCAGGGGCTCTCAGCGATAACTTATACGTATTGACGGGGCTTGGCTCTCGCGGATTTACCTCTGCCCCGGTGCTGGGCGAGATGCTTGCCTGTCAATTGACCGGAGAGCTAATGCCGCTTACCAAAAGTGCTTTACGCCGCATCTCCGCTCGTCGCTTTCAGAGCTAGTTTATCCAGTACACTGTTGATATGAGCCTGATCCGCCGGGGATAACTCATGGCGGGTTTTGTAAACGGCTTCACGCAATGCCGGCATGACCTGATCCGGCTCTGTCTCGCCGGACATTTCTAACTGGGCAACCACTAAATCAAAGTGACCACGTAAATAACCGCAAGCGAAAAGTTCATCATCAGTACCCGAAACAACCGCCTCATCAAAGACCGATTCAAGTCGCTCCACTAATTGATCAAAGTTCATACTGCCCCTCATTTGAAGCTTTCCCCGGAAACAAAGGCGCTCATTCTAACGGTCTTTTTGTTACAATGCATCCGCATCAAAGACTCAACGCATGACAGAGGTGTTTATTATGTCCCTGGAAATTGGCTTGTTTTATGGTTCTACCACCTGCTATACCGAAATTGCCGCGGAAAAAATTCAACAAGCCATAGGCGAAGACATTGTTCAGCTGTTTGATATTAAAGACACACCGCTAAAAGAAGCTGAACAATTTGATATCCTGATTTTTGGTATTTCCACCTGGGACTTCGGCGAGCTTCAGGAAGACTGGGAAAGCCACTGGGACGACATTAACGATGTTGACCTGCGCGGCAAAGTTGTTGCGCTATACGGTATGGGTGATCAGGAAGGTTATACCGACTGGTTTCAGGATGCTCTGGGCATGCTACACGATGCTATTGCTGATCACGGCTGTAAACGAATTGGTTTTTGGCCTAATCAGGGCTACGAATTTGCTGCTTCCAAAGCATTAACCGCAGATAACACCCAGTTCGTCGGTTTATCACTAGATGAAGACTCACAATATGAGCTATCAGATGATCGTATCGAACAATGGACGACACAAATATTAGAAGAAATTGCTGAACAACTAGGATAATAACAATGCAAAGCTTTCTTTCCAAAACCTTGTTACTGCTAACGCTGCTCGTGTCAGCCAGCGTTCTGGCTGACACTGAGAAAACAACCATTGAAAAATTCACGGCGTCGTTTGACGAGCAACAGGGATTTTTTACTTTCTATCACGATGAGGCCAAAGGTAAGTTTTATCTGGAAGTCCCCAAAAGCGATAAACAATTTATTCTTCAAACCAGCCTTCCCTGGGGGCTGGGTTCAAATGATGTTGGTTTAGACAGAGGTCAACTCGGCGAAACCCGACTGGCGTCTTTTCATATTGAGGGCAATACTGCTTTACTGCTTCAGCACAATACTCAGTTCCGGGCGCAAACTCGTAACCCGGCAGAACGCAATAGTGTCCAGCAGGCTTTTGCCGGTTCAGTACTTCATGGCTTCGATATTGTCGCCAGTAATAACGAAAATGTTTTAATTGATTACACGCCCTATTTGCTGACTGATGTGCATGGTGTTAGTAAGCGCTTACAGCAAACAGAACAAGGGCAATTTAAAGCCGATACGAGTCGCTCTGTTGTTTACCCTGAACGCAGTAAAGCCTTTGTAGAGAATACCGAACTCGAAGCCAAAGTGACTTTTGTCGGCGACGGTAAAGGACAATGGGTCAATCAGGTAGCAGCTAACGCCGACGCCATTTCACTTCACCTTCATCATTCCTTTATTAAACTGCCCGATACTGCTTATCAACCCAGAAACTTTCACCCAAACAGTGGTTTTTGGGCGCACAGTTTTAAAGATTATGCAGCGCCTCTTGGTGAGTCGATGACCGTGCAGTACATTCCTCGTCACCGTCTCAATAAAGAAGACCCAATTGCGTCACAAAGCCAGGCGCGCGAGCCAATTATTTATTACTTGGATCCGGGAGCCCCTGAGCCAGTAAAAACAGCTTTACTTGAAGGTGCTCGCTGGTGGGCTGAAGGCTTTGAGGAACTCGGTTATGACAACGCCTTTCAGGTAAAAGTATTGCCCGACGACGCCGACCCAATGGACATTCGCTATAACGTTATTCAGTGGGTTCACAGAGCGACCCGCGGCTGGTCTTATGGTTCCTCGGTCATTGACCCACGCACCGGCGAGATCATTAAAGGTCATGTCACCTTAGGTTCTCTGCGTGTTCGTCAGGATATGAAAATTGCTGAAGGCTTACTGACCCCCTTTATTGACGACGCCGTTGAATTAAAAGAAGCTGTGCAAAAAATGGCTTTAGCGCGTATTCGTCAACTAAGTGCGCATGAAATTGGTCACACTCTGGGAATCGCTCATAACTTTGCTGCAAGTACATCAAACAGAGCATCGGTTATGGACTACCCGCACCCATTAGTTAACCTAACTACCGATGGTACGTTAAGTTTGAATGA
The DNA here is from genome assembly GCF_051842325.1 of Idiomarina sp. ST10R2A5. Taxonomy (NCBI): domain Bacteria; kingdom Pseudomonadati; phylum Pseudomonadota; class Gammaproteobacteria; order Alteromonadales; family Idiomarinaceae; genus Idiomarina; species Idiomarina sp. ST10R2A5. Next base: position 65,070 of record NZ_JBNIEX010000004.1, on the reverse strand, counting down.
CGCTTATACGGAGGGTTTAGGTATTTGGGACAAACAAGTACTGGCCTACGGTTACAGTGACTTTGGCGGCATGCCTTCATCAACGGAGCAGCTAACACGTATTCTGGAAAAGAATAAAGCGCTTAACCTTAGCTTCATTTCTGATCAAGACGCGCGCCCGGCGGGAGGCGCACATCCGCTCGCTCATTTATGGGACAACGGCAGCGACCCGGTAACAGAGCTAGAGCGTCTGTTGTCCGTTCGCGCGCAAGTGCTGGATAACTTCAGTAAGGATATGTTGCGTCCGAACCAGCCTTTAAGTCAGCTACAAGCCATTTTTGTGCCTATCTACCTGTTACACCGTTATCAGGTAGAGGCTGCGGTGAAATGGCTGGGCGGTGTTAACTACCGTTATTACATGGCAGATGAGGCTGCAGATGACTACCAGCCGGTTAGTGCATCCAGACAACAAAGTGCATTGAATCAACTGCTAAGAACGATTCAGGCAGACAATCTGCGCGTGCCCTCACATGTTAAGCAATGGCTGGTTCCGGCAGCCTATGGCGAGAGTTCTTCGCGTGAGTACTTTGATGGTAAAACCGGACTTATACCAGATACCGTAAGTATGGCTGCAAGTGCCGCTGATCATAGCCTACAGCTGATGCTTAACAGTCAACGCCTGAACCGGCTGACTCAGCAGCACGCAGAAAACGATCGGGTTCCGTCACCGGCTCAGCTTATGTCAGAAGTTTTTAATACCGTTTTCAACGACTGGAAAGATGCTCAAAACCAGCCGCTACAGCAACGTCTGTTAACGACAGCAATAAATGCTGAGGTGCGGGCGATAAAAAGCTCTGGTTTAGCGGCAGAGACTCGTTTAGCGATGCGCGTTCAACTTGCTGAACAACAAAAGCAGTTGGCTGAATCCAGTTCGTTGTTAATGCGGCAGCTGGCAGGTGATTTAGAGAAGTTCTTAACTGACGCTGAATGGCCTGAACAATACGAACCCGAAGCACTACCTCCGGGCTCGCCAATCTAACGAAAATACCAGGGCCGCTTAAAGCGGCTCTGGCATATCGTCTAACTGGTCTTTGGTTTTTCCGTGTGGCGTTGGTTGACGTGTTTCCGGATCAATGTGAACGAAAACAATATCGTCAGCAGTACAAATGTTTTGCTTCGTGTGTTTATTTCGAACCAGACAGGTAATAGCTAAAGACGTACGCCCTACCGATTTAACCTGCAGACCGAACTCAACAACATCCCCCTGAAACGCTGAAGTCTCAAAAGTAATAGCACCAATATGTTTCGTTACTAAGCTTTTCGCCTCTAACTGGCAACTGGCAAAAATATAAGCTTCCTCATCAATCCATTCTAAAATACGGCCCCCAAACAACGAACCGGCAAAGTTCAAATCATTTGGCATAACCAGTCGGCGGGATAAAAAGCGCATAGTCACTCCTTGTTAGTGGAAGGTATGTACATATTATAACCTATTGTTCGCCAATGGTTTGTTGAAAAAATTGGGCAATCATTGAATATAAATGGATTTTTGTATTACGCCCGTTAATAGAGTGCTTTTTACCCGGGTAGTTCATCATGTCAAAAGACTGAGCGTTGTCCTGCAACTGCTTATACAATTTTGTGCTGTGAGTAAACAGAACATTGTCATCGGCCATGCCATGATAAATCAACAAGTCACCTTTTAGGTCCTTACTGTAAGGAAAAACCGATGAGTTCTCATAAGCGTTACCTTCATCCGGCATGCCCATAAAACGTTCGGTGTAATGCGTGTCATACAACCGCCAGTCGGTTACTGGCGCGCCAGCAACCCCGGCTTTGAAATGCTCAGGAGCTTTAAACATAGCAAGCAACGACATATAACCCCCGTAACTATGACCGTAAATACCAATACGCTCTGCATCCACAAAAGGTAAGTTGGTTAAATACTCCACTCCGGTAACCTGGTCTTCAATCTCCGGACCACCCATGTTTTTATAAATAGGCGCCTCAAAACTTTTTCCACGGTTTGCTGAGCCCCGGTTGTCCAGAGTGAATACAATAAACCCCTGTTGGGCCATATACTGGACAAACTCACTGCCCCAGCTCTTAGTTACTCTCTGTGCGCCCGGACCTCCATAAACGTACACAAGCACCGGATATTTTTTCTCTGCATCAAAGTCGCTGGGTTTCGTCATTTTGTAATAGAGCGTTTGTCCATCCGAGGCTTCCAGCTCACCAAATTCAGGATAACGCCAGTTTCTCAAGTAAGGAGACAGCGGATGGTCTTCTGTAATCTTATTCTCGGACAGCCATGCCAGATGATTCCCGGTTGGACCGTGTAAACTTACCTGCTTAGGCTGCTGAGGCGATGAATACGTATCCAGGTAAGAGCGAGCGTCTGAGGAAAATTCAATATCATGCATTCCTTCACGCTCAGTAATACGTGTCGGATTTGCTGCTGAGCTCGAATTTAACTGAGATCGGTACAAATGAGATTCAAGCGGAGATTCTTTGCGGGCAGTATAATAAAGTGCTCCTGTACTCTCATCAACGGCTTCCAATTTGTCAACCTGCCAATCGCCGGAACTTAACTGACGAATTAGCGAGCCATCCAGGCGATAGAGATAAAGGTGCTTGTGACCGCTGCGCTCTGAAGCCCAAATAAAGTGCTTATTGTCTTCTAAGAAGTGTAAGTCGTTATGAAGATTCACCCAACTATCCGACGTTTCTGTCAGAAGTTCTCTCTCACTTTTCTCCTGGCGATTATAAATGAGCAAATTCAGCTCTTGCTGATTACGACTTTGCCACTGATAGCTTAAGTGCTGGCTATCACCAACCCATTTCACTCTGGCTAAATAGCCATCTCCCAGCCTATCCAACTCTAACCAATCGGTTTTGCTGTCTTTAATCCGATAAATACCTAAATCAATATCGACGTTATCGCTTCCGGCAAAAGGGTAACGTTGCTGTATCGTTTCAATTCTGTCGGCGTAAATCTCACTTCGAGTTGCCAAAGGTACCGGACTTTCGTCAACTTTAGTGAGTGCAATAGCCGACTCGTCGGGCGACCACCAGTACCCTGTCATTCTCTTCATTTCTTCCTGAGCAACAAACTCAGCCATACCAAACTTGATAGTACCGCCGCCTTCGGTTGTAACAGCCTGCTCCTCACCACTGGCAATATCCACAAAATACAGGTTCTGTTCACGAATATAAGAAATGTAATTCCCCTCTGGAGAGAATTTTACATCCGTTTCAAAAGCCTCAGTTTTTGTCATTTGCCGGGTTTCTGATTTACCCGGCTGGTGATAAAAGACATCGCCGTTATAAGGGAACAGCAAGGCATCGCCTTCAGCTGACCAACTGTACTCAATGATGCCGCTGCCACTAACACGCTGACGTTCGCGCCTTGCTTTTTCTTCATCAGACAATTCAACTTCATCTGTTGCCAGCTGATCAGCTGAAACTAGCAGCTCATGTTTTTCAGCTTCAATGTCGTACAACCAGAGATCGTAACGCTGAGGGTCCTCCTCACTGCCTTTTAAGTAAGAAAGGTGTTTTCCTCCCGGCGCAAACTTAAGTGCTCGGGGCGTTTCGCCAGCTAAAGGCGAACCACTAAAAATACGTTCAATAGTTAAGTCTTTAGCTGAAACTGACAGGCTGAAAATACTAAAAACGACAACAGCAATCGCCTGAGCCCGGCGATTAAGTATAAAAGGCATGGTTATCAATCCGGTTGTTAGTCTACTGTTATTCATACTAACAAAATTCGGAATAAAAATGGGGGAGCTGCGGTGAACTGACGCGAAAACGCTATCGCCGAACTCAGGCGACAGCGTCTTCTAAAACACTTAAAAACTAATAGAAACGCCTGCCTGGAAACGACGGCCTGTTACCGGCGCATCGTCTTTCAAGAAAGAGCTATGAACAAAACCTAACTGGTTGGTTAAGTTCTCCCCTTTTAAATACAGGGTCGCACCGTAATTTGCCAGCCAGTCCGGGTACAAGTTGAGGCTCGCGTTCAGTAAACCATAGGCATCGGTTGTGGTTTCATTCAGTGCCGTTTTGTCCTGCTCTAAATAGCGAGTGTAACCGAGTGAACCATCCCAGCTAACAGCCTGGTAACGCAACTCGGTACCGACTCGCTGTGCAGGGATCCTCGGCAAGTTGTCACCGTCACGCTGTTTTGCGCGGGTATAATCACTAAACCCATGCACAGACCATTGATCGGTCAACTGCCAGTCGAGCTCCAGCTCATAACCATAAAGCTCTGCATCTACCTGACTGAACTGAACAACTTGCAATGCTTCTTCATGTTCGCCTTCATGTTCATCATGGCCTTCGTCACCATGGATTTGTTCACTGTTCAAGCCAGTAAAATCATCATAAATAAAGTCATCAACACGGTTATAGAACACATTAGCGTTGGCGTGAAAGCTCTCATTTTCGTAATGGAAACCAACATCGATATTATTTGATGTCTCGGTGCTAACCGCTGTATCACTTGCTTCAATGTGATACTCACCACCCTCTTCCTCATGCAACTCATAAGCAAGTCCCAGCTCATAGGTACGAGTTGCAAAGTGATTACCATTGGCAAACACTTCATTTGCGGCCGGAGCTCTTTCTGCATGGCTTAAATTAAATGAAACCGATGTGTGGTCGCTGAAGTGATACAGATAACCGGCAGAAGCAGAGGTCGCATCAAAAGTATCAAGCTTCTGCTCATCGCTTGAAAGCGAGGTGCGCTCGTGGCGAACACCTAAGTCAACATGGTGCGCCCCAAATTCCTGCTCTACCACCCAGAACACCCCCTGAGTGCGACGAGAGGTGTTAGGTGTGAAAGCTTCTTCGCCAAAAGCCGCTTTATCGCTTATGTCCCACTGCCAACCTACAGCACCTTCCCAGCCAGCGATTTCTTTATGCTGACCAATCAATCGTATTTCTTTTTGCTTGTTTTCAAATTGAGTGGATACAAAGTTTCCCTCAATTTCCTGATGTTGATAATCCGTCAAAGCGCCACGAAAATCTAATCGATTAAAACCACTGAATGGATTGCGCCATTGGCCCGCTAACTGAATACGTTCTTGTTCCAGATTAGCGTACGGGCCAGACTCTTCAACGTGGTTTTCTTCTTCGCCATGCTCATCCTCATGTTCTTGTTCACCATGAGCGTGGCCGGGAATGCCATATTCCTGATAGAGCCCCTGATAGGATAAGCCGAAGAACCCGTCATCAAATTGATAACTGCCGCCAACTGTTCCGCCTTCGGCATCGACAAAAGTGTTTTCAACGTGGTCAACGACTTCACCTTCATCATTCATAAAAGAAGGTGTTTCATAATCATCTGCACGGCGAATAAAGGCATCGGTATAAAGTGCCCATTTCCCGTTGCCTATTTGTAAGTCGTAAGAACCTTCTTTATTGTCATTATTATTGGACAATGAAGCATTAGCGTTACCCTGCAAACCATAAACAGGTTCTGAAGGAATGCGGTTATCGACAACATTAATAACACCACCAATTGCGCCACTACCGTAAAGCAGTGTCGCCGGTCCTCTTAACACCTCAATTTGTTTAGCCGTACTGGTTTCTGTTGTGACAGCATGGTCAGGACTTCCCCGCGATACATCACCGGTATCCAGTCCGTTTTGTGTGACTTTCACCCGTGGTCCACCCAAACCACGAATAATAGGGCTACCTGCGACATTGGCAAAGTGCGTGTTATTAATGCCCGGCTCTAATGCCAGTGTTTCGCCCAGACTGTGCGCGTGCATCTGTTTCAGCGCGTCACCAGAAATAATGTTAACCGGCTGCGCTGATTCAAGCGCCGTTTTATCCAGCGGACTTGCATTAATAACGATCACCTCGTGTTCATTAAGATGCTCATGTTCTTCTTCCTGCTGCGCTTGAGCAACAGTACTGGTTGCTAACAGAACCAAGGTCAACGCATTCAATTTCATAAACTACTCCAGTAAAGCTGCGCCGTTAATGTAATAATATAACATTACAAAACCTTGATACGTTTTGCAACACTCTTTCAACTATCTACTCTGGTCGTCTTTTAGCTGCTGCGGTACACTAGCTTAGCTATTATGATAAAAATAAAACCAAAGGATACAACATGAAGCCATCCCATATTCTCTTACCCGCAGCGCTTAGCTTGCTTGTTGCAGCGTGCGGTGCGCCGGAGACAAAGTCACAAACTATTGATGTTAGTGCCGACGAAGCGAATCTACGTGCTCACTTAGAATTTCTTGCCGATGATGACTTAAAAGGCCGTCAAACTGGCAGCGAAGGGCACGAAATTGCGTCGAACTACATTGTTTCTGAGTTTAAAAAGCTCGGCCTGGAACCTGCTGGAGATGATGGCAGCTTCTACCAGCGTATTCCGTTTCGCAAAAGTACCCTAAAAGAAAACAGCGCCAGCATGAGCTTTGAAAGCAATGGTGAAGTGGTTGAATTTGAATTTCCTAAACAGTTTATTACCGGTCCCAGTCATTACAGCGAAAAAGATGAGATCTCAGCACCTCTGGTCTTCGTTGGATATGGTATGGAAGCGCCTGAATTTGGTTTAAACGACTACGACGGCCTTAACGTTGACGGTAAAATTGTGGTTATGCTGACTGGTCGTCCCGGCTTTCTGCCAAGCGAAGAAGGCGCTCACTTAGCTAACATTAAAACCGATATTGCTCGTGAAAAAGGTGCGGTTGGTATCATTACCTTGCACACACCTGTAAGAGAAAAAACGCGCAAGTATGAAACCAGTGTTTATTACACCAAAACACCTCGTATGACCTGGCTTGGTCCGAATGGTCTCCCCAAAGGTGAAGAGCAACAACTGATGGGCTCCGCCTATCTTGACGATGAGCCTGCAGAGCAGTTATTTGCTAATGCACCAACTGAACTGAGTAAAATATTCGAGCAAATCGAAGAGGACCCTGACTTCTCGCCAAAAGGGTTTGAGTTAGAAGGTACAGTGACTCTGGCACGCGAATCTCGCCACGAAGAAATTACCAGCCCTAACGTTGCTGCCGTATTACCCGGCTCTCACGATACCTTAAAAGATGAATACGTTGTCTACACGGCACACTCCGATCATATTGGTGTTATCAAAGATATGAGCCGCGAGGACAACATCAACAATGGTGCGATGGATAATGCAAGCGGCGTTTCAGTTATGTTAGAAACCGCTCGTTTATTCGTTGAGTCGGGGCAGGAATTTGATCGCTCAATTATGTTTTTATCTGTTACGGCAGAAGAAAAAGGATTATTGGGAGCCGATTACTTCGCCAATAACCCGACTGTTCCTTTAAACAGTATTGTTGCTAACGTTAACCTGGATATGCCGGTACTGCTTTATGACTTTGCCGATATCATTGCTTTTGGCGCTTCACATTCCACTTTGGGTGAAACGGTCAGCAAGGCTGCAAAGCAGTTTGATACTGAACAAAGCCCGGATCCAATGCCGGAACAGGCTATTTTTACCCGTTCAGATCACTACACTCTGGTTAAAAAAGGCATCCCGGCCGTATTCCTGATGACGGGCTTTAATTCTCGTACTGAAGGTGAAGACGGTGGTGAGGTCTGGGGTAAGTTTTTCGCCGAGCATTATCACAAGCCGAGCGACGGATTAAACCTGGATATCAACTACGAAGCAGGAGCGCGCTTTACCAATATTAACTTTGCTATTGGTAAAGAGATTGCGAATGCTGACCAACGTCCACAGTGGCTGGAAGAATCGTTTTTCGGTAAGCAATTTAACGACTAAGCTTATAGAGAAACCTTAGTTAAAGACTCAGGGGCCGCAAGGCCCCTTTTTTGTGTCTTAACGTCATTAAACTGTCATTAATGCTGCTTAAACTTTTGATATCGATAACTGCACAGCCGGAGCACTTATGTTATCTGTTGATAAAGTTGTTAGCGACAAGCTTCCCAAGATTAAAGGTAAACCCTGGCTGGAAAAGCCAACTGCCTGGTTTTTGAAAAACCTGTTACATGAAGAGGATATTCAAGAGTTTGGAAGAAGTTCTCCTGCGCTGGAAGGCATCGACTTTGTTGAACATGCTCTGGATTATTTTAATTTCACTTACGCTTATTCATCACAGGCAATTGACAACATTCCTGTTAATGGACGTTTAGTCATTATTGCTAACCACCCCATCGGCTCTCTCGATGGACTGGCCTTGCTGAAATTAGTCAATGAAGTACGTAGCGATGTGAAAATAGTCGCCAATGAATGGCTTTCTGCACTCGAGCCTCTTAATTCGCTGTTATTGCCGGTTAACGTTTTTGCAGGAAAGCCTAACCGTAAAGACATTAGGAGCATACACAGCCACCTCCATAATGAAGGTTGCGTTATTCTTTTTCCCGCAGGCGAGGTTTCGCGGCTACGTCCTAATGGTGTGCGCGACACACACTGGCAAAGCGGCTTTTTAAAAATAGCCAAAGCAACTCAGAGCGATATATTGCCGATAAGGCTCGATGCTCACAACTCCGCATGGTTCTATACCGCTTCGATGGTTTATAAGCCGTTAGCGACAATGCTGTTGGTTAAAGAAATGTTCCGCCAACAACAAAAACAAGTGAAATGTCACATTGGCCAAAAAATACCGGCTGAAGCCTTTATTCAACAGGGGCTCAGTATTAACCAACAGGTCAAGTTGTTTAAAAAGCATCTATACCGTTTAGGAACGTCCAAAAAAGCAATATTTCCTACTCAAACAGCCATTGCCCGGCCGGAGCCCCGTCAACCTCTCAAAACGGCAATAGAAGCCTGTGAGCAATTGGGGCAGACACCTTGCGGTAAAAAGATTTATTTGTATGAGTTTGCCGGCAGTTCACCTATTTTGCGAGAAATCGGGCGCCTGCGGGAAGTTGCTTTTCGCACAGTTGGTGAAGGCACCTGGCGCAAGCGCGATCTTGATGAGTACGATACCTGGTACATGCATTTAATTTTGTGGGACCCGGATGATCTTGAAATTGCCGGCTCATACCGCTTAGGTGACAGTAGAAAAATTATTGAAACCCGTGGACATTCCGGGCTCTACAGCCAGGGTTTTTACGAGTTTACGGCAACAATGAAAGAACTTCTGCCACAAAGCCTTGAATTGGGTCGTTCATTTGTACAACCGCAATACTGGGGTAAACGCAGCCTGGACTATCTTTGGGTCGGTATCGGTGCATTGTTACGTAAACACTCTAAGTATCGTTATCTGTTTGGTTCGGTCAGTATCAGTAATGCGCTGCCTCCTGAAGCTCAGGCTGCTCTGGTCAAGTTTTACAGCACCTACTTCCCGGCTCAAACCGACATGGCTACAGCCAACATTCCTTATCGTTTAAACACTGACTCCACTGCTCCTGACTTTACTGGTACGAATTACACAAACGAATTTGTTCTGCTGAAAAGCTACTTAGCCAATATGGGTTGTTCAATCCCAACGCTCTATAAACAATATTCGGAACTGTGCGAACCAGGCGGGGTTCAGTTTCTGGAGTTTGGTGTCGATCCGGATTTCAACCATTCAATTGATGGACTGGTTCTGGTTGATATTACTCAGTTAAAAGAAAAAAAGCGCATACGTTACTTAGAAACAAGGTAAGCACTGGCTTGCTGATACCAGTCTCCCAATACAATACGTTTTGCCCAAGTGCCATCACTAAGCGTAAAACAATGAACCGCAGGGCGGTGGGTGTGCCCATGAATTAACTGATTAACACTATGTTTCTCCATCACACGAAGTACTTCCGGGTGCTGAGCATCCATTTTATAAAGCTGTGCGGGGGTTAGTTCGGGCTTTTGGCTGCTGGATTTTTTCCGTAACCGGTTCGCAATACGCATACGCCATGACAAAGGTAAGTTGCGCATAACACTCTTAACCAAAGGGTTCTGAATAACTGAGCGATAACGCAGGTAGCCGGTATCTAATGTGCAAAGTGTATCGCCATGCATAAGCAACACTCGTTCGCCGTACAAATCGACAACAGTTTCATCGGGGAGAATGGTTAAGCCAACCTCACCGGCAAGGAGTTCACCCACCATGAAGTCACGGTTTCCGGCCATAAAGTAAAGCCGCACACCCTTGTCCGTCATTTGTTTCAGTTGTTTTTTCACTTTTGCTGCAAATTCACTGGTATCGTCGTCACCCAGCCAGGCATCGAATAAGTCACCAAGAATATAGAGCGCATCGAGGTGCTGGTGTTGCTGACAAAAGTCACCAAAGGCAGCCAGAATATCTGGCCGCCCGGGGCTTAAATGTAAATCTGCGATAAAGCCAGTGGTCATATCGGTTAATCGTTAACTGAGACTTTCTCGATAACCACGTCTTCAACCGGTACGTCCTGATGAAAACCTGCTGAACCGGTTTTCACGTCTTTTATGGCGTTCACTACATCCATACCATCAACAACTTCAGCAAATACACAATAGCCGTAACCATTAGGTGTTTCATTTTGAAAGTTCAAAAAGGCATTGTCGTTCACATTAATGAAAAACTGAGACGATGCTGAATGAGGATCAGGCGTGCGCGCCATAGCCACCGAACCAACCACATTCGGTTTTGCTGTCGGAGCCTCGTTTTCGATGTTATCGCGTGTTTCTTTTTGCTTCATGCCAGGTTCGAAACCACCGCCCTGTACCATGAAGTTATTAATAATGCGGTGAAAGATTGTACCGTCATAAAAACCGTCGCGGGCATACTGTAAAAAGTTTTCTACAGTCTTAGGCGCTGTTTCGTTGTGCATTTCTAAAGTGATATCACCATGATTGGTATGTAAAACGACTTGCATTGAATGTACCTGTTTCATTGACTAAACCAGCTGATAGTGTACCAGAGCCTCGCCATCGGTGGTATCATAAGCCCCTTGTTTTCATCGCTAACCGATAGATAAGTAAGAGATCACATTATGGCATTAACCGTCTTTAATACCCTGACCCGCAAGAAGCAGTCATTTGAGCCAATCAAACCCGGTCACGTGGGTATTTATGTGTGTGGTGTTACCACTTACGACTACTGCCATATAGGCCATGCCAGAACTTATGTCGCTTTTGATATTGTCGTGCGGTATCTGCGTAAGCTTGGTTACGATGTTAAGTACGTACGCAACATTACTGATCTCGACGATAAAATCATTAAACGTGCAGCGGAAAAAGGCGAAGACTTTCATCAGGTCACCGAGCGCTTCATTGGTGAAATGCACAAGGATTTTGACGCACTGAATTTAGTTCGCCCAGATATTGAGCCACGCGTTACCAGCCATATGGATGAAATTATCCAGATGATTGAAAGCCTCATCGAAAACGGCAACGCTTATGAGGCCGGCAACGGTGACGTTCTGTTTGATGTATCCACTTTTAATGACTATGGCAAACTCAGTCGTCAGGACTTAGAACAGTTACAAGCGGGTTCACGGGTCGATATTGACGCTGCCAAGCAAGACCCACTCGACTTTGTTTTATGGAAAGCAGCAAAACCAGGTGAACCGAGTTGGTCATCTCCCTGGGGCGAGGGTCGCCCGGGCTGGCATATTGAATGTTCAGCAATGAATAAAAAGCACTTGGGCACCACCTTTGATATTCATGGTGGCGGCTCTGACTTGTCTTTTCCTCATCATGAAAATGAAATAGCTCAAAGTTGCTGTGCTAACCACTCTGAGTACGTAAAATACTGGATGCACAGTGGTATGGTGCAAGTCGACAATGAAAAAATGTCAAAATCACTGGGCAACTTTTTTACCATTCGCAGCGTACTGGAACAATACGATGCGGAGACGGTGCGGTATTTCCTGCTGTCGAGCCATTACCGCTCGCAGTTGAACTATACTCAGGAAAACCTGGATCAAGCGCATTCCGCTCTGGAGCGCTTATACACTGCATTACGTGACATAAAACCGCAAGCCGCTAACGAAGCATTGCGTAGTCAATACTGGCAGAGCTTTCAGCAGGCAATGGACGACGACTTAAACGCGCCGGAAGCCATGAGCGTGTTGTTTGAAGTTGCCCGTGAGATTAACCGTAACCGTGACAGCGCTCCGGACACAGCGGCTCAGTTAGCGCATGTTTTGATTGAGCTTGCAGAAGTTATGGGGCTGCTACAGCAGTCTCCTGAAGAATTTTTACAGGGCGATGACGATGATGTCGCCAAAATTGAAGCGTTGATTGCTAAGCGAAATCAGGCCCGTGCAGATAAAGACTGGGCTGCAGCAGATGAAGCCCGTGACGAATTAACCAACATGGGTATTGTCCTGGAAGACGGTGCAGAAGGCACCCGCTGGCGTCGCGCTTAACCGACAAACTGATTAAGAGGTTTACTCTATGGCATTTGCTCAGTTGCAAATTGTTAGCTCACTAGCTGACGCATACTCAAAAGATGGTGCGGATGCACTTATCTTAATTGGAAACTTTGACTCTGTTGACGACTCTGCTTTAGCTGAAGTTATTCAGCAGGCACAAATTACCGACCAGCGAGTTGGCAAGCAGCCGTTACTGTTAAAAGCTGACGGAGTGCCGGGTCAACGTCTGGTTGCAGCACCCACCGGACCTCTGAACCGTGACTTTGACGATGTTCGCCAGGTATTTGATGCCGCACACGCCGCCGCAAAAGTAGCGCAAGATGCCGGCGCTCGCCACCCGGTTATTGCTCTGAACAACGTAAATATTAACGACGAGCGTTATAAGCAGGCATTTTTAGCGGCTTACCTTGGCTTTTGCCAGGCACTTTATCAACCACTGGAAGCCCGTGAAGCTCATGGCGAAGAAGCTATTGAACCGACCAAAAACGTCATTTTAGTTGGTGAACTGGATGCAGACTGGGCTATGGCAGTCGAAGCTGGTAAACGTGTTGCTCGTGATTTAGCAGGCACTGAGCCTGAGCGCATGGCGCCGCCTCGGTTTGCGGAATACTGCCGTCAGGCGTTTGCCCACACCGCTGTTAAAGTCACCGTTATAGACGACTCACAACAGCTTCAACACGAGTACCCGCTGCTGGCAGCTGTTGGTCGTTCATCTATGGCAGTAGAGCGCCACCGCCCTTGCGTTATACGCCTTGAATATCATGGCAGTAAGCCAGAACGTACCGTTATGTTTGCCGGAAAAGGTATTGTCTACGACACCGGTGGCGCTGACCTTAAAGTTGGCGGTCACATGGCTGGTATGAGCCGTGACAAAGGTGGTGCGGCAGGCGTTGCCGGCTTTGTGAAAACAGTAGCTGAACTGCAACCTGAACACCTGAATGTGATTGCGGAAATTGGTGCTGTGCGTAACAGCATTGGTTCCGATGCCTTTGTTGCTGATGAAATCATTACCGGACACAGCGGTAAACGTGTGCGTATTGGTAATACCGATGCTGAAGGCCGCCTGATTATGGCCGACCTGCTATCTCACTTGCGTGAAGAAGCAGCGAAGAGTGACGGCGAGCACGAACTGTACACCGTAGCCACCCTGACGGGGCACGCAGCTCTGTCAAAAGGACCTTATAGCGCACTGGTACCTAATGGCCATGCACGTCGTCAGAAGCTCTCTCAGGCGCTGTTTGATGCCGGCGAAGTTTACGGAGACCCAACTGAAATTTCCTGGTCACGTCGCGAAGACTTTGACTTCGTGAAAGGCCGCACTCTGTGTGACGACTTACTCTCCTCGAACAATGGCCCGTCAGCTACAACACCTCGTGGGCACCAGTTCCCTATGGCGTTCCTGGTTGGTGTTTCCGGGTTAGATAACCATGGTATCGACAGCGAAAAACCACTTAGCTACATTCATATTGATATCGCAGGCAGTGGTGTTGAAGGCGGTGACTGGCAACACGGTAAACCGACAGCGGCTCCGGTTACCTGTCTGGCAGGACACTACTTAAAGAAATAAAGCCTTATAATGCACAAAAATGCCCGGTTCTGGTAAAGCAGAGCCGGGCATTTTTCTTTTATGAAGCCAGTTTTATGAAACGAAAGAAGGTCCGAAACCGTTGGTCCATAAAATAGCGGTGGTTGCCATAAGTACAACCATAGCAATAAGGCCTGCTGTTACTACCGAGCTGGCATAAAGAAAGCCTCGCTCCTCAGGAATGTGCATAATAACCGGAAGACCTGAGTAAAGCAGGTACACGGAATAAGCCACACCGCCAAGGAAAACGACAGCCACAAACCACAGTTCCGGATACAAAGAAGCAATACCAGACATAATAACCGGCGTAGCCGCGTAGGCAGCCAGTTCTAACGACTTAGTAAAGCTCGGATCAGCACCGAAGGTTTTTGCCATCCAGTAAATTAAGTAGGCCAGCGCGAACGTTGCGCCCAGAATACCAATGTACATAGCAACAGCCATCATAAGTGCGCTGTTTTGCGTTAAATAAATAGAGTCCCGCGCGCCAATGCTCCAGCCCAGATGAGCCGAGGCATAATAAGCAGCCAGACAAGGTAAAATAGCAACTAATAAAACGTGAGAACAAGAGTAAAAAAAGCTTTCCCGCTTACTGTCGATAGACTTCCATTCTTGTACTGGATGAGCGTATAGGCCCCAAATATGATTCAGTATCATAACTTCACTTCCCCATAGTACGCGGTCATACCGCCGAATTCTTAAATACGTTATAATTTTGATGCGGGTACTGCTGAAAAATTCACCCCATGTGTCTAATATTCAGCACCACCTCTTTTCTGTCAAGGCCTTTTGTTATAGAACGACGCCAAGTTTGTTAATTTATTTTGTATTTTTAAGTCAAGAAGGATCGCTGTGAATCATAGCCTCGTCGAACCTTATTTAAAGCTGTTAGAGCCTATTCGTTGTTTTTTACTTTGTCCTACGCCACAAAAGTGGATTCAGCAGGCCGCCAGGGAAGAAAACCTGCCAGTCATTTTACTTGATCACTTACATTGTGAGCTTAAAGCTGCGCAAAGTGCTGCTTTATTGCTGCGCCGTTATGCGGTTAATAAAGACCATGCACAAGCCCTGCTTGATGCTTTACAACCTTATGAAGACTTAGTCTACCGGGGCATTGGCGGAACTGAGCAAATACAACAAAGTAAGCAGCTGTCTCAAGCATTAAAAGCCGCAGAGTCACAGCCTTATGCCGACGAAATTATCGATAAAATGTCACGCCTTATCCGGGAAGAGTTGCATCACTTTCAGCAAGTTCTTGAGATAATGCAAGCGCGTGATATTCCGCTGTATAAGCTCAGCGCCTCTCGCTATGCGGCCAGCCTGATACGTCATGTGCGCACGTACGAACCACAAGCGTTAATTGACAAGCTTATTATTGGTGCGTTGATAGAGGCGCGTTCATGTGAACGCTTTGCAGAGCTTGCTCCCTATTTGGATGAAGATATCACCCGCTTCTATGTGTCGCTGCTACGTTCAGAAGCACGACATTATCAAGATTATCTGGAGCTGGCACAAAAACTCAGTGATACGGATATTACGGAAAGAGTGAATCAATTCAGAGAGTGGGAAGCGGAGTTAATTACGTCTGAAGACACAGAACTGCGTTTTCATTCCGGAGTGCCGGCGCACGCTTAAGCGTGCACCGGTTCTTTACCAGTAAAGTTAAAGCTCTTCTAACTTTTTACCAGCTTCTTTGTCGTAGTAAACTTCTTCATCGAAGTCGTTTTCTGAACGCGCAACAACACAGCTGACCATAGCGTCACCAGTGACATTAACTGCGGTTCGGGTCATATCCAGCAGGCGATCAACACCAATGATGAGGCCAATGCCTTCAACCGGTAAGCCAACTTGCTGCAATACCATAGCCAGCATAATAAGCCCCACACCTGGAACCCCTGCCGTACCAACTGAGGCTAATGTAGCGGTCATAATAACCATCAGATACTCAGCAACACCTAAGTCCAGACCATACACCTGAGCAATGAAGACCGTTGCCACACCCTGCATAATCGCCGTACCATCCATATTGATGGTCGCGCCCAAAGGCACAGTAAAGGAACCAACGCTGTTACTGACATCTAAGCGGCGTGTAACTGTTTCTAATGTAATGGGCATGGTGGCATTACTACTGGCCGTACTGAAGCCAAATAATTGGGCGTCGCGCAGTTTACGCATGAAGATACCGGGTTTTACCCGAGCCAGAACGCGCATAAATAGCGGATAAACAATCAAGCCGTGAGCTAATAAAACAAACAGAACCAGCAAGAAGTACTTCGCCAGGCTGCCAATCATTTCCACGCCAATTTCCGTGAAAAGTTTGGCCATCAATGCAAACACACCATAAGGCGCCAGGTTCATTAAAATAACAACCAGCTTCATGATGACCGAATTCAAATCATCGAAAAAGCCTTTCAAACGTTCACCTGGTTTGCCAACTAGCGCCATGGAAATGCCGAACAGCAACGCAAACACAATAATTTGCAGCATATTGCCTTCAGCCATCGCATTGATGGGGTTATCGGGGAACAAGTTAACAATAACCTCGCTAACCGATGGCGCTTCGCTGGGCTCAAAGGTAGCGTCCGAAGCACGCTCAATGCCGGAACCTGGCTGCACCAAAATAGCCGAACTAATCGCAAAAGTAATAGCGATTGCCGTGGTGATCATATACATGCCAACCGCTTTACCACCTAAACGACCCAGTTTACTGGGGTCGCTTAACGAGCACGTACCTACAACCAGTGATACAAACACCAGCGGAACAACCAGCATTTTTAATGAGGTAATGAATATTTGGCCAACAACGTCAAAAAGGCCATTGGTTAAATACAACGAAACCCAGGCGTTATCGCCGGCAACGTAACGAATAAAAGTACCGAGAATGATCCCAGCGACCATACCAATGACAATGCGGCTAGTCAGGCTGAGTTTTTTCTTTTCGCTCATAAGCGTCCTTTATTATTCATTCTTAAAAAACTGCAACAGCCTAGCAGAAAGCCTTTAAATAAACAGCTATAAAACTGCAAAGCTGGGCTGAATACCTTTTATTGTGAGACATCTGACCGAGTTAATGAAGTCTTAAGTGTGTGAATAATGACAGACATACCTTTAGCAAAACGCTCACTCAGCGGTTTACGAATAACATACTGTAACTGAAGTACATCAAAACCTTTATGTTGCTTCATTAACCACGCGTCGCTGGTAGTTACCTCGTCAATCAAGCCCAGTTCTTTCGCTTCCTGGCCAGACCATACCTCCCCGGTAGCAACTTTATCAATATCGAGTTCTGCACGATTTTCCTGTACAAAAGCCTTAAATTGGCGATGAATGGCCTCTAAATCCTGCTTAAACTTACGACGTCCTTCATCGGTGTTTTCACCAAATAGCGTCAGAGTGCGTTTATATTCACCTGCTGTTAACTGCTCAAAGTCAACATTATGCTTCTTCAGGAACCGATGAAAATTAGGTATCTGTGCCACCACACCAATTGATCCAATAAAGGCAAAAGGCGCAGCCATGAGATTATGACCAACGCAAGCCATCATATAACCGCCACTTGCCGCGACCTTATCAATAGCAATATTGACCGTTAGCTTTTGTTCTCTCAACCGCTGTAACTGAGCCGCCGCCAGACCATAACCATTGACGACACCACCACCGCTTTCTAGTCTCACCAGTACTTCATCTTTCTCAGTGGCCAAGTTCAGAATGGCGTTGACTTCATGGCGTAAGCTATCAACTTCTTTAGCGTCCATACTGCCTTTAAAGTCTATAACAAAAAGCCGCTTTTCTTTATTCTCTGTCGCTTTCTTTTTCTTTAACGCTTTCAGCGCTTTTTTCTGAGCTTTCTTATCCATCAGCTCAATTTTTAGCTGTTCGCTGAGTTCATTCAACTCCTTGGATAAATGCGTAACTTGTAAGTCGCCTTTGCTCTTTTTTTGCTTCTGCGCCGCCTGAGCTAATAACCCTACAATAAAGCCAATCGCTACCACAATAATGGCTGCTTTTAGCAAAAAGCTTCCAATATCAGCAACAAAGTCCATACCACTCTCCTAAAACGAAAAAGGCCAGCATAGTTGCCGGCCTTTGAATACTTAGCGTTCAATAACCTGAGAGTTATTCTACCACTTCTTCGTTAGTTACTGGTAATTGCATCATGTCCGCAGCAAACCAGAACGCAATTTGCTGCTGCATTTCAGCGGTTACCGCTCCTGACGCTGAGGAGTCAACCAGCGAACCGTGCTCTGCATCACCACCGAAGCGAACAATACCCGATACCGGCGTACCATCTTCAGATGTGGTCGTGGTTGAAATACCCTCCAGGCCAAGTAATGCAGCCAAAGGCTCTGTTCCTGCCAAAGGTTTGTTCTCAACAGCATTTGGAATAACCGAGTCACCAATGGCTTCAATCATGAATACAGGCGTTTCAGAAGCAACGACACCACTTGCGTAGTTAACCGGGTCTCCCGAGTCGACAACAGTTTGTGCTGCAAATGCGAACTGCTCAAAGGTTGCATTGATTTGCGCAACCTGCTCGGCAGATGCTTGCTCCATGAAACCTGCGTAGAACTGCTCTAATGTAGCGCCACCAGCAATAGCCTGATCAGCTGCAGCCTTGAACTCTGCGTTAGAAGAGTACAGTAAAGTCGCTTTAATCGTCGGTCCAAAGCTGTCAGACGCCAGTAAGAAGTTAGCCAGACTACCACCCGGCATCCCTAAGCTCGAAGCTTGCACAGCAAATTGTCCGTCGAGTGCCGCTAAAGGGTTATTCTCACCAAAAGAGGTATTTGCCAGCGCCGTGAAACCAGTACCAGCAATAGCGCCCAGAGAGTGTCCTACAAAGTGAACATCCTGACCGTTCAACTCTTCTGTGCCGCTTATATCCTGGAAGTAATTAAGGCTTAAACGCAACCCAATAAGGTCTGTAATTGACTGACGCAAATTATCACGCGTTGTCAGCAAACTGCTCAAATTCATATAAGCAGTAACACCACTTTCACTGGATGCATCAATATCATCAGTACCATCGCCATCAACATCGAAGGCGCGTCCGCCGTGTAACGGGTGGTCTATCGCTACTGTCGCAAAACCGGCTACTGCAAAAGTGCCTGCAATTGCCGCAGCATTTTCTTTCTCACCGGTAATACCGTGCTGGAAAATCACAACAGGCCAGCCGTTCTCAGGCGCAGTTAGAGGTTCCAGTCCCATTTGAGCGCGAACGCCATTAGCGGTTGCTAAATCAGGAATCGTAACAAAGGCTTCAACAGTCTGGTCACCCTGCTTTTCTGGTACCGGATTGTACTTAGTCAGATGACGCTCTTCATCGACACCTTCAATATCAAAACACGCATTAGGTGGCAGCATTAATGAAGGGTCGTCAATCATTTCTGCACTAATACCTTCCGCAGCCGGGTCAATTTCACCGGCCTGAAGCCCGTTCAGGATAGCTGCGGGGCTGTCACACATAGCAGTCCAGCGACCAGTTAATGGGGCCGTTGGATTCTCAGCGCTAGGTAGCGGAGAGTAGTATGGTAAATCAACCTGTCCACCATAGACTTTAGCCGCGCTTGCCGCAGCCAACGCATTTGGATCTTCAATTCCTGCGCCGGATAACACAACGTCTAACGTATAACCCTGAGGAGCAGCCTGCATGACAGGTGGGTTAGACGCAGCAACCTGCTGCCCTAATAAACTTTTCGTTACGCCCAGAACTTCACCCACAGACTGTGTGGTAAAGTTGGAGCTATAAATAACACCTTCAGGGTCAACGCCATACTGCGCAAGAGCGCCTTCATAGCTATTGACCAAGCCTTGTAAAGCTAATGCGCTTGCATCACCGGATACTGGATTCTCTTCCGCATCACGCTTCATCAAGGTATAAGTCTGTGACGGTTTAACATCACGTCCAAGTGAGTCCTGAATATTATTAGTCAATACAACCAAATAGCCGGTAGCTGGCTTAAATGGACGTAAAGGAACAACCGCAACACTGCCTTCGCCTGTCGCTTTAACAATAAAATCAGTACCATGCTGAAGCTCACCGGTTACCGCACATACCGCAGCCGGGTTAGCAGCCGCACAGCCAGCCGAAACGTCGCTGCCGCCCTGAATGGTTTCAAAGACACGTATAGAGCCTTGTGCTTCCAGGCTAGCCGACTCAATGATGACTTGTTCACCGTTTTCGTCAACCGGCAACGAGAAGTCAAAGGTTAATGTCGAGTGAGTTCCCCAACCATCAAGTGCATTAATAGCAACCTGAGGGTTAGCCGTGTCTGTTGCGTCAGCAACAGGTAAGTTCAATGTGCCGTCAACTGAACCACTTAACAGTATGTTCGTTGGCGCAGATAATGCGCCGTTTGACGGATCAAACACCACGCGTGATGCTGCAACATTAACTTCACTTTCCGTAATAGGCGCTTCGTCACCGCTACCACAGCCTACCAGGCTAAGAGCAGAACCAATCGCAAGTGGGAGTAATAATTTCTTCATGAGGTATCCCCAATCCTTTTTTATGTTTTGTTATTCTATGCCTTCTCTTAACGATTTTTATACACCTGTATGAATTAAGATGAAAGGCTTTTTACCGATTTTTCGTTCGTTTGCTGAGAAGTTACTCGATTATCGTTACAATAGCCTACTCACCCGACCACAGTCCAATGGTATTAAGAAACTGTTATGGAAATTAAAACCGTACATGATTATCAGGCAAGTCCTGAGCTTTTGAAAAATAAAGTGATTTTAGTTACTGGTGCCGGTGACGGCATTGGCCGTCAGGCGGCTCTAAGCTTTGCCAAACACGGCGCTTCGGTTATTTTACTTGGCCGCACGGTCAGTAAATTAGAAGCGGTTTACGATGAAATTATTGCTCAGGAAAGTCCGCAACCGGCAATTATTCCTCTGGATTTAAAAGGCGCAACGGAAAATCACTATCGCGATATGGCAGCAACTATAGCGGATCAGTTCGGTAAATTAGATGGTGTGCTTCATAATGCCAGTCTGCTGGGTATCTTGTCACCTTTTACGCATATTGAAAAAGACAGCTGGGACGACATCATGCAAGTGAATGTTACCGGCCAATTTGCCATGACAAAGGCACTTATTCCGGTAATGGAAAAGTCCTCCAATGCATCGTTAGTCTTTACCTCTTCGGGTGTCGGCAGAAAAGGTCGGGCCTTCTGGGGCGCTTATTCAGTCAGTAAGTTTGCAACCGAGGGTATGGCACAAGTTATTGCTGACGAATACGAAGGTACCAAACTACGGACCAATGTAATTAACCCGGGTGCCACGCGCACCTCGATGCGTTCTAAAGCCTACCCGGCGGAAGATCCTAAGTCATTAAAGACACCAGCAGACCTAATGCCAACTTATTTATATTTAATGGGTGACGACAGCATTTCCGATAACGGACTGTGTTTTGATGCTCAGTGAACTGAAGGCTTTGAACTGACGTATCGGTTAAAAAGAAACGTGTTACACTCAATAACATGCATAATTAATTAGGTCACGTCTATGACATCGAAGCTACAGCAGCAAGCCATAAATGTACTCAAGCTTGCTTTGCCCTTCAGCGCATTATTAAGTATTCCGGCGGTGGCTCAACCGCCGGAAATAGAGATATTTGATAATGTTCGACAACAACATTGGGTGGGCGTCAGCCCTGTAAGCCGTAATACAATATGGCTTTCCGGTGAAAAGGGAACGGTAGCCAGAACCACGGACTCGGGTAAAAGCTGGCAATATTTTCAGCCGGGCCCCGAAGATCTTGATTTCAGAGATATTGAAGCAATAGATGATCGCCGTGCCTATGCGCTCAGTGTCGGTAATGGTGGTCAATCCCGCATCTATTACACTGAAAATGGTGGCAATAGCTGGCGTTTACGTTACCGCGGCGAATCAGACAGCTTCTTTAATTGTATGGCGCTTTCACCCAGTGGTGAAGCCTGGGTGCATGGTGACAGTGTTGGTGACGAGTGGCGCATGGTCCGTAGTGCCGACGGCCGTAACTGGATGCAAGTACGTAGCGCTGTATCTGAGCCTCCTCAGTCAAATGAAGGCGGTTTCGCGTCAAGTGGCAGTTGCGCACGTTTTAATAATGACAACTGGATGATAGCAACCGGTAACGCCGATAAAGCCAGAGTATTGATTAAAGGTTCCTTCGGAATTCGCTTCCGAGTAGTAGAAACACCAATGCAGGCGGGCCCAATGGCCGGTATCACCAGCGTGTGGCCAGTTAATGGGAAAACTTTTTACATTGCCGGTGGTGACTTAGACGATACTTCCAGCAACGAAGCTCGCTTGTGGCATTATCAAAATGAAGAATTTACTGCTCTGTCGGAACCACCAATAAACGGGGCACTTTACAGCTTAAGCCTGATTGATCACAACGGTTCCTGGCTGCTCACTTCTAACCCCCAGGGTGCTGCTGCCCTTAACCTGGACAACAATGAGTGGTTTAAACTGTCTGATTCCAATATCTGGAACATCCAGTGCCACGACGACATCAGTTGCTGGCTGGTAGGTAAAGACGGATATGTTGGTCGCTTGCAATGGCAGGCGCCGCAAGAACGCACAAAGCTCTAAAGGCCACTTATGCGGCAGGGGCCCCAAGCAGAGCCAGGCCCCCTAATAAATGACGGCTATTAAAACCATGTCGCTTCAATACGTTAGCCACAACCTGGCTTCTGTTTCCTGAACGACACAAACAAATAATGTCGCGCTCACGCAAATGAGGGTTGCTGTGAATGAACTGAGCAACTTCGGTAAGCGGGACATTAATGACCTCTGCACAGCAGGGCAAGTCCGTTAACACGTGTTCTTGCCGTTCCCGAACATCAACAATGACAAGATCTTTTCGATGCCAAAACTCGTCGGTATCCCCAATAGGAATATTAACGCCATCGTCAACACGACAGTCACCACTTAATTCACAAGGTGTGTAAACAAGGTGATGCTCAGGGTCACGTCCGGGACAAATAAGCGTATTCTCACTCATGAAACTTTCGTAAGTTTGAGGTGACGCTTCCGCACCAGTAAA
Source organism: Idiomarina sp. ST10R2A5 (assembly GCF_051842325.1). NCBI lineage: Bacteria > Pseudomonadati > Pseudomonadota > Gammaproteobacteria > Alteromonadales > Idiomarinaceae > Idiomarina > Idiomarina sp. ST10R2A5. Next base: position 42,184 of record NZ_JBNIEX010000004.1, on the reverse strand, counting down.
TAAAAAGTCAGAATGAACCAAAGCTTTAAGTGTCGCCGATTCGCTCAGAACATAAACAGGATTACGCGTGCCGACACGGAACAACCTACGTTCACCGATACTAATACAGCCTATAACGCTGTCTTCGCATTCAGCCGGAGCCACGTCACACAGTCCGGTAGCGGCTTTAGGCCAGCCGAATACGTCATATTCATCAATAGACTGAGACGGTATAAGTATTGGCAACAGCAACTCAATTGACTGACTCATTACTGAATCTGCAGCTGAACAGACAACAGCTTTCACACGGTAATGCTGGCATCTGACAATATTCTCAATTCGCCCAGCTAATGCTGGGTGTGGGTCAACGACTGCAATTTCCCTCGCCTCGCGATCAATAATCAAATAACAACAGTGATCATCGTATTTGAGTTGAACAACACCATCGAGTTGAGCGTCATTATCGTTGTTTGTATCCGCTACAATCAGACAGGAATTTCTTAACGCATCCGCAGCCTGCTGGATTCGAACACAGGCTTCATTAATTTCTTCCTGTTGAGTGGCAGGTCCAAAAGATAACCGAATAGCAGAGCCACTGCGCCATTCCTCTAGCCCCATAGCGTCCAGCACAAAGCTTTTTGTCACCTTTGAGCTACAAGCCGAGCCCGAGCTCACTCTTATCTGGCAGGCATCAAAAACATCCATAATATCGCGAGACGCGACACCTTCTACCGAGAAGTTCAGTGTGGTCGGCACTGAAATGTCCAAATCATGATTAAATACAATCGAAGGAAAAGCTGTGCTTAGGGCATCAACCAGCTGGTTTCGGTAACTCTGCAGAGTATCATCGCTCTGAAAACGGTTATTACTCTCGTCCTGCATTAACTCAAACAACGCATTCAACGCCGCAATTCCCGGTAAATTCTCTGTTCCTGAGCGTTGCCCTGACTCCTGCCCACCACCAATTATCAACGGTGTATAAGGAGCTGCGTCTCTGACCGCCATAAATCCTATGCCTTTTGGTCCATACAATTTATGACCACTAAAAGGCGCATAATCAATAGTGGTATCATCCAAATTCAACGCCTTCTTACCTAATGCCTGAACGCAGTCGACCATCCAGGGGACATTCGGGTTGTGCTGACGGATAACCTTTTCTAGTTGCTCAAGGTCCTGCACTACTCCGGTTTCATTATTTACCGCCATGGTACATATCATTGCTGCATCTTTTACGTGCTGAGCAATAAAATGAGTGTCTAACACCCCCTGTCTATTCACAGGAATAGCAACCAATTGCGCATTTAACCCTAAAAGCTTATTCCAGTGCTCCAGCGCCTGCGGCACAGCTTTGTGCTCAGTAGCACCGTAGAGTAACAGCGTTTTTCTATTGCCTGGCTCGGCTTGCATCGCGGCGTATATTGAGGAAACAACCGCGGTTTGTATCCCTTCTGTTGCTCCGCTGGTAAAAATAAGCCGACCGGAGGTTAAACCAACAGTCTTTCGCGCTAGCTGACGGGTAGTATCCAGAATATACCGTGCTTTCAAGCCAGTAATATGGCTACTTGATGGGTTACCGAAAACGGTTTCCATGGTATGGGATACCGCTTCAATAATTTCAGGAAGTACGGGAGTGGTGGCGTTACAATCCAGATAAAGCTCATTTGCATTTGTCTGAATATCGATTGGTTTCATGCCACCCTCCTACTTACCAAAAAGTTATATGTTTATAACCTTTTTTACTAAAAGGGTCAATGAATCTGATTTTCCTTCCAGACTTCTTCTTTCTTCATTCGCTCTTTGCGTTTCTCGCAAGGGTTGTCACAGTCACAGGCTTTTTCCATGCCTAATGCACCGATACCACCACAGCTACCAGAAATTGTTTTTCGTTGCACCATATAACCAATGGCCATCGCCAGTACAACGATTACAAACAAAGCGAATACCATTATAAAGGTTTGCATTAAAACTCCTACTCCTGCTCGCTCAACAACGGCTTGAATGCGTCGCTGATATACTCATTAAAACCGTCTTCCGTTTTATAGATGAGCATGACTGCTAAATTCTGTTTCCGCGCAAATGCTTTTGCTTTATCGGTTCCCATAACCAATAAAGCAGTCGCATAAGCATCAGCAGACATCGTATCGTCCGCATAGACTGACACCGAAACTAAATTATGCTTTATTGGATAGCCTGTCGCCGGATCAATAATATGTGAATAGCGACGCCCATTTTCTTCAAAGTAGTTTCGATAATCACCGGATGTTGCCAACGCGCCGTCTTTAAATTGGACAACACGCTGCACGGCTCGTTCCGTAGAAACAGGTTTTTCGACAGCCAACCGCCAGGACGCTTCATCAGGCTTACCGCCTTTGGTAAGAACTTCACCTCCAATTTCCACAAGATACTGCTTTATCCGTAGCTGATCGAGTAAATGACCAACTCGGTCAACACCATAGCCCTTTGCTATTGTTGATAAATCGACATACATCTCGGGGTTGTCTTTGATCAGTTGATGGTTCTCAACACGTAACTTCTGGTAACCTGTTTTTTCACGAACGGTCTGTAGTTCTTCCTCAGACAGCTCTTCTTCCGGCCTCGCCTGAGGACCAAACCCCCAAAGGTTAACTAAGGGCCCAACCGTTATATCGAGAGCACCGTCAGTTTGCTCTGCTATTTCTAAAGCACGAGTCACCACTCGCTCAAGCTCACGGCTAATAACTACCGGCTCAGTACTTTCAAATTGGTTAAATTGAGACAGTTCAGAATTCGGGTCGTAAGTCGACATCTGGGCGTTTACACGTTCCAGCACAATATCAACTTTACGCTTAATCTCTGCTTGATTGTGTCTGGGATCTTTAGTGTATAGCGTAACACTGTAAGTTGTTCCCATTGTTTCGCCGCTAAATGCAATTTTTTCTGGTGCATCTGAGCAAGAAACTAAAAAGGCCAGCCCCATAAGGGCTAGCCAAATTTTAGCGTTTGATACTTTCAGGAACATCATGGATTAACCACCAAAGTCATCCAGCATAATGTTCTCGTCTTCGACGCCTAAGTCTTTCAACAAATTGATAACGGCAGCGTTCATGACCGGAGGTCCACACATGTAGAACTCGCAGTCTTCCGGCGCATCATGATCTTTAAGGTAACGCTCATAAAGAACATTATGAATAAAGCCAGTATCGCCTTCCCAGTTATCTTCCGGCTGAGGGTCAGACAAGGCTACATGCCAGTCGAAGTTGTCGTTCTCTTCAGCCAACATATCGAAATCTTCAACATAGAACATTTCTTTCTTGGAACGTGCACCGTACCAGAATGAAATCTTACGATCAGTTTTCAGGCGACGCAGTTGATCAAAAAGATGCGAGCGCATTGGCGCCATACCAGCACCACCACCAACGAAGACCATTTCTGCCTCTGTCTCTTTAGCAAAGAACTCGCCAAATGGACCAGAAATAGTGACTTTATCGCCTGGTTTCAGACTAAAAATGTACGATGACATTTTACCCGCTGGCAGACTTAAGTCGTTCGGCGGCGGCGTTGCTATGCGAACGTTCAGCATAATAATGCCTTTCTCATCTGGATAGTTCGCCATTGAGTAAGCGCGTACAACTTCTTCGTCAACTTTAGACTCAACATCAAAGAAACCAAAACGGTCCCAGTCAGCGTGATATTCTTCAGAAATATCAAAGTCTTTGTACTTCACATGATGAGGCGGAGCTTCAATTTGAATAAAGCCGCCCGCACGGAATGGTACTTCTTCGCCTTCCGGCAACTGAACAATGAATTCTTTAATGAAAGTGGCTACGTTATCATTCGATTTAACCGTACAGTCCCACTTACGAATACCGAAGACTTCTTCTGGTAATTCAATTTTCATGTCCTGTTTAACGTTAACCTGACATGAAAGACGGCAGCCTTCGCGAGCCTCACGCTTAGTAATATGGTCAAGCTCTGTTGGCAGAATATCACCGCCACCCTCTTTAACAGTAACGCGACATTGGCCACATGAACCACCACCACCACAAGCAGATGACACGAAAATACCTGCGTTTGCCAAAGCACCCAGAAGTTTCGTTCCAGGTTGGGTCACGATCTTTTTGTCTTCGTCGTCATTAATCAGGATTTCCACATCACCTTGAGGTACCAATTTTGATTTTGCGAACATGATAATCGCAACCAAAACCAGTACGATGACAGTAAACATCCCTACACCGAGATATATCTCTTGCATCGATTCGTACCTTTCTTTTACCGATTCAACACACTGGTTATAAGGATACGCCGGAGAACGACATAAAGCCCAAACCAATCAGACCCACTGAAATAAAAGTAATACCTAAGCCACGTAAGCCATCAGGTACATCTGCATATTTCAGTTTTTCGCGTACTGCAGCCAAAGCGACAATTGCTAAAGCCCAGCCAACACCACTGCCAATTCCGAACACGACTGATTCACCAAAGTTATAGTCACGCTCGACCATAAAGGCTACGCCACCGAAGATAGCGCAGTTAACGGTTATCAAAGGCAGGAATATACCCAGCGCGTTGTAAAGTGCGGGCACGTATTTATCCAGCGTCATTTCCAGAATTTGCACCAACGCCGCGATAACACCGATGAAGGTCAAAAACTTCAAAAAGCTTAGATCCGCATCAGGGAAACCGGCCCAATCCAGGGCTCCGGGCGCTAAGATATTGTGGTAAATAATATTGTTTACCGGTACCGAAATACCCAAGACCACAATAACCGCAACCCCCAGACCGAATGCTGTCTTAACTTTCTTAGATACTGCCAGAAAAGTACACATACCTAAGAAGAATGACAACGCCAGGTTTTCAATGAAAACCGCGCGGATGAACAGGTTGATATAGTTTTCCATGACCATTACTCCTTAGGTTCAACTTGTTCAGTGCGGAAGGTACGCAGTACCCAAATAAACCCGCCAATGATGAAGAAGGCACTAGGTGGCATCAGTAACAAGCCAACCGGCTCGAACCAACCACCTTGTGATGCCAGAGGTAAAATCTGTACATCAAACAAGCTGCCTGAACCAAAGAGTTCACGAATGAAGCCAACAACCAACAGCACCACTGAGTAACCTAAACCGTTACCAATACCGTCTAATAACGACATAAACGGAGTGCTCTTCATAGCGTATGCTTCTGCGCGACCCATAACGATGCAGTTAGTAATGATCAAGCCAACAAACACCGATAACTCTTTAGAAATTGAGTAAGCGTATGCCTTGAGTACTTGGTCTACCACAATTACCAAACTTGCAATAATCGTCATTTGAACAATGATACGAACGCTTGACGGAATGTGGTTACGGATAATCGAAATAAATAAGTTTGAGCATGCGACAACCGCGGTTAATGCAATACACATAACCAGGGTGTTGCTCATTTTCGATGTTACAGCCAATGCAGAACAGATACCAAGAATCTGCAGTGCGATGGGGTTGTTGGCAAATATCGGTCCGAATAAAACGGACTTCATTTCTTTTACACTAGCCATTGTTCAACTCTCCCTCACGAAGTTTCTTGAGTAATGGACCGTAACCATTTTCGCCCATCCAGAATTGAATTAGGTATTCCACACCATTACTAGTCAAAGTTGCACCAGATAAAGCATCAACTTCGTGCTCATCGCTAGCGCCACCTTTTACTACTTCAAACTGAACGTTACCGTCCTCACCGTAAACTTCTTTACCTTCCCAAGATTTAACCCAGTTAGGATTCGTAATTTCGCCGCCTAATCCTGGCGTTTCTGAGTGCTCGTAGAAATTAACACCTTTAACGGTGTCAAAGTCGTCTTCTAACGCCAGCAGTCCGTACATGGTTCCCCACAAACCTTGGCCACGTATATGCAGCACCAGACCTGTTGTTTCACCAGATTCACTCTTAACAAAATATATTTGTGTTAAGTTTTCACGCGTTCCGATGCCTGCAGGATCGTTCTTTTTCTCAAGCTTAGTGCTGGTTTCAGGGTCACCAGCTGCTTTACGATTACTGAACGATGTGGGGTCAACATCATCTTTCACACTTAAATCTTCAAGGCTGACAACCATAGTGTCAATGCGCTGATTATAAGTTTCAACGATATCAGTATCGGCTTTTAGAATACCGGCAGCATCCAGAACGTTTTTCTGCATATCAAGAGCAGCGTTCTTTTCCTGCATTGGCTTCAGACCAATCGCAGCACCAGAAACAACAATGGAACAAACCAGGCAAAGCGCTAGCACGACACCAACGGTCTTGCCTAAACTTTCATTTTTCTTAGCCATTACGCGCTAACCTCCGTTTGATATTTGCCTGTGCTACAAAATGGTCAAATAACGGTGCAAATACGTTAGCAAATAAAATGGCCAACATGATGCCTTCCGGGAATGCCGGGTTAATAACACGGATCATGACCGTCATAAAACCAATCAACAAGCCGTACGCGAACTTCCCTTTATTAGTAAAGGACGCAGAAACCGGGTCCGTTGCCATAAACATCATCGCGAAGGCAAAACCACCCAATACTAAGTGCCAATACCAAGGCATCGCGAACATTGGGTTAGTTTCGCTGCCAATCAGGTTCAATAATCCGGAGAACAGAACCATACCGACAAAAGTACCCAACACGATACGCCAGGAGGCTATACGGAAATAAATTAATGCTAAACCGCCAATCAAAATTAGCAGTGTAGAAACTTCACCTACTGAGCCCTGGATGTTTCCTAAGAACGCATCCCACCAAAGCTCTGTGTCGCCATAATTCATATTACCCAAAGCAGCTTTACCCAGGTTAGTCGCACCTGAGAAGCCATCAACCGCGGTCCAGATTGAGTCACCAGACATGCTTGCAGGGTAAGCAAAGTACAAAAATGCACGACCCGTTAGTGCCGGGTTAAGGAAGTTACGGCCTGTACCACCGAAAATTTCCTTACCAATAACGACACCAAAAGTGATACCCAGAGCAACCTGCCATAGCGGCGTTGTTGCCGGTAAAATCAGGGAGAATAAAACCGAAGTAACAAAGAAACCTTCGTTAACTTCGTGCTTACGAATTGACGCAAACAATACTTCCCAGAAACCACCGACAATAAAGGTCACCGCATAAATTGGCAGGTAGAAACAGGCGCCATACCACATTTTGGCTATCCAGCCGGAGTCAGCCCCCAACTCGCCACCAAACAGGTGGAACAAGCCAACCTGCCAGATATCAGCGAGTTCATAGCCATTAACCAAGGCCATAGCAGCCTGGTTACCAACGTTATACATACCCCAGAACATTGCCGGGAAGGTCATCATCCACACCAAAATCATAATGCGTTTAAGGTCGATACGGTCACGAACGTGCGTAGCCGACTTAGTCACGGTACCAGGTGTGTACAAAACAGTGGCTACGGCTTCATAAAGCGCGTACCACTTCTCGTATTTACCGCCTTCTTCGAAGTGCGGTTCAATACGCTCGAGAGTGTCTTTCAAGCTCATGGGTTAGCCTTCTTTCTCAATCTTAGTGAGACAGTCACGCAGCACCGGGCCATATTCATATTTCCCAGGGCAAACATAAGTGCACAATGCGAGATCTTCTTCGTCCAACTCCAGACAACCTAATTGCTGACCTTCATCAGTGTCTCCTGATAGCAGATCACGCAATAGCAATGTTGGCAGAATATCTAGTGGCATTACTCGTTCGTAATTTCCAATAGGTACCATTGAACGCGAAGAACCATTCAGCGATGTCGTCATGCTGAAAAGTTTTTTCGGATTGAAGTGTCCTGCGTATGCGCGGGTAACCGAGTGCAAATCGGAGCCAGGACGTATCCAGCCCAGGAACTCTTTATAATTACCTTCAGGAATTACGCTGACTTGATTATGGAACCGACCTAACCAGGCATGATCATCATCTGCAGTATGCCCATGCAAAACTGAGCCTGAAATAATTCTCAAGTTGTCGCCATTAAGCTCACCGTCGGTCAACTCATGCAGGTTTGCACCTAAGCGGGTACGAACCAAGCGAGGTTCTTTAACACCTTCACCAGCAACTGCCACTGCGCGGTCAGTAAAAACTTCACCTGTGGTAAATAATTTACCGTATGCAATGACGTCTTGATAACCAATGTGCCATACAGGACGTTTAATGCTCGCAGGCTGCAAGAAATGTATATGAGTACCAACTAAACCTGCAGGGTGAGGACCAGAAAAGGACTCTAAAGTGACATCAGCGTTGCCAGTGTCGACTTCCGCATCACCCGATTTACAAACGAACAACTTGCCTTCAGTCAGGTTTGACAATACGTTCAAACCATCAATAAAAGCCTGTTTTTCTTCATTGATAAATAAAGTCGGGTCACCCGTTAGTGGGTTGGTGTCCATTGCATTAACGAAGATAGCGCTTGCTTCTGCGTCTAATGCCGGAGTCTTACTATAAGGACGGGTGCGAAGCGCAGTCCACTGACCCGACTCAACCAAAATGTCCTGAACTTTTTCACGACCTAATGAGTTAAGTTTATCGCTATCAAACTTATCAAAAGTGACTTTATCATCACCTTCCAATTCGATAACAACGGCCTGCAGTACTCGACGCTCACCACGCAGAATGTCTTTAACTACACCAGCGCCAGGGGCTGTGTATTTGACACCAGGGTTTTTCTTATCCTCGAAAATCAACTGACCTTTTTTTACTTGATCACCGACTTTCACGTGCATGGTTGGGCGCATACCCACGTACTCTTCACCTAGGGTAGCGACCGTCGTCACAGCCTTACCGTCGGATAGTTTTTGCTGGGGCGCCCCTTTGATAGGGATGTCCAGCCCTTTCTTGATCGTAATCATATGCGTTTGCACTACTCGTTAAGGGAAGATTCATCACAACCAGTCACTAAGACTGGAAACCTGAATAATCAAATAGTTACCGACACAAGCAGCCCCCTCCAGGGGTGCTTGTTATCGGCAACCTGAAATATTTTCCACACTTATCGGTGGGATTTTAGCATTTTTCCCACAACGCTTACCAGTTTACTTTTGGATCAATATCAGCATCGTAATCAACATTATCGAAGCCAAAACCGAATAAATGTAAGAAGTCCTGATGGTAGCCTTCATAATCAGCAAGTTGATGGAAATTGTCCTGCGTTACCTGTTCCCAAAGCGCCTCGACCTTAGCCTGAGTTTTATCGTTGGTTTCATAACCATCCATATGCAGGCGGCCAGCATCATCTAACTCTGGGTTGCTGTTATAAAGACCTTCTGTGAATAGTCGATAAATTTGTTCAATGCAGCCTTCGTGCGTGCCCTCTTCTTTCATTACTTTATAAATTAAAGAGATATAAAGAGGCATTACCGGAATAGCAGAACTTGCCTGAGTAACAAGTGCCTTCAATGAGGAGACATAAGCTTTCAGGTTTAGGTCATCGTGTTCAGAAACCAGCTCTGAAGCAGCACGGTCAAGATCTTCTTTAGCCCGGCCGATAGTCGCATGACCATAAATTGGAAGCGTCAGCTTTTTACCAATATAGGTGTAAGCCGTTGTTTGACAGTCTTTAGCTAACACATCGGCGTCGTGCAAGGCTTTAATCCAACGTTCCCAGTCTTCACCACCCATTACCTTAACGGTATTCGCGATATCGTCATCTGTCGCAGGATCAAGCGTCACATCATGCACCTGATCTTTATCGGTGTTGTAAGTTTTGGTGGTGTACTGTTTGCCAATTGGCTTTAATACGGAGCTATAGACTTCGCCGCTTTCGGGGTCTTTACGCTTAGGTGACGCCAAGCTATAAACCACGAGGTCTATTTTACCCATGTTTTGTTTAATGTAATCGAGACTTTCCTGCTTAATTTCGTCAGAAAAAGCATCGCCATTAATAGAATGGAAAGCTAAGCCGGCTTTATCCGCTTGCTGATGAAAAGCCGCGGTATTGTACCAGCCTGCTGTTGCTGTTCTCTTTTCAGTGGGTTCTTTCTCAAAACACACACCCAGTGTATGGGCGTCACTGCCGAACGCAGCGGTAATTCTTGACGCAAGCCCGTAACCTGTTGAACAGCCTATGACTAAAACATTTTTAGGGCCATTGGAAATAGGAGGTTGGTTACGGACAAATTCGATTTGACGTTTAACGTTTTCAGCACAACCCACCGGGTGAGCATTAGTACAGATAAAACCGCGAATTTTTGGCTTAATGATCATAATGATGTATCCCTGTTGTTCGCATTATTTTGGCTATTGTAACCAATGCGAACGCAGGAACACATCAGACATGCGTATTTTTTCTTAATTTGTCGCTATTTTTGACCCACCGAGGCAATTTGGTGAGCGCCTAGATTCACCTAGCTGCTCCCATTCGCCTTGCGTGTAGGTGTGCAAAGCCAAAGCGTGAATATGGTTCATCAATTCGTCTGCTAAAATTTTATTCACCGCGCGGTGTCGGTTAATTAACCTTTCCCCGCTGAATTTTGGCGTTACCAGAGTCACTTTAAAGTGAGACTCAGCATTAGCACCGGTTGAATGCATATAGCTTTCATCTTCCACTTCCAGATGAACTGGTGTGAACGCTTCTCTCAATTTATTCTCAATAATTAACCCGATAGACATAACTGATCCCCTCTGCGTTCGCCTTAAGTAACAAGTTTAGTTGAGTTCTGTCGAACCGCAGAAAATTTTTACGAATAACAACCTAACTCTACGAATTTTCAATAAATAAAGTTTTCTTAATATTCAGAGTCATCCACAGCCACATAACAAACCTCTGGAATGGAAGATAAGGTTACGACCGCGGGGAAAACGGCATCAGCAACGCTCCCCCTGGAATCTCCGGAAGGTTTTACAATGTGGTAACGCTGAGCGCTCACATTTCCTTCTATCTGCCATAGCAATATATCCGCTTCCTCAAACAGTTTTGCCAATGCCTTTAAGCCCTCTTTCCTATAAGGAGGAAAGGCTGTGCTTTCGCCTGACAAGCGCCAGCCTCTTAATTCAGACTTTGATCCCAACAACGATTCATTAACACGATCCCGACAAAAACTAACCTCAATTGTCGCCTTACTCAGTTGCCAGTGCTCATCTGGTAACATACTTTCATCCAGTGCTTTTACTTCCGCACTGCGCAAACCTGTTGACTGTTCCTGGCTACAACCAATCAGCAGCGGCAAGAACAGCACGCAAAACAAAATATTTTTAAAAGTCATAACCAAACCTCCGGAGCTTCAAATTATAACTGAAAAGCTCAGATAAACCGTTGTCTTAGTGTTAAAATTTCTGGCAATATAGAATGCAATTTGTCATAGGGATTCAAATCAGTTTCATGTCATCCAACTCATTTATTCGCAATACGCTCATAATCGGTAGTTTTAGCTTACTTCTTACTCCTGTAGCTGTCAGTTCCGTCTGGATTGAAGCTAATGATGTCGAATTACGAAATAGCCTGACAGTTTTGGCGGAGTCTGGACTGATTAAAACCCCGATACAACAATTTCCGGTTACCTGGAAAAGCTTTTTACCCGAGCTCGATGCGCTTGAAATAAAAGAGCTAAGCACAACACAACAACTGGCTCTAAGGCATGTACGCCATCAACTTTCGCAAGCTCAGACAGGCCCTAAAACACGTTGGTACATTGGTGCAACGGACAGTGAGCAAGTCGTTCAGGACTACGGTGATGATATTTATGAAGAAGGTAAAGTCAGTTTAAGCAGAAGTATGCACGGTACCAACTGGGCAGCAAGAATTCAGGTAAACTACCGGCAGGACCCTTTCGAAGGTGACCATAAGAAAACATTAGATGGCAGTTACCTGGCTTATAACCTCAATGACTGGAGTTTCAGCCTGGATTCTCTACCTTTGCGCTGGGGGCCGGCAGAACATAGCAGTCTGCTTTTTTCAAATAACGCACGTCCTATGCCTAAAATTCGAATCGACTATGCTCCGGACTACCCTCCTGCGGGTATGAATCCTTTTAAAATTAGCTTGTTTAGTGCTTATCAGGATGATGGTTACAGTGATTACTATCAGGTCAACGGTATCCGCTTTTCCAGTCAGTTATTTCAGCATTTGTGGTTTGGAATCAGTGCTATTGAGCAAAGTGCTGATAACCGGCCGGATAACCGTATGTTAACAGCCGATGCCCGAACGGGTTTTGACTGGGGAGCACATCAGTTTTCAGCTTACGCTGAACTTGGCATTGACCGTAAACTGGAGGCCGATGACAAACCTGCATATACCCTGGGTGCGCAATGGATGACCGGCTCAACTGAGCGTCGCCACAGCGTGACTGTTGAATACAGTCAACTTGATGGCGGAACAGAGCATGACTTTTACTCGTTAGATGAAAACCAAAAACAGTACTTTTTACATCACCAACGTAATCCCGGATCTCCATTCCCACGCCAAAGTCAGACCGTATCGACAAGTTATCGTCAGTTTTCTGCTGACGGCTCGGCCTGGACGGCATTACTGAGCCACAGTAAAAAGAAAAACGATGAAACCTTATCGAGAGCTCTGCTGAGAAGAACAGAACCGGCATTTTCAGGGTTGATTAAACTTTCGCTGCAATATATTGATAGCAGCAGTTACGACAACGAAGTCGGTATACAAATAAGTGGTGAGTGGCGCTTCTAACGCGCCACTTTATCGCCAACACCCAGGCTAATCGTGTCCATCACATTCAGCCATGCCGTATCGAGTGCGTTAACCAACGCCGGGTAACCATCGTTTCTCAGCGGAACTTTCTCGGTAAAAGCTCCCTCAAGAACAATTTGAGCATCAGCACTTTGATATTGCCAATGCCCGGCGACAACAGCTCTTGAGTCATTGCTTCCGTAAAAATCGTCAACCCAAATGGTTAACTTCCCGGCGCAATCGTCAGTAAGCAATAATCTCTGAGCACTGCGTTGCAGCTGGTGAGCTAAGGGCGTACTCCATCGATGCTGACGAGCACTATGCCAACGAGTTTCATCTTGCTGGAGCTGCAAACCTGGTTTTGACGCAGAATCACCTACAAAAACCGGACGTTTATTTGCCAGGCAAAGCGCCTCCGCTGACTGGCTCAGATGAGGCAGCCGGTATTGAGTCACTTCATATGAGTTAGAAGAGCACCCCGTTATTAAGACCCCTATAGCGGTCAGACCAACCAATTTTATTACTCTGACAATAAATCCATTATTCATAGGCTTTTGGCTCCGGATCAGGCTCAACAGATGGGCTGAAAATAAGTGAATTCGGTTGTTCCTGCAACAGTTCAATAACAGGCTTTAACTCACGTGAAAGCTGTTCAATTTCATTTAATGTCTGGTTGAGTTGCTGCCGGGTTGGAGACCCTTCACTAACGCTGCCCGTTAGCTCTTTCAACTGAATCAAGTTTTGTTGCAATAACTCTGGCAGCTGTTGCACCTGAGGCTGCTCGACAATGCTAGTCAGACTATCAGAAACGCTTTCCAGCTTCTGTGCGGTTTCATCAACCGACTGCATTGCTCCTGAAAAGTCACTCAACCCTTGCTCAAGAGGAAGTGCATTAAACTTATCCATCAGTTCCGTCAGCTTTTCTTCTAACCGTGTGAAGTCACTGGCCATAGCCGGCATGACCGGATGCCCGGCAAAAGTCTCCGCAACATCAGCTTGTTGTGCATTCGGGTAAAACCTGACATCAACAAATAACGTATTTGTTAGCAGGTTTGACGCCCTGATATTCGCTCTTAATCCTTGTTCGAATAAGTCCGGTAAGCGATCTTTCCAATTTTCAATATCGGTATTTGCGACCAAGCCTCTTAAACGCTCAGGCTCAAATCGAATCAGTATCGGAATACGCTTTAAAGGCGCTTCTTCACTCTCGTCCGGGAACCAGCGCAAAGGGACTTCTCTGACCGTTCCAACACGTACCCCTTTAAATTGTACCGGGGCACCTTTATCCAGTCCGGAAACGGACTCATTTAACAGTACAACGTAGTCAATACCATGGATATAGCCTTGCTGCTTTGCTTCCTCAAGGCTTTCAAACAACTCAAAATTCTGCTCGCCTGTCAGCTTATCCCCCCTGGGCTGTCCCTCAGGCACACCAAAAGTTACGCTGGCACCCAACAGCGACTCTAACGAGCCAAGTGCTAAGTCCAGCCCCTGGGAGTTCCATTGAATAGATACCCCACGCTGCAACCAGAACCGTGTATTTTGAGTAACTAACTCGTCGTACGGCGCTTTTACAAAAATTTGGTAACGTGTTTCTCGCTCATCTACTAAAAACTCAGCTTGTTCAACTTGGCCAACGGTAAACCCCTGGTACTGAACTGAGTCCCCTACAGTAACGCTTGTTTGCCCTTCGCTTGTTAGGGTTAAACGGCGTCCCGGTGTTTCCTGAGGCGTTACCGGGGGCTGCTCTAATGCTTTAAAGTGAAATTGTTGATCTTTTGAATCTCCTGGCTGCAATCGAATATAAGCACCAGAAAGCAAGGTTCCCAAACCGCTGACGCCCTGCCGTCCAATTCTGGGTTTAACCACCCAAATGCGCGTATCGGCATTAAGCATTCTTTCGGTTCCCTCATTCATAGCGACTTCAGCCACTGCCGAAGAGAAGTCATCAGATAACCGAACCTCAGTAACCTGCCCAACGTCGACATTACGAACCCGCACCTGAGTTTTTCCGGCTTCAAGACCTTCAGCGTCCGCAACTTCAATAGTAATGGTAGGGCCTGCCCCACGGGTATCCTGCCAAACCATCCAAAGTGCGACCAGAAGCGCCAGCAATGGCACAATCCAGACCGGAGAAATACCTACGGATTTACGAACCCGGGTTGTCGAATTTTCAGTCATTTATGTGCCTCTCGCCAGAATAAGCGCGTATCAAAACTCATAGCTGCAAGCATAGTAAGAACAACAGCAGCTGCAAAGGACACTGCAGCACTGCCAGGGTATACCGACATAACAGTCCCACCCCGAACTAAGGCGACCAGTATTGCTACAACGAAAATATCAATCATTGACCAACGTCCTATCCAGTCGGTTACTTTAAACAATAATAAGCGATTCTGGACAATGGCCGGCGTTTGCCTTTGAGCCAGTAGCAACAACACAGCCAGTGTTAAAACTTTCGCGACCGGAATAACCAGGCTGGCGACAAAAATAATTACAGCTACAGGCCTATCGCCGGCCTGCCATAATTCAGTAACCCCGCCAATAATGGTTGCAGGCTGCTCGTTGCCAAACCGTACCGTTTCCATTACCGGCAGCCAGTGCGCTGGAATTAGCATAATAGCGCCAGCAAAAATTAATGCCAAAGTTGTCCCCGGCTTCCGCCACCACGCTGTTTTCTGCGGCTCGGTGCATTGGTAACATTTATCGGCGTCTTTAGCGTTTAAGGCATGGCAAAGTGGGCAGGTCTGCAAATCCTGCTCATTTGCTGTCATTCCAGCTTGCACATGTATATTGGGTCGGGATGCCGCCATATAGTAGTCCCATATCGGTGTACGTTTAGCTCGCTCGTACACATACAATAGTAGAACGACAAAAACACTGAAGCCCCAAAACCCCTCAAGTAAACGAACCTCTGCCAGACCCGATATTTTCACCAATGACACCAGAGTCCCGAGTAAAAAAACATCAGTCATTAGCCAGGGTTTCAAATGCTCCATTAAACGCAGGAAGTATCGGTTTAATCGGTTACTGCCCGAATTATGGATCTGGCTGTACACCCATATAAGGCTAACAAGGTACAAAACGGGAATTAGAATAACAGTCAAAAGGACTAAAACGGCCAATACTTTTTCGTGAAAAAAGGAAAGCTGCCAGGCTGCATCCATCAACGTCATCGATTGCTCAGAGCCGGTGACCGAATAGCTGATAAAGTTGACCTGTAAGCTCGCCAGCAGTAAGACTAAAGCTGCTGCCGCTATAGCCACCAGGGTGTGATGCCTGGTAGCCGCACCTTCCAGGAAATACCCACAACGTGGGCACTCAGCATGCTCACGTTTTGAAAGCTCGGTTCGTTGGCTTACCCAGTCACACTGAGGGCAGCCAACAACGTCAGTCTGTTCCCTTTTCGCCGCCTTTTTCGCTATCATTTTCTTCAGGCTCCGCTGAAATCATGGCAATTACAGTCCACCCTGGCTGAGGAATCAACTCACGCTCCGTGGTAAAAATATAAACCTTTTCTGCGTCATCCAGCGCAAACATCGGTAACGCTCTTGTCCCATATTTCTGTTGATAATCAGCGAAACTGAAGCTATCGGTAATGGGCGTAGACTTAATTTTCGCCCCTTTAAAGTTAAGGCTGGCAAGTTTCGAATAGGTAACACTTTCGCCAAATAAGTTGAGTGTCTTTCGGTAGCTTTCCGTTAGCTGATGGCTGGCACGATAATCCTGCTCACCGCCATTCAGCCCATGCACTTTCTTAGAGCCAAACCAGTCCTGGTAGTACATTGATACAAGCGGGTTAAGTTGTTTATAGGGAGACATGACTAATAGCCTTCCAAGGCCGGTCAAATCAATATTATTGGCAGCATGCTCCGAGGCAGGGTTACCAAAATACACCGGTAAATTGTCCATACGGGCCAGCTTAATATTCTCCCAGTTGGTGTCTGCCAGGCGCACAGGAATACCGCTCTCCTGTAAACTTTTGGCAACTGCCCGCGCCATTTGGTTGGCCCCAAAAATCAAAAAACCTTTGGCTGAGGGCTCTAATAAGCCCAACATTCGGGCTAATGGCTTCGCCGTTAAGCTTTGTAAGACAACCGTTGTCATTATTACCAGGAAAACTAAAGGAACAACCGCCGCGGCTTCAGTCCAGCCGGACTCTTCCATCTTTAAAGCGAATAACGCCGAAACAGCGGCCGCGACAATACCTCTGGGCGCAATCCAGGATAATAAAACCTTATCTTTGAACCTTAGCTCGGTTCCTATAGCTGAAAGCCATACGGCTAAAGGTCTTACTGCAAACAAAATAATGGCCAGCAGAATAACCGCGGGCATTCCCAGCGCATCAAATTCAGCGAAATCTAGTCGTGCAGCCAAAATAATGAACAGAGCAGAAATCAGCAATACACTGAGTGTTTCTTTAAACTCCAGTATTTCTTCCATATTCAGATTACGGGTATTGGCCATAACCATACCCATAACCGTAACGGTTAATAGACCGGATTCATGCTGTATGGCATTCGACAGAGCGAAAACACCCAATACGATAGTGAGCGTTGCAACATTCTGTAAGTAATGCGGGAACCAACCTCTGCCCAGTGCAAGACCTAACAAGCGAGCAGCTCCCCAACCTAAAGCAAAACCAAGAGCAACAGTTGTCGCGAACGCCTGAAGCGCATGTAGGAAAGCAACGTCCTGACTGGCGATAATAAATTCATACACCAATACCGCCAGCAAGGCACCGAGCGGGTCAATAATAATCCCTTCCCAGCGCAAAATATTAGCGAGCTTATTGATAGGCCGAATAGAGCGTATCATTGGCTGAATAACTGTGGGGCCTGTTACCACAACTAACGCACCAAATAACGCCGAAATTTCCCAGCCATAACCCATAATGAAATGCGTCAAAACTGCAATGACGACGAAAGTAACCAACATACCAATACTGACCAGGTTGGTTACCATTCGGCCATGCCCGCGAATTTCTTCAAACTTCAGCGTGAGACTGCCTTCAAACAAAATAACGGCTACCGCCAGAGAGACAAAAGGAAAGAGCAAATCTTCAAATAGCGCATCCGGCTCCAATAACCCCAGAGTGGGCCCCAGCAATAAGCCACAAATAAGCAAAGGCAGTATTGCCGGCAGCTTAATGCGCCACGCTAACCACTGACAACAAATGGACAGCACACCAATCAGGGCAAGCAATGATAAGTCAGACATAAATTCTCCGCTGAAAGTAAGTCATTTTTAGAATAGCAGAAGCTAATACCTTGACTACCCTCAAATACCGAATTTAGATGACTATTTTTTAAATGAGAATGGCTATCATTATTTGTTTTGTTTGATATAATCATCGCGTTTCGACCATATAGAGTTCGTAAAGGAGTCCTTTCAAATGCGTAAGTTAAATAAATTATTAGCCTTGATTGCCGCGACTTCTGCGACACTGGTGTCTTTCACTAGCGCCGCCGCTGAAGTTAATATCTACTCAGCGCGAAAAGAAGCCCTGATCAAACCCGTTTTAGAAAAGTTTACCGAAGAAACCGGTATTGAAGTTAACTTGTTAACAGGTAAAGCCGATGCATTGCTTGCCCGCCTTAACTCAGAAGGTGAAAATACACCGGCTGACTTATTTCTAACTGTAGATGCCGGCGCCCTTCACCGTGCGGTTGAAGCCGACGCATTCCAGGCAGTAAATTCCGACACAATTGACTCTGCAGTTCCTGCTCATTTCCGCTCTTCCGATAACCTCTGGTTCGGACTCAGTTTACGTGCCCGTCCTATTTTTTATTCGCCAGAGCGTGTAAATCCAGAAGAATTAGAGTCTTATTTAAGCCTGGCTGATGACAAGTGGAACGACCGCATTTGCATTCGTTCTTCCAATAACCTGTATAACCAGTCCTTAGTGGCAGCACTGATTGAACACCACGGTGCCGAAAAAACAGAAAAGTGGGCAGAGAATTTTGTCGCAAACTTTGCGCGTAAACCCGTAGGTGGCGACCGCGACCAGATTAAAGGCGTAGCCTTTGGTGTTTGCGATGTCGCTGTAGCTAATACTTACTACTTTGGCCATATGCTGAACTCAGATGACGCGGAAGAACGTGAAGCCGCAAAAAAAGTTAAAATATTCTGGCCAGCTCAGGATCAACAAGGTGCTCATGTTAACGTTTCCGGTATCGGCGTGACAAAACATGCGAAAAATGTTGAGCAGGCTCAAAAATTGATTGAATTCCTGGTCTCTGAAGAATCACAAAAATGGTACGCTCAGGCCAACTATGAATACCCGGTTCGCGAAGGTGTTGAGTGGAGCGAAACACTTCAACAGTGGGGCGATTTCAAACAGGACGATATCGAAATGGATATCCTCGGTGAAAATAACGGCGATGCCGTTCGTCTGATGAACCGCGCTGGCTGGCGTTAATTTGTATCAGGAGATACGCAAATGAACCGTGGCACGCTATTGCTGTTTGCCGTCGCGGTGTTGATAGGGCTACCACTTATTGTGGTAGCTTTGTCGTTATTAAACCCTCAATGGGACACCCTATACCATTTATGGCAAACCGTTATACCAGAGTATATCGGTCACTCCCTGATCTTGTTATTCGCCGTTGGTATTGGTGTCACTTTATTAGGCGTAAGTACAGCCTGGTGCATCAGTCAGTATGACTTTCCCGGTTGGCGCTGGACAAGTTGGGCATTATTGCTGCCATTAGCCATGCCAGCCTATATTACCGCCTATACTTATACCGGCTTACTCGACTACGCAGGACCGGTACAAGGGCTGGTTCGGGATATATTTTCTGTCAGTATTGGTGACTATTGGTTTCCCGAAATCCGCAGCCTCAGCGGTGCGGTTTTTGTTCTTTGTATCGTACTTTACCCTTACGTCTACCTTATTACTCGCGCCGCCTTCATGCAGCAGTCCACCACGGCGTTTGAAAGTGCAAAAACCCTGGGGGCCAGTTCGCTAAGAAGTTTCTGGAAAGTCGCACTTCCTTTGGCGCGCCCTGCTATTGCAACCGGTGTCACTCTGGCATTAATGGAGACTCTGGCTGACTACGGTACTATGGAGTACTTTGGCATAACGGTCTTTACAACGGGAATTTTTCGCACCTGGTACGGCATTGGTGACGCACAAGGCGCGTTGCAACTATCGGCGCTTTTGCTGGTTTTCGTCATTATACTCATCATGGTCGAGCGATACTCTCGTCGCCGCGCCCGTTTCTATCAACAGCGCTCAAGCACCAGAGCACCTCAGCGCCGCCCTTTAAGTGGCTGGCGCGCTGCGGTTGCGTCTTCAGTTTGCTGGCTTCCTGTTATTCTTGGTTTCGCCATACCTGCATCGCAACTTCTGTGGTGGTCCATACAAAAATCTGAAATTTGGCAACAAAGTGCGTTTTGGGTTTTAACCTTTAATACGCTTTGGTTAGGGCTGTTAGCAGCATTAATTACGGTTGCTTTGGCGCTTTGGCTTGCTTATGGCCGACGTCGCCACCCTACACGACCACTGCGGGCGGCTATCAGTCTGGCCGGTATGGGTTATGCCATTCCGGGTATCGTTATCGCGGTAGGGTTACTGTCTCCATTAGCCTGGCTCGATAATCAAATTATCACTATCAGCAAATGGCTGTTTAACTTTAACCCCGGGTTATTACTGTCCGGTACCGTCATAGCGCTGCTGTTTGCCTATAGTGTCCGCTTTCTCTCTGTGTCACTACAAACCGTAAATTCAGGACTTGAACAAATTACCCCACAAATGGATGACAGTGCCCGCACCTTAGGTGCGAGCGGCAAGCGTATTTTATGGCGAATTCATTTACCACTGCTGCGCAGCCCATTGTTAGCCGCTCTTATCCTCGTTCTGGTGGATGTTATGAAAGAGCTGCCGGCGACCCTGGTATTAAGACCCTTTGATTTTAATACGCTGGCTGTGCGGGCTTTTGAAATGGCATCTGACGAAAGGCTTGCCGATGCAGGCCCTCCGGCTTTAATGATTGTCGCGGTCGGTCTTATTCCGGTTATTATGTTATCCCGTGCTTTACGCAGTAATTCGATAAAAACAGGTGAGTAAATGAGCACACTACTGAATATCGATACCGTCAGTATCCAACTTTCCGGTGACCTTATTGTCGACAGGCTCAACCTGTCTTTAGAACCCGGGGACATTGGCTGCCTGTTAGGTCCCAGTGGCTGCGGTAAAACTACCCTGTTGCGTGCTATCGCCGGTTTCACTCCTGTTTCAGGAGGAAAAATTGAACTTCATGGCAAGACGGTATCGTCCGACACAGTACAATGGCCAACGGAGCAACGTCATGTCGGCATGATGTTTCAGGACTTTTCACTGTTTCCGCACTTAACCGTTGCCGATAACATTCGCTTTGGTATTAATCAGTTGTCGAAAAACCAGCAGGATGAGCGCATTAAAGAGTTACTCATCCGTATTGGTCTTAACGGTTACCAAAACCGCTACCCCCATGAGCTATCTGGAGGACAACAGCAACGTATTGCTCTTGCCAGGGCGTTGGCACCAAAGCCCAAACTCATGTTACTGGATGAACCTTTCTCAAGCCTCGATGCAGAATTAAGAGAAGTACTGGCTCACGACGTCCGGCGTTTACTTAAAGAAGAAGGAATTACGGCTTTGCTGGTAACTCATGACCAGCAAGAGGCTTTTGCTATGGCTGATAAGGCTGGTGTCATGTATTCCGGCCAACTGCTCCAGTGGGAAACACCTTATGCGCTATACCACCAGCCTACTCATCAACTGGTCGCTGACTTTATTGGCCGTGGTGTGCTGCTTAATGGTGAAATTAAGGACCAGGAACTGCATTGCGCATTTGGCACCATTAAACATTCTCAATTAAGTAATAAACCCGATATGAGCGTGAACTTTCTTGTTCGCCCCGACGATGTATTGATCAACAATAAGAGTGAAATGAAAGCCATTGTTGTTGGTTGTGGATTCCGCGGTTCTCACTATCTCTATACTCTGGAGCTTGCAGACACCAGTCATGTACTCGCGGTAGGTCCTTCTCACCAACCACTGCAAACTGGCGAGCAAATTGGTTTTGATATCGACTTTGATCATTTAGTCGTATTCGACTCATCACTTTGTGAACTTCCGGACTGAAGCTTGCTGAAAACAATGACAAGTTAAGCGCCTCGATATAGACTTTGAATAATAGTCTTAAAGCGAGGGTTCTATGGATTTTTTAATTGATGCCTGGGATTTCAATCAGCATCCCGCAAAACAACTTCAGTCACCATCGAGTGCCGCAGAAAACACCTGGTTTCATTTTCAGCGCGATGCCGAAGGGTTGAGCGAATGGTTAACTCAAGCCGGTATACCAGAACCTCTGATTGATGCGGTACTGGAAGAAGACACCCGCCCTCGTTTTCAGCGTTTATCCGACGGCTTCATGCTGTTACTCCGGGGGGTTAATTTAAACACTGGTGAGTCTCCCGAAGACATGCTCAGTCTGCGCTTGCTGTATTATAAAGGTGCGTTGTACAGTTTTCGTAAACGTCCTTTTTTATCCATAGCAAAATTGCGTGAGCAACTTGGCCAACAAATTGGACCAGAGTCGTTAAACGACTTTATCGTTGCCCTAATTGAGCAACTGAACTTACGAATTGAAGATGTGGTTTCCTCAGCAGAACAGCAACTAGAAGCCATTGAAGGAAAAGGTTTTGACAATACCGCTTCGGTTCAGGTAAAACTCACGGCTTTACATCGTCGCCTATTACGGCTTAACCGCTTTATCCGCCCACAACTAGCGGCTTTAGAAAAACTCAGCACCGAAACAGAAAAGGTTATGAGCCCGGAATTGCAGCAGTGGCTTATCAACGAGCGCGATACCACTCAGCGCTTGTTCGAGCAAATTGATCTGATGCTGGAGCAAGTTTGGATGCAGCGCGAGCAATTGCAGCAGGCCATAGCAGAAAAAATGAATCGCAACACCTATTGGCTCTCGGTCATTGCCGGGGTGTTTTTGCCACTTACGTTTTTAACCGGTGTTTTTGGAATAAACATTGGAGGTATGCCAGGGGTAGAAAGTGAAGACGCGTTTTGGATTTTCTGTGGTGCGATAGTGATTATCGCTATTGTCGAATTCCTGTTAATGCGACGCCTGAGATTCTGGTAAACCTAACTTATAACAAAGCGGCTTAGACCTAAGTCGAATAGGAAATTTAAGCCAACGGAATATGCTAAAAGGCTCTGCATAAAAGGATTTGAGGTAGTGCTATGCAACCCTATAAGAAAGTCTATTCAGAAGCTCAACAAGATCCTGAAGGATTCTGGCTTGACCAGGCGCGTCGTCTGGATTGGTTCAAACCACCGAAAGTTGCTGCGCATGTCAGGAAAAATGGCATGGCAGACTGGTTCCCGGACGGCGAAATTAATGTCAGTTACTTAGCACTCGATGCTCAGATTAACGCGGGCCGTGGAGAGCAAGTCGCTCTTTACTACGACTCTCCGGTTACCCAAAGTAAAGCAAGCTACACCTTTAACGAATTGCACTATCAGGTCGCGTGCTTCGCCGACGTGCTGAAGCAGCGAGGCGTTGAAAAAGGTGACCGGGTCGTTATCTACCTTCCGATGATCCCTCAGGCAGCTATTGCCATGCTGGCTTGCGCGCGCATTGGGGCGATTCACTCGGTTGTTTTTGGTGGTTTTGCAGCACACGAACTTGCCGTTCGCATTGACGATGCCGCCCCCAAGCTCATCGTTACCGCCTCATGTGGTATTGAAGGTAGCAAGGTTTTACCTTACAAGCCTATTGTTGATAAAGCACTGGCAGAAGCGCAGTTTAGCCCCCGTACCATTGTTTATCAGCGCGAGCAGTGTGAGGCTGAAATGCAGGACGGCCAGGACACCGACTGGGCGAAAGCAATGGAAAAAGCCAGCCCCGCTGAAGCTGTTCCCTTACCGGCAAACCACCCGCTTTATATTCTTTATACTTCCGGCACCACCGGCAAACCAAAAGGGGTGGTACGTGATCACGGTGGGTACGCTGTCGCCTTAAACTTTTCAATGAATTACGTTTATGGGCTAAACCCCGGAGAAGTCTTCTTTACGGCGTCTGATGTTGGTTGGGTAGTTGGCCACTCTTACATCGTTTATGGACCTTTAATTTTCGGCTGCAGCAGTATTCTTTACGAAGGTAAACCTGTTAACACACCAGATGCAGGTTCCTTCTGGCGCATTGTCCAGGACTATAAAGTCAGTGCTATTTTCTCCGCTCCCACCGCGTTCCGGGCGATAAAAAAAGAAGACCCCGAAGGCGAGCATCTGGGCCGCTACGACATTAGCTCACTGCAACGTATTTACATGGCTGGCGAACGCTTAGACCCTGCAACTTATGAGTGGACAACAGAGCTCACCGACTTACCGGTTTATGACCACTGGTGGCAGACAGAAAGTGGCTGGCCTATGAGCGCCAACCCCGTAGGGATTGGCGCAGTTAAAGTGAAACCCGGCTCTTCAACCTTCCCGGTTCCGGGTTACGAGATCAGCGTGCTGGATCCCTTGGGTAAAAGTCTAGGCAGTAAAGAAGAAGGTGCCATTTGTGTGCGCTTACCTTTACCTCCGGGTTGTTTAACCACCATTTGGGGTGACGAGGAACGGCTACAGGGCAGTTATTTGAATGCATTCCCCGGTTACTACTGCAGCGGCGATGGCGGTTACATAGATGACGACGGCTATGTATTCATTATGGGCCGCACGGACGATGTGATAAACGTTGCCGGTCACCGCTTGTCTACCGGTGAAATGGAAGAAATTCTGGCCAACCATAAAGACGTAGCAGAATGCGCCGTGGTTGCCCAGCCCGATGAACTCAAGGGAGAGTTGCCAGTTGGCTTTGTCATTCTTAAAAATTCATCCACTATTGGTCATGAGCAATTGCAGCAAGAGCTCATCCAGTCTATTCGCTCCGAAATTGGCGCAATTGCCTGCCTGAAGACCTTACACATTGTTCCCAGATTACCTAAGACTCGCTCGGGGAAAATATTAAGGCGTCTTATCCGGCAAGTTTTGCAAGGGGATGATGTTGCCGTTCCATCGACCATTGACGACCCAACAAGTATTGATGCTATTAAGGAAACTCTGCGTTAAACTATCGCCCTTTCTTTTTAACAGGAACAGGGTGTTATGACGTTATCAATTGTTGCGGTTGTTCTGGGGTTAGCGGTATTAGTCTGGAGTGCTGACCGATTTGTTGAAGGCGCGGCTGCCGTAGCACGACATCTGGGTATGGCGCCTCTGGTTATCGGTATGGTCATTATTGGCTTTGGCACGTCAGCACCTGAAATGGTGGTGTCGGCCTTAGCCTCTATGCAAGGTAACCCAGCTTTAGCTTTGGGTAATGCTTACGGCTCAAACATTACCAACATTGCTCTGGTTCTGGGTATAACCGCCCTACTTGCGCCTATCGCTGTAAAGTCGGTCGTTATTCGCCGAGAAATGCCAGTTTTAATAGCCATTACCCTGTTAAGCGCAGTTTTCCTTCTCGATTACCAAATAACACGACTTGAAGCTGTACTTTTACTGGTTGTTTTCCTTGGCTATATGGGCTGGTCTGTATGGATAGGCTCTAAAAGCAGTGACGACAGTTTAGCCGCTGAATACACGCAAGAAATTGACTCACACCCTTTGCCGATGAAGCCCGCTATTATCTGGCTTATTGTCGGGCTGTTGCTGCTTATTGTCAGTTCACGCGCTTTAGTCTGGGGCGCGGTAAACATCGCCGTGTCACTTGGCGTGAGTGACTTGGTCATCGGCCTGACCGTAGTCGCCATCGGCACCTCTTTACCGGAATTAGCTTCAGCAATTGCGGCCACGCGTAAGAACGAACACGACCTGGCATTGGGTAACGTTATTGGTTCAAATATGTTTAATACGCTGGCTGTTGTAGGTATTGCCGGCTCTATTGAACCGGTGTCACTTGAGCCGCTTGTATTAAGCCGTGACTGGGTTGCAATGGCAATACTAACTCTGTTACTGATGGTCTTCGGTATTCGCAAAGCCCGTCAGGGACGAATTAATCGCGTACATGGTCTTATCTTTATTTGCCTGTACCTGCTCTATACCCTGTACTTATTGAAAACTGGCTTCATCGCACCGCAATAAAACACTATTGCAAATCGTTCGCATTTAACATAGACTATCATTACTAACTGAGGTGATAGTCTATGTACGTTTGTCTTTGTAAGGGCGTTAATGATAAAGCCATTCATCAGGCGGTTATTTCTGGTGAAGTGAATTCTATGCGAGACCTGCGCCAACAATATGGTGTGGCTTCTCAGTGTGGATGCTGTAAAACTTGCGCCAAAGACGTACTTCACGAAGCTCTCGAACAACGAGCCAACCAAGCAGGTAAAGAGACCCAACTTCCGGTTTCCGTATGCTACACTTAATTCATACCTAATGAATTAAGGAGTAATACGGCTATGAAAGGTGATGCTAAAGTCATCCAGCAACTGAATAAAATACTGACGCTAAAACTTACCGCCATAAACCAGTACTTTCTTCATGCCCGCATGTATCGCAACTGGGGCTTTGAAAGCCTGAACAAACCTGTCTACAAAGCTTCTATCAATGAAATGAAACACGCGGACGTTCTCATCGAACGCATTCTGTTTTTAGAAGGTATCCCTAATTTGCAGGAGCTTGGCAAATTATACGTTGGCGAAGATCCCAGAGAAATGCTGGAGCTGGACCACAAAGTTCAGTTTAACGATGTCAGTGCCATACGCGAAGCGATTAAAGAGTGTGAGCAACATCAGGATTACGTCAGCCGCAATGCCCTGCGTGACATTTTGGACTCTCAGGAAGAGCATCTCGACTGGCTTGAAACCCAAATTGATCTCATATCGCGCCTTGGCAATGAAGTTTATCTGCAAACCAAAATTCAGGGAGCTGAATAATGAACAGAGATAATAACGTCGTTGAGCAGCTCAATCGTCTTCTGGCTTTTGAACTCACTTCAATTGACCAGTACACATCGCATTCACGGCAATACGAAGACATGGGCTTAATGAAGCTTTATGAGCGTATTAACCATGAAATTGATGATGAACGAGGTCATGCGGACTTGCTCATTCGCAGAATTCTATTTCTGGAAGGTAAACCCAAAATGGATGCGCGTGAACCTCATACCATAGGTTCGGACGTCCGCGAAATGCTGGAAAACGATCTGCAGCTTGAGTACAACAACGCAAAAACGTTACGCGAAGTCATTGAGTACTGTGAAGAAGTTGATGATTATGTCACCCGTGAGATGCTGGTCGGCATTTTGAAAGATACTGAAGAAGACCACGCTTACTGGTTACAAATTCAACTGAACCTGATGGATCGTCTGGGTGAACAACTTTACTTACAAAGTATGATGTAAATAGAGTCCTCACTTTCTGCAGATACAAAAAAACCGCCTCAAGGGCGGTTTCTTTTGTATCTGGCGGAGAGAGAGGGATTCGAACCCTCGATACGTTGCCGTATACACACTTTCCAGGCGTGCTCCTTCAGCCACTCGGACACCTCTCCAGAACGGCCGCTATGGTAGGGGTTTTAGCCGTTCTAATCAAGGGGTTTAAGCAATTTTAAAGCGCTTCATGCCATTATTTAAGCGTTTTGCTAACTCATTCAGTTCACGGCTGGCTTCGCTAATTTGCTCTGAGCCTGCTGCCGTTTGCTCCGCGGCCTCTGTAATTGAGGAGAAGTTTTGATTAATTTCCTCTGCAACCGCTGTTTGCTCTTCCGCTGCAGTAGCAATTTGCGCATTCATATCACTCATTTTTGCCACAGAATTATTGACCGCGTGTAAGGACTCACCAGCTGAACGGGCTTGCTTCACGCTTTCCGCCGCTTTCTCCCGGCCTTTGTCCATCACTGAAACTGCGTCAGTCGCACTGCCTCGCATGGTTTCAATTAAGCTTTGAATACTGCGGGTTGAATCCTGTGTCCGGTTCGCCAGCGCCCTTACTTCATCGGCAACCACTGAGAAACCCCGGCCATGTTCGCCAGCTCGTGCCGCTTCTATAGCTGCGTTTAATGCTAGTAGGTTTGTCTGGTCGGCAATGCCCTCTATCACTTCCAGCACCTTGTGAATTTCTGCCGTGTTGTCAGACAGTTCACCAATGACTTTAGCAGCACCTTCAACCTGGTTAGCTAACTCTTCAATTGAGCGAACCGTCGCTTCTACTTCACGGCTGCCCGCAACGGTTTCTCTGTCGGTATCATCGGCCAACTGCGCCGCCTGCTCAGTATGCTGAGCAACTTCACGAACCGTTTGCGACATTTGATGAATAGCCGTTGCGCCCTGAGTCGTTTGTTCTTGCTGCTGAACCACCAGTTTCTGGTTATTCCCCGCCGTTTCAGCAAGCTCATTTGAGGAGTTCAGAATGGTACTTGCTGACTCATTAACATCTCCCAGAATACTCCGTAACTGATTCACCATACGGTTAACATCCGCCATCATGCTATCTTCATAGCGTGTATGGGTAGAAACGGTTAAATCACCATCGGCAATGCGTTGCAGAACTTCTGCCGCTTCCTCGGGTTCACCGCCAATGGTGTGTGTCAGCTTCACTACGATTTGCCAGGCCACCAGTCCGCCACTGATAATGGCAAATGCAGTAACCCACCACATTAAGGTGGCAAAGTTCTCACTACGGCTCATTACCTCTTCCGTACCGGCTGAAATACTTTGTTCCTGATAGTCAATAAAAGCGTTAATTCGGTTTAACCACTCCGCATAAATTGGCGATACTTCATTCAGAACGTATTCCTGAGCCCGTTGCCTTTGGTTCGAGTTTAACAGGCGCTCTGTTTCATCAGCCGCCGCCAGACCCTGAGCCTGAATGTCTTCAATTTCACTCAATAACTCACGTTCCTCACTGTTTACCAACTCGTTATTGGAAAAAATGTCAGTCATACCGTTATCAGCTTTGCTGTAATCGGATTTAAGGTCAGCAATTAGGTTACGTAGCGGTGGACGTTGATCGGCATTTTCAACCAAAACTAAATCACGCAGGGCTATTGCGCGGTCATGCACACTGCCTCGAAAGTTAATAGCAAACCGTTGTTTTTCACTACCCACTTCGTTAACTCTTACCAGGGTTTTATCAATTTCACCAACCTGGTATGTACCGACGATGGTGGTTATAACAAGTAATAGCAGAATAAAGGCAAACCCTGCATACAAACGATTTGCTATGGTCATTTAGCGCTCCAAAGGCTTTTTAATAAGTCGATTCTAAGTTGTTGAACGGTTATACAGATTGAAACGCAGAATGGATCAAAAAAATTGATAAATTGAGGTGGGTATAATCGATATGTTCAATTATTGTTTAATAAGCCAACGAAAAATTCGAACTTGGCTAGGTACATAAAATAAGTATTCAGGGTGCCACTGTACACCGATAATGGTTTGCTCATTCTGCCCCTCGGAGGCCTGCAAAAAGCCATCCAAGTCCCAGCCTACAGCAAGCATACCAACACCCGTCTTTTTGACGATTTGCGAATGCAGGCTATTAACTCTCAGTTTTCGCTTTCTACAAATCTTCGCCAATTTACTTTTAGGCTCAATAAATACCTGCTTAGTGGGTAAAAGTCCCGGGCGGTTATAGGTCAACTGACGCAATTCCTTGATATTCTGGTCAAGTTCGCCGCCAAGCACTACATTAATTAACTGTGAGCCGCGACAGATGCCCAGCAATGGTTTCTTATTCTCCAAAGCCCAGCGTATCCAGGCAATTTCGAGTTCATCACGGTCAGGGTCATACTCCCCATCACGCTCAGGCGGCTGGTTATATTGTGAGGGGCTAATGTCGTCCCCTCCTCCAATAATCACTGCATCGATATTGTCCGGCTCACAACGGTGCCTGACACTCGAACGCAAAGGACGAGCCCCAAGACATTTGAGAATAAGCCAGGTACACCACCAGGACGGAGACCAACGTCTGGCGGTTCCGGTTACAACCACTCGCGATCTTTCAGCCATTGCTCCAGCCTTTCTTTCCAGTCTTTTTCTGAGACACCAATTAAAGGGCGTTCGGCGTCAATAAACGCTTGTTTCCAATAGTCTAACGCTTGCTGATCATTAGCCAGAGCGTCGACCACCCACCAAACTTCCCAGGGCTCGGTTAGCTGCCAATCCGGATGTTCAAGCTGACAGTTCGGTAAGCGATAATGAAAAGTCGGACGGGCCTTTATCTTTTTGTCATCTACTGCTCCCATCACTTTTTCTTCATCTAAGAAAGTAAAGAGAGGCAACATATCCAAAGCACGGTTGCGGGTGGCGTTGTGCTTAAGGTAGTCATCGATAAGCTGTTCCTGAGTCACCTCATGTTGGTTAACCAACAGTCGGATGTAGGCCTCGGGGTATTTATCGATGTAAGGACTGAGTTTGCGCGTTGTATCAACACGATGCGCTTCAACCAGCCACCACTGCAACAAAGAGAATGCCTGCAGGTAACGCAACAAGACATTAGCATCTAATGATGGTACTTCGGGGTTAATATGAACACCATAAGCCGCTATCCAGGACTCATCTGTACCTTTTGCTCCGGCTTCTCTCAGCGCTTCCGTCAAGGTAAGTAACTGCTCACATTGCTCCAGCGTTAACGGCGGACAGACAATTTCAATGGGCACAAGGTTTTCAGCAAGGCTGCCGAGTTCTCGCACCCAGGCGGACTTGTCTCCGCCCTCTGCTTTCGCTTTTCGTTTTAAATAGTCCCAGTCAATCTCAACTTTGAACGAACCAAGACCGTCCACCTCAATTTCTTGTTCCGCTTTGGAAACAGAAACTAACTCACCGGGCAGTACTCGCTGCATGACATCAATAGTCTGGTCCAAAGTTAAGCCGCTAAACTCCAGTTCAAAACCGACTTTTCGGTCTTCGCCTTCATAATTTAGCGGCTCAGTTAATGCTTTAAACGACTCATTACTCAATAGAAAATGTCCCCGCTGGTCCCGGAAATACAACTGGGCTTTCGAAGCCATCGTTACTGACACTAGCTACACCAAAAATGTAATTATCGATCACCACATTTTCCAGTGTGTACTTGTTTACATTACCAACGTAGCGACTGAACTGCCACTGCGGGGCACTGGTTAAACGCCAGTAAACTTTATAACCCGCAATATTCTCTTCATCTTCTTCCTGGGGTGCCCAGCGTAAAGTTGTATCCGGTTTTACTGCACCTTCTATTTCGACATCTGCAGGCGGTCTTGGTGCCCACGACATACTTGCCATAGAAACCGCGTTCAACGCAGTTAGTTTAGCCGCGTAATCAAAATCGACACCCTCTATGGTATCGCCATATTCAATACCATTCTCAACACGAAGGTCCTGATGCTGGCGATTATAGTTTTCGTTGGTTTCCATAATACGGATACCCGCATAACCTAAATCGTTAAAGGGTCTATGGTGCCCGCCGCGACCAAAGCGATCTAAGCGATAAACAATCATCGTGTCTAAGTTGTTGATGTAACGATCCGCCACTGTATCAATATAGCGTGCCAGGTTGCGTGAGGGAGAGTCTACTTCACCACCATAGAAACGACGCATGGTCGCTTCGCGGTCTGATTCATTCATACGGGTGCCCTCAGCAAAAATCCGTGCTGTGGTGTTATTAATGACTCCGTTAATGCCTTCAATGTTACCAATCATGTCATTATTAAGCACTGCGGTAAGGTGCCAGCCCTCTTCTTTGGCTTTTTCGGCCAGAATTTTCCCGCCAAACAGACCTTGCTCTTCACCGGCCAGGGCCGCATAAACAATAGAGCCGTCGAATTCGTATTGGGTTAGCACTCGTGCCGCTTCTAACGCGCCAGCCACACCAGAGGCGTTGTCGTTTGCACCGGGAGCGTCTGAGGTATAATCCATAACATCGCTAACGCGCGAGTCAATGTCTCCGGACATCATCACGTAACGGTTAGGGTCCGTTTTGCCCCGTTGAATGGCAATAACACTTTTCACTTCCACAGGGTCAGGTATGCGCGTTTCACCGGAAATTGTATCGCTGACATACATGACTTCAAGACAGCCGCCACAGGCTTCGGATATACGTTCAAATTCGGCAAAAATCCAGCGTCTTGCGGCACCAATACCACGCGTATCCGACTCGGTTTCAGATAAGGTATGACGAGTGCCAAAGTCGACCAGAGTCTGAATGTCACTTTCAATACGATCGGCCTGCATTGCACCAGCTATTTCGTGCAGTTTCTCCTGCTCTTTATAATCGATACCGTCCTGCGCCATAGCCGTTAGCGGTAATGCCAACCCTATGCTTGCTGCTAAAAGCGGATTTACCCATGATTTCAACATAATTGAACACCTGTTATTAAATAAACAATGATTTGATTATGGGGCAAATACCCGACGATGGAAAGCCACGGCCATCAGTCATGCAAATAGCTGACTTACGACGGCACAGTCAACTCAGACAGGTCAATGAGAGTCTGGGTCACGTCAGTCAACGTCATAACCGCCTGAAGCTGAGAAAAGTTGTGCTCCAGTTCTTTTGCACGATGCGGTAAGTAGCGGTGAATATAGGACAAACTTTCACTCAGTTCCTCTGGGAAGCGGTTAGCACAGGGCTGGGCTGAGACCATAACCGCAACAAAGTTACTGTTGTCGTTTAGAAAGCGTATATATTCCGCCGCCTCTTCAAAACTCTCGTATTCCCCAATATCTCGCCCCATAACCGCTTCTTTTTGAAGCGCACTGCTTACTCTTAAAATCAGAATACGCGACGAAAACTCATTCCCATCCGATAACTGACGAAGCTTCTGCCTTATATGGGAGCTGAGCCGTCGCCCACCAAGAATCCGGTCGCCATTAGCTAACCAAAATTCAGTCTCATTAAACAATGTGGGCAAGCCTTCTGTTAACGACATTAGCCCGGCAAGCTCAGGTTTCCACTCAACGCCTCGTTTATAAAGAAAGAGTGCATTCGACAATACATGAGGAAAAATCTGATGTTTTGCTGAAGACTCATCACTGAGTCGCTTGAAATTTAATTTTTCCGCCCCTTTAGAGCGGTAGTCCTGTAACCTGGATAAATCCGGTTTTTCATCCGTTTTATTCTGCCAAAGCGGCGTCCTTATTGGGTTTAGCTC
Organism: Idiomarina sp. ST10R2A5; assembly: GCF_051842325.1. NCBI lineage: Bacteria > Pseudomonadati > Pseudomonadota > Gammaproteobacteria > Alteromonadales > Idiomarinaceae > Idiomarina > Idiomarina sp. ST10R2A5. Next base: position 9,478 of record NZ_JBNIEX010000004.1, on the reverse strand, counting down.
AGCGTAAATAAGCTGCTTTTCGTTACTATGGGTTATTGTTAGTTGGTAACAGCGCGTACCATAGCCAGCAGCCCGTAGCGCACTCAAGGTGGCCATTAAAGACTTATCTGTTTGCAATGCCTGTAGAGGAAGTAAGTACTCGCGCCAGACTTTATTCACCGGCAAGCTAATACGAAAAAATGTCACTTGCCGACGGGTTTCCTTTCGGGAGTCTCTTAACACCGAAACGCTGGTTTGCACCCACGTCTGTTCAAGAAGCTCAGCAAGCAAGTCCCCTTGATGCTGCTGCCAACTATTCAGTAGTGTCTGGTTTGCTGCTGTTCTTATTACCGCAAAGGTACTGGAGTTGTTGCTAAGAAGAATAGGCAAACCCTGAATCGCATTAAACCAGTAATTCTCATGCCCCCGCGCAATGACTTGTTGTGCCACATGTTCAACATTAATTTTGTAACGCCTTCTGGACTTGCTCACAATGTCTGACAGAAGTTGGCTGAGGTCATCGTCCGACGACTCATCAAAGCGCTTTAAACGCAGATATAAACAGGTATCTCTATTTTTTACGCCGACAACCCGGTATTCGTAGCCAGTATTAGAATCAAAAGTAAAATCATCTGAAAAGCCACAAAAATAGAGAGTTACACGAGCATGCTTTAATCCAGTCAGCTGCTGTTCAAAAGGAAGTTTGAGCTGTAACCCTGAATGTGAAACATCCACCGTCATGGCATTTAACCTTTGCCCGTCAGCAAGTTCCATTTTCACTGCGGTAACCAGGTTCACTCGTTCTTCACTACGCTTATATTCATAGCCAGCCACAAAGTTGTCTAGCGCACTGTCCTGTTCTTCCTGCTCCTGAGCTTTATGTTCAGCAAGTTTCTGATGGTGCGCTTTTAACGCCAGTATTTTTGCTTTGGTGTCATTGGTAAAGACCCCTTTATAAGCACGTAAGCCTTCTTCAAATATTTTTCTGGCGGTTAAATCAAAATAATGTGTGCGGCCTTGAAAGGTATAGGGTTCAACTTCCGCAGGAATTTTTTTACGGAGATCAACAACGCCCAATGCCGGTTTGGCCAGTTCGGTAATTTGCATGCGAAGCTTGAGCTTTTCTGGCCCGCTTAAGTGCGCTGTTTTGCGTTTAAACAGAGACTCAAATTGAGAGCGATGGTAATCTGTTTTAAGCTCATCAACTAAGGTTTCTATTGGGGCGTCACTGCTCATAATGGCTGCTGGTCAGTATCGTTATTATTTTGTTCAACATTTAATTTACATTAACGCTAAGAGGATCTTCATGCAAACGCTTTTACTTGGTTACGGTGATATTGCAGACCGCGTCGCGCAAAGGCTTAGCGCATTTAAAAACCAGGTTACCGGAGTTTGCAGAACACCCGGCAATAAACCCGTGCGCCCGGGTGTCGACTTAATAGCTGCTGATCTCGGCAACGAACAAGAGCTTTATCAGCTGTTTAAGCAGAAATGGGACAACGTCGTGATTACTCTGACCCCGGCGAAAGGAGCAGAAGATAGCTATCACCAGGGTTATGTCGTCCCCTGCCGACATTTGCAGCAAGTACTATCACAGCAAACCCATCAGCCGAATATTATTTACGTTTCCAGCACAGGTGTTTACGCGCAACGCAACGGCGAATGGATAGATGAGAACAGTCCAACTGAACCCACATCAGCTTCCGGTAAGGCATTATTGCAGGCGGAGTCACTTATTCATGCGTTGCCGGGCCCAACTTCAATTCTTCGTTGCAGCGGCATTTACGGCGAAGGTCGTGACTTTTTACTGCGCCAGCTCTGTCAGGGAAAAGCCCAGTTGCGCGACAGCTGGACCAACCGCATACACCAGGACGATGTCGCGGGCTTTATCGTCCACCTGCTGACACAAGTCTCCCGCCCTCTTCCTGTTTATTTAGTCAATGACGATGAGCCCGTGAAACAATATGAAGTTTACCAATGGCTTGCTCAGCAGCTCGGTCTGGAACTGCCGGGAAATATCGATACAGAGGTTGGGCCAAGAGGCTCTAAACGCTGCCTGAATAAAGGCCTTAAAGACAGTGGCTATCAACTGCAATACCCCAGCTTCCGCGAGGGTTATGCAGCCGTTATTAAACAGTGGCAGCGTCAATAACTCTGCTTACTGGCTGTCAAAGTAGTCCAGCATCCCCTCGGCTGCATTGCGCCCTTCAGCTATGGCGGTCACGACTAAGTCAGCGCCACGTACCATATCACCGCCGGCAAAGATCTTCGGATTACTGGTCTGCATAGCATACTCGGTATCGCCGGTGGCAAGCACTGTACCCCAGTCGCTCAGTTCCACTTTGTGTTGTTGTAACCATTCTGGTGGGTTGGGCTGATAACCAAAAGCAATAATCACCGCTGTAGCGGGCATCAGAAACTCTGACTCAGGCACCGGTTGCGGTCTGCGCCGACCATCTTCATCAGCCGGACCGAGCTCCGTGCGCACCATTTTCACACCGCTGACTTTGCCTGTACCGTAAGTGACTACCTCCAGCGGTTGGAGATTAAACTCAAACGATACGCCTTCCTCCCGGGCGTTCTGCACTTCTTTGCGGGAGCCAGGCATGTTGCCTTCGTCCCTACGATACGCACAAACAACCGACTTGGCTCCCTGCCTAATCGAGGTTCTGACACAGTCCATGGCCGTATCACCACCGCCAAGTACAACCACCGCTTCGTCCTTAACATCAATAAGCGGATACTGAGGCATAGGCTCATGAGCCATAAGTCGTTGGGTGTTGCCAATTAGAAAAGGCAGTGCCGGATAAACGCCCTTTGCATCCAGGCCTTTTAATTTTCCATCCAACGCCTTGTAGGTTCCTAAAGCAAGAAATACCGCATCGTAATTGGCTTCCAACTCAGCAAAACTGATGTCCTTACCAACTTCAACACCCAACTTAAATTCAATGCCCATGTCGGTAAAGATTTCACGCCGCAAAGTCATGACCGCTTTATCCAGCTTAAATGGCGGAATGCCGTAGGTCAGCAACCCGCCAATTTCCGGGTAACGGTCGTAAACTACGGCTTTGACACCATTACGTGCCAATACATCTGCACAAGCAAGACCAGCGGGCCCGGCACCAATAACCGCAACGCGCTCGCGGCGCTGAATAACACCGCTTAAATCCGGCCGCCAGCCTTGCTTAAAGGCCTCATCGACCATTTGTTTTTCAATACTGCCAATCGTTACCGCGCCAAAACCGTCATTGAGCGTGCATGCTCCCTCGCACAGGCGATCCTGAGGACATACCCGGCCACAGACTTCCGGCAGGCTATTAGTTTTATGCATGAGCTCCGCCGCTTCAATAACCCGACCTTCGTTAGCCAGCTCCAGCCACTGAGGAATATAGTTGTGAACCGGACACTGCCATTCACAATAAGGATTACCGCAATCCAGGCAACGGTCAGCCTGACCTTTTAGCTGCACACCGGGCATCGGGTCATAAATTTCTTTAAATTCAATTCGGCGCTCTTCAACCGAGCGTTTGGGCGGGTCAATGCGTTGTACGTCTAAAAATTGATAAATATTCTTGTTCATTACATCACCTGCACGCGTAATTCGGCGGTAGATCGAGCACGATGCCCCAGCAGCTCCTTTACGTCAGCCGTTTTTGGTTTCACAATATAAAAGCTCTCCACTACCTGCTCAAAGTTGCGCAGTAATTCACGCGAATACTGGCTGCCCGTCGCTTCGTGATGCTCATGAATTAAACCCCGTAAGTGCTCCTGAATAATTGGTGTATTCAGTGACACCGCTTCAACCAGTTCGTGATTCAGTCTTCGGTGCAAATCGCCGTCACTGTCTCTTAAATAAGCAAAACCACCGGTCATTCCTGCACCAAAGTTGATGCCGCATTCACCCAAAACCACCACAATACCGCCTGTCATATATTCACAACCGTGGTCGCCAATACCTTCAACAACAGCCGTAGCGCCGGAGTTACGCACCGCAAAACGTTCGCCGGTACAACCCGCAGCATAGAGTTTTCCTCCGGTTGCACCATACAGGCAGGTGTTCCCCATAATGACGGCTTCATGACTGTTATAGCGGCAGCCCGCAGGTGGTTTAATGGTAATTTCTCCCCCGGCCATGCCCTTACCCACGTAGTCATTCGCGTCACCGGTTAAGTGAAGTTTTAAGCCTCCTGCATTCCATGCCCCGAAACTTTGGCCGGCGGTCCCCATAAAACCTAAGGTGACAGGCGCTACCGCCATCCCCTGGTTTCCATATTGGCTGGCAATATGACCGGATACGCTTGCGCCTACCGACCGATCATCGTTGCGAATGGTCAGCGACCATCGCCCGCCATTGCGTGCATCAATCGATTCTTTACACAGTTCCAGTAGACGTTGGTTGAGCTTGCCCTGGTCATACGGCGGGTTTTTGTCCGTGCAATACAATGAATGTTCAGAGCGAACCCCGGCTGACTCCAATAAAGAGGTCAACTGTAACTGTTGCTGACGTTTGGTTTCCCCCGGCAGGCGCTCCAGTAAATCAACCCGTCCGATGGCATCGGTTAACTGAGCTAAACCGAGATGAGCAAGAATGTCCCGCACCTCTTCAGCCATAAACTCAAACAGTTTTACAACGCGCTCCGGCAAGCCGGAAAAGTGCTCACGACGTAAGGTTTCATCTTGCGTCGCCACACCCGTTGCACAGTTATTCAGATGGCAAATGCGCAAGTATTTACAGCCCAGGGCTATCATCGGAGCAGTACCAAACCCAAAGCTCTCTGCTCCTAAAATTGCCGCTTTCACAATATCCATACCGGTTTTTAAACCACCATCAACCTGCAGACGAATTTTATGGCGCAGGTTATTCGCTACCAAAGCTTCGTGCACTTCAACCAACCCGAGTTCCCAGGGTGAACCTGCGTACTTGACCGACGTCATGGGGCTGGCTCCGGTACCACCGTCATAGCCTGATACGGTGATCAAGTCTGCATAAGCCTTAGCCACCCCGGTCGCAATAGTGCCAATACCCGGCGTTGAAACCAGTTTTACAGAGACTAAAGCTTTAGGGTTTACCTGCTTTAAATCAAAAATTAGCTGAGCTAAATCTTCAATGGAGTAAATGTCATGATGCGGCGGTGGCGATATTAATGTCGTACCAGCCACCGCGTAACGTAGTTGCGCTATTTCCGCAGTGACTTTTTCGCCGGGTAGTTGTCCGCCCTCTCCAGGTTTTGCACCCTGCGCAACTTTTATCTGAATCACATCGGCGTTAACCAGGTAATGAGGTGTCACTCCAAAGCGCCCTGAAGCCACTTGTTTAATTCGGGAATTTTTTAAGCTGTTAAAGCGTTTAGGATCCTCGCCTCCTTCACCGGAGTTTGAATGCCCTCCAATTTGATTCATTGCTATAGCCAGAGCTTCGTGGGCCTCAGCGCTTAAAGCGCCTATGGACATAGCCGCTGTATCAAAACGCTGGTAAAGGCTTTCCTTCGCTTCAACTTGGTGTTTTTCAAGCTTTGCTGTTTCAGGTAGTTTTATACGGAGCAGATCACGCAGGTGGGTTACCGGCCTTTGATTCACAAATTTAGCGTAAACGTCGTAATCTCTCTGCTCACCTGTTGCAACCGCGCGTTGTAATGAGGTTACCACATCAGGGTTATACGCATGGTATTCCCCACCATGTACATATTTCAGTAAACCACCCTGAGCCAGCGGCTTACGCTTTAACCAGGCTTTGTGGAAACTTTGCTGGAGATCCTGCTGAATATCATCAAAGCCGGTACCGTCAATTCGCGTCGGCACGTTTGCAAAACAAAGGTGGCGTACATCTTCGTTAAGCCCAACAGCTTCAAATAAAGAAGAACTGCGGTATCCGGCAACTGTTGCAATGCCCATCTTCGACAGTATTTTCAAGAGTCCTTTATTCAACCCTTTACGGTAGTTCAGCAAGGCTTCTCTAATATCCAGAGTTACTTTGCCGCCAGCAACCAATTGTTCTACCGTTTCATAAGCCAGGTAAGGGTAAACTGCAGTGGCTCCCAAACCCAACAACACCGCCATGTGATGAGGGTCTCTCGCAGACGCTGTTTCAATAATAATGTTCGAATCGCAACGTAAGTCATTAGCCACTAAAGCCTGCTGAACCGCACCAACTGCGATCGCAGCGGGTATCATCAACTGTCCGCGCTGCAAGCCTCTGTCGCTCAGTATCAGAATAACGGTTTGATTGTTCTTAACCGAGTCTTTTGCATTTTCAACAAGGCTTTCTATCGCCTGCCGTAAGTTGTTTTCCTCCGGCTTGAAAGCCAGCGACAGTGTTGTTGCGCGATAGTGCTTTTCATCCAGTTCGCGTAACTGCTTTAAATCGGTATACATCAGAATGGGTGACTCGAACACCACCCTGTCAGCATCACCAGAAGCTTCGTTAAACACATTGTGCTCGCGTCCAATTATGGTTGAAAGTGACATCACGTGCCGTTCGCGAATGGGATCAATGGCAGGGTTTGTTACCTGTGCAAACTGCTGTCGAAAATAGTCATAAAGTAAGCGAGGTTGTTTGGAGAGAACCGCAGTCGGTGTGTCGTCGCCCATTGAACCAACAGCTTCCTGGCCATCTTTCGCTAATACACTGATAATTTGCTGTAACTCTTCTTCTGAGTACAGGTAAGCTTTATGCAGTACCAGCATGGTTTCATCGTCATAAAGACGCTGGCCCAGTTTATCTGCGTGACTGCGTTCAAACGGAATTAAGTGACGACGATGCTGTTCCAGCCATTGTTTATAAGGGTGGCGCTGTTTTAATTCATCTTCTATTTCGTCGTTGTACCAAATTTTACCGGTATAGGTATCCACCGCCATCATTTGACCCGGCCCTAAGCGCCCTTTTTCTATGACTTCCTGTTCGTCGTAATCCCAGATACCCACTTCAGAAGCGATGGTCAGAACACCAGAGCGCGTTAATACATACCTGGCCGGGCGTAAACCATTGCGGTCCAGACTGCATGCGACGTGTCGACCGTTACTCATGACCACGCCTGCCGGCCCATCCCAGGGCTCCATGTGCAGCGAGTTAAACTCATAAAAAGCACGCATTTCATCAGACATTGTCGCGTCGCCTTGCCAGGCGGGCGGTATCAGCAAGCGCATAGCCCGGAATAGATCCATACCGCCGGCTAACAACAGCTCCAGCATATTGTCCAGCGAAGCAGAATCCGAGCCGGACAAGCCGACTAACGGTTTTGCATCCTGTAAGTCGGGTAGCAAAGGGGTCTGAAACTTATAAGCCCGCGCCTGCGCCCATTGCCGGTTACCTCTTATGGTATTAATTTCGCCGTTATGAGCCAGAAACCGAAATGGTTGAGCTAAAGGCCAGCGCGGTTCGGTATTGGTTGAGAAGCGTTGGTGAAATACGCAGATGGAAGTTTTCATATCGGAGTCGGCTAAGTCCGCATAATAGGCGGGCAAATCCGCCGCCATCATTAAGCCCTTATAAACCAATACCAGACTAGAAAGCGAAGAAATATAAAGTTCTTCCTGATTAGGAATGAGCTTCTCAATACGCCGACGCGCCATATACAGGCGTCTTTCTAAGTCTTTCTTTCGCCAACCCGGGGGAGCAGACACCAGAACCTGCTCTATAACAGGCTCAGACGACTTAGCACCTTCCCCCAGCACTTGGTTATCTACGGGCACTTTACGCCAACCTGTAACGGCTAAGGTCTCTCTCTGGAGTTCTTGTTCAATAAGTTGGCGTGCGGTTTCGCGCTTATCGTTATCACGACTAAAGAAAATCATGCCAACAGCAAACTTTTTGCTAAGCTGCCAGCCTTCCTTCTCGGCAAATTGACGGAAGAATAGCTCTGGCATTTGCAGGAGCAAGCCACAGCCGTCACCAGTCTTGCCATCGGCGCCGATACCGCCACGATGTTGCATACGATCCAAAGCCTTAACGGCTGTAGAAATCAACCCTTGCCGAGGCTCACCATTAACGTTAGCAATAATGCCGAAACCGCAGTTATCACGCACTTCAGTCGGATCATAAAACCCCATGCAAATTCCACCCGAATAAATATTCAATAAATTCAGATTAGCATGCAGTTGTGCAGTTCGGTAGGCGATGCATTTATGGCGACTATAAATATCTTGTATAAGCGGGGAATAAAAAAGGCTCCCGAAGGAGCCTGTCTTAGTTATTTTAAGCTTGCCGAAAATTCCAGCATTCGGTCCAGTGGTACCATAGCTTTTTTACCTAAGGTTTCGTCAACATGTATTTCATGAGCCTCACCACCTTCGGTAAGTGCTTCTTCAATTGCTTTTAACCCGTTCATGGCCATCCATGGACAATGGGCACAGCTGCGGCAAGTTGCACCGTTTCCGGCTGTAGGTGCTTCAATAAAGGTTTTATTCGGCTGAAGCTGCTGCATTTTGTAGAAAATGCCTTTGTCTGTCGCCACAATAAAGGTTTCGTTAGGTAATTTCTGACTCGCCTTAATGAGCTGCGATGTTGAGCCTACTGCATCAGCCATAGCGACAATATTTTCCGGTGACTCAGGATGAACAAGAACTGCAGCCTCCGGATGGAGCTTTTTCATGTCCTCCAATGCCTTTGCCTTAAATTCATCATGCACCACACAAGCGCCTTGCCACAACAGCATATCTGCACCAGTTTCACGTGCGATATAACCACCTAAGTGACGGTCAGGAGCCCAAAGTATTTTCTCGCCTTTAGCATCCAGGTGGTCGACAAGCTCAAGCGCCATGCTGGAAGTTACTACCCAGTCTGCACGAGCTTTAACTGCCGCGGAAGTATTCGCATAAACAACCACGGTTCTGTCTGGGTGCTGATCACAAAACTCAGCAAATTTCTCGGGAGGGCAGCCAAGGTCCAGCGAACACTCCGCTTTTAATGTTGGCATCAGTACTTGCTTTTCAGGTGTCAAAATTTTCGCCGTTTCACCCATAAAGCGAACACCGGCAACAATCAACTTTTTCGCCGGATGGTCACGACCGAACCGAGCCATTTCTAAAGAGTCTGCCACACACCCCCCCGTTTCTTCAGCTAGAGCCTGAATGTCAGGGTCGGTGTAATAGTGAGCCACCAACACAGCATCCTCATCAATCAGAAGCTGCTTAATACGATTAATTGTCTCTGATTTTTCTTTCGCACTTAACGGCTTAGGTTTAGGTGGAAAAGTATAATCAAGGCTATCCAGAGTTTGAATCTCGGTCATGATACTACGGCTTATTTTCCAAGTGTTCTTAATAAGTGGGGCTTATTATAGCTGAATTCAAGATGTGCTTGTAGCAAAGTAATTAGGAGTGGTGGGTTGTGCAGGATTCGAACCTGCGACCAATTGATTAAAAGTCAACTGCTCTACCAACTGAGCTAACAACCCATATTCTGATAGATAATATTAATTGGCGACGTGGTGGGTTGTGCAGGATTCGAACCTGCGACCAATTGATTAAAAGTCAACTGCTCTACCAACTGAGCTAACAACCC